>NZ_JARJDD010000015.1:0-146674 GCF_029269935.1 Gordonia sp. N1V
CGCGCTCACCACGCCTCCTGGCCGCAACCGACACAGTCACCGATCTACACAACCGGCCCGCTTAACTGAACGGTATTGGGGCTAACTGGGCTTGTACCCACTCACCACGACGTTGTAGAAGAACTTCGGCGGCACGACCTTGCGCAGGACGTTCTCGTCGAGCCACGTCAGGCGCTTCCACGAGCCGAACGCGAAACCGGCCCAGCCCCAACCGAGTTTGCCCGGCGGCACCGCGGCCTCGAACGTACGGACCGGCCAGCCGAGCATCGCCGCGGCGAACTCCTCGGTCGCGGTCTGCACCGACGACGCTCCCGCCGACCGGGCGATACCCGCCAACTCGTCGGGATCGAAGGTGTGGATGTCGACGACAGCCTCGAGCGCGGCGGCGCGCGAGGACTCATCGAGCTCCTCCTGCGGACGGCGCCACGACTGCAGCGGACCGAGCTTGGTGAGGTTCGTCGTCAGGTACCAGGTGGCCCGGCTCATCCACCGGGCGTAGAAGTCACCGATCGTCGACGGCTCACCGGCGAAGACGAACCGCCCGCCCGGCTTGAGCACCCGCAACACCTCGCGCAACGCCTGCTCGACGTCCGGAATGTGGTGCAGCACAGCGTGTCCGACGACGAGGTCGAAGGTGTTGTCGTCGTAGGGGATCTTCTCGGCATCGGCGACCCGGCCGTCGACCTCGAGTCCGAGGTTCTCGGCGTTGCGCAGCGCCACCTTCACCATGCCCGGCGACAGGTCGGTCACCGACCCCTTCTCGGCCACCCCGGACTGCATGAGGTTCAGCAGGAAAAAGCCGGTGCCGCAACCGAGTTCCATCGCCCGCCCATAGGGCAGCCCGCTCGCTGCGCTCCCGGCGGCAGCAACACTTGCCGCCGGCACCGCGTCGAACCGGCCGCGCGCATAGTCGATGCAGCGTTCGTCGAAGCTGATCGACCACTTCTCGTCGTAGGTCTCGGCCTCCCAGTCGTGATAGAGCACCTGCGCGAGCTTGGTGTCGGTCAGCGCCGCCGCGACCTCCTCGGCGCTGGCGTGCGGGTTGGGCGCCGGATCGACCGGCGACCCGGCGCCAGTCTCGTTGTCCGTCTCCGGCTCGTTCTCGGTGGTCGTCATGTGTCCCTCTCCCTCTGCGCGGCTCACTTACCCGTGAACCGGGCCTTCCCCGGGCCGTTCTCCACGAACGACTCCATTCCGATCTTGCGGTCCTCGGTGGCGAAGAGCGCCGCGAACAGTTGTTCCTCGATCTTCAGCCCGGTCGCCAGGTCCACTCCCAGCCCCTGGTCGACGGCCTTCTTCCCGGCGGCCAGCGCCACCGATGCCGCGTTGGCGAACTGGCCGGCCCACGCCAGGGCCGCGTTGTAGACCTCATCGGGTGCCACGACCTCGTCGACGAGCCCGATCCGCAGCGCCTCGTCGGCGCCGACGAACCGGCCGGTGAAGATCATGTCCTTGGCCTTCGCCGGTCCGACGAGACGGGCCAAACGCTGCGTACCGCCACCACCGGGGATGACACCCAGCAGGACCTCGGGGACGCCGAGCTTCGCGTTGTCGCCGGCGATACGTCGGTCCGCGCCGAGCGCGACCTCCAAACCGCCGCCGAGCGCATAACCGGTGATCGCGGCGACCGTGGGCTTGGGGATCTCCGAGATCGACCCCAACGCGCTCTGCAGGCGACCGGCGACCTTGGCCATCTCCGGATAGGTCATGTCGTTCATCTCTTTGATGTCGGCGCCCGCAGCGAGCACCTTGGGACCGCCGTAGACGACGACGGCCTTGATGTCGTCACGGTCGGTGGCCTGTGCGGCCGCGGCGGCCAGCTCGGACTGGACCTGTCGGTTCAGCGCATTCATCGGTGGCCGGTTGAGCAGGATGGTGCCCACACCGGGATGGTCGTCGGAGGTCTCCAGAGTCACGAACTCAGCCATGGTCGAAGGCTACCGTCTGACGATCAGGCCGTTCGAGCCGTCCCTGCGCCGCGGCGGCGTCGGTGAGATCGGCCATCGTCACCGCACCACGCGCCGCACCGCCGGCGACGAGTTCGGCGGCGAACGCGGTGAGTACACCGGTCGCCCACGACTGCCGGCGCCCACGAGCGGCCCGGCTGCGCCCGGTACGACGATTCTGCGCAACCACCAGCCATTCGTCCGAGCCCACGTGCGGAACGCGGTCGAGGAGAATCCCGAGGGCGGGGACCCGACCGGCGAGTGCGAGCGCGCCGGTCGCACTCCGGCTGCTCAGTGCGAGGTGACTACGCACTCGGACTCCCCGGTCCGCGAGCAGGACATGGTCGGGGAAATCGGCCCGCAGGTAGCGCCGGCGCCGACCGCTGGGCTCCGTGATCCGACGGGACTGCCGAAGATTGACGATCCGGCATCCCTCGGGCGGGTGATGAACCGGGGTACCGAGCAGCCCGGCGGTCCACTCGACAGCCGCCGCACCGTGGTGTTCCCCGGTACCCAACACGACTCCGAGGTCGACGTCATCGCCCGGCTCCGTGTCGAGCTCGGCGATCAGCAGGGTGCTCAGTCCGGGCACGAGACCCGCACCGGTCACGACCGTACCCACCGACGCCTCCGACATGGTGGTCCCGCCGACGTCCTCGCACAACGCCCGGCGCAGCGCGGCCAGATACGCCGAGGTCGCCGAGATCTCGACGACGGCCGGAGCACCGCAACGCGCCAGCGCCGGCGTCTCCACCCCGGACGCATTGATCACCACGTCGTGCACCGCCGACAGGTGCGCCAACGTCCGGAGCCCCTCCGGCGCAGTCAAATCGAGTCGAGTCAGATCGAGCCCGATCAGATCCTTTCCGGCGTCGCGCCCGGCCCGCGTCACCACATGCCCGCGCGAACGCAGCTCCTCGACCACCACTCGACCGACCGCACCGCGGGCACCCATCACCAACGCTCGCATCGCACTCTCCTCAGACCGGCCCTCATCGGACCGACGCTCATCACCCGACCGAACAATGTCCAAACATCCGTTTGGAGATTGCAGCGTAACCCGACAACGCTCAGTTTCCAACCAATCGTTTGGACTGTCGGTATGGTTCGTTCGTGGCCTGGGACACCGAGACGACGCGACGCCGACTACTCGACGCCGGCACCCGGCAGTTCGCCGCATACGGCTTCGCCGGGGCACGCCTCGACGCAATCGGTCGCGACGCCGGGGTGAACAAGGAGCGGGTCTACCGCTACTTCGGCGACAAGCGCGGCCTGTTCACCGCGGTGCTGACCCGGGAATTGGCAAGCCTTCTCGAGGGGGTCGATCCCGCTGGCGCCGGCCCCGAGGCGATCGGCCGTTTCGCGGGAGCACTGTTCGACCGGTGCGCCGAGCGCCCGCACCTGCCCCGGCTCTTGGCCTACGAGAGCCTCGAACTCGGCTCCGCGGTCGGCATCGACGCTCGAAACCCGATGTGCGCGAAGAACATCGCCGGATTCCGAGCGGTAGTGCCCGGCCTGGACCGCACCGGGGCCGAACAACTGCTCTTCAGCGTCATCTCGCTGGTCGTCGGCTGGTGGACGCTGAGCGCCCTGGTGCAGACACTGCCGGTGCGGCCCGACGACGCCGCGAGCAGACGCGCCGCTGTCGTCGCCCACGCCACCGCGATGGCAGACTGCACATCAGGGCGCGACGTCGGCTGACGCATGGCCCGAGAGGAGCGGCGATGGCCCCGTCGGCAGCGAGCGATGCAGGGGAACCGGTGATGCTCACCGTCGGCGAACGGACCATCCGACTGTCGAGCCCCGACCGCATCTATTTCTCCGAGCGCGGCGAGACCAAACTCGATCTCGCGCACTACTACCTCTCCGTCGGCGACGGCATCGTGCGCGCGCTGCTGGAGCGCCCGTGCATGCTGCACCGCTTTCCCAAAGGCGTGGATGGAAAGAAGGTGCACCAGAAGCGGATTCCGGCCGGAGCTCCCGACTGGGTGGAGACGACCGAGCTGTGGTTCCCCCGGTTCGGACGCACCGCCGACGAATTGTGCGTCACCGAACTGGGCAGCGTGATCTGGGCGGTGCAGATGTCGACGGTCGAGTTCCACCCGTGGAACTCCCGTCGTGCCGACCCCGAATCGCCCGACGAGTGGCGAATCGACCTCGACCCGATGCCCGACTGCGACTTCGCACGAATCCGCCGGGTCGCCGGCGTCGTCCACGAGGTCCTCGACGAACTCGGCATCCGCGGGTTCCCGAAGACCTCCGGCGGGCGCGGGCTGCACATCTACGTCCGGATCGTCCCGGAATGGGGGTTCCCCCAGGTTCGCCGTGCGGCACTGGCATTCGCGAAAGAGGTCGAGCGTCGCTGTCCCGCGGACGTGACGACCACCTGGTGGCGCAAGGACCGTGACCCGTCGGCGGTGTTCGTCGATTACAACCAGAATGCCCGCGACCACACGATGGCCGCGGCGTACTCGGTGCGCGGCAACCCGCGGGCGACCGTGTCGGCGCCGGTGACCTGGGCCGAGATCGCCGACGTCGAGCCCGACGATTTCACCATCGCCACGATGCCTGCACGATTCGCCGAACTCGGTGACCTGCACGCCGAGATCGACGACGTCGCCCATCGCCTCGATCACCTCCTCGAGTGGGCCGATCGCGACGACGCCGCGGGCGGCACGACCGACGACACCGACATCGTCGACCTCGACGGGTAGAACTCCGCAAAGGGTGACACCACAGAGAGGACACCACAGACCGCTCAGAGTCCCACGCGCACACCGATTCCGGCGATGAGCGCTTCCAGCGCCCAGTCGAAGGTGTCAACCGGCAGTGTCGCCATCTCCTCGCTGAGCGCATATTGCAGGGGCTGCTCGTCGGGGTCGAGGCGGGCGCGTCGGGCCTCGGCGGTGATGCGATTCTCCCCCGGCACCGGATGCCGGTGCTGCTCTTCGATCACATACCCGGTGACCAACGCGTTGAGCGCGACCAGTGCTCGCTGCGCATCCAGCGGTGTCATGCCTGCGGCGGCCAGCACCCGGACCGGTTCTTCGAGTCGGCGCAGGGCATCGTCGTCGAGCAGCGTGGTTCCCGAGACCAACTTGGCCCCGTCACGGTAGGACAGCAGCGTCGTACGGATGCGATGTCCACTGGTCCGCAACAATTCTCGCCAGTCGGCGGCGGCCTCGTCGGGGATCGGCTCGTCGAGCAGTCGCCGCAGGATGCGCGTGGCCATCTCGTCGGTCAGCTCGGTCATGTCGCGGACGTGGTAGTAGAGCGCACCGGCGCGCACGCCCAATCGGCCGGCCAGCGCCCGTGCCGTGATCCCGTCGAGGCCGGTCTCCGCGAGCTGCTCGAAGGCGGCGTCGACGATCGCATCCCGGCTCAGCGGCGTCCGTGCCACAGATCCCCCTTGACTCTTGAACAATGTTCAATCATCCTAACAGAGGTAAGTTTTGAACAATGTTCAAAGGAGTAATTCATGAAAGCAGCTCTCGTCACCGACCTCACCCGCCCACCTGTGTATGCCGACCTCGACACTCCCGTCGCCACCGACGGATACGTCGAGGTGCAGATGCTCGCCGCCGGGGTGCATCAGATCGTGCGCTCCATCGCAGGCGGAGCGCACTACTCCTCGGGAGACGAACTCCCCTTCGTCGTCGGCGTCGACGGGGTGGCCATACTCGGCGGGCATCGCGTCTACACCGGCGGATGTCCCGACCCATACGGCACCATCGCCGAACGCACAGTGGTGCCCGCGGGATTCGCGGTGCCGATCCCCGATGCGCTATCGAGCGAGACCGCCGCCGCCGTGGTCAACCCCGCAATGTCGTCATGGATGCCGCTGGTGAAATCCGGTGTCCCTCAAGGAGGCACCGTCGCAGTTCTCGGAGCGACCGGCACCGCCGGTACTCTCGCCGTCCGGATCGCCCTGCACCTGGGCGCCGGTCGCGTCGTCGCGGTCGGCCGCAACGCCGCGGTGCTGGCCCGTCTCGCCGAAGACTCGCGGGTGCAGACGGTGTCGCTACTCGACGACGATCCCCGAGGGCGACTGGCGGCGGCGTTTGCCGAGGGGATCGACGTGATCCTCGATTACCTCTGGGGTCCGGTCGCCGAGATGACGCTGGAAGCCCTACGGGCGCACAGCCTCACCGGACGCCACTCCAGCGTGGACTACGTCCAGATCGGCGCACTGGCCGGCCGGTCGATCACCCTCGACGCCGCCATCCTGCGCGCGCGTCCGATCTCGATCTGGGGCTCGGGTGGTGGATCGATCGACCCGCGTCTGTTATTCGCCGAACTCCCCGCCCTGCTCGATCTCGCCGCCGCCGGTGGGCTCCCGATCGATGTCCGCACCGCGGCGCTCGCCGACGTCGAGCAGGCGTGGAACTCCCCCGAGCCCGGCCGGCTGGTCGTGACGATCGGGACTAGAGGGTGATGTCGGGTGGCAGCTGATCGCCGAGACCGGCGAAATAGTCGTCGGAACGGGTGAAAGCCAAGCCCGACAAGCCCTTTCCAGCGCTCACCACCGGTTCTATCGGCTCGATGGCGCGCTCGGCGTCGAGGAGATCGGCCACGGTCGCGTATCGGGCCACCTCCGTCAACTGCGCCCACGTCGGGGGCAGCAGGAAATGCTTGCCCGCCGACCACGCGTCGATCGCGTCCTGCGCACTCGCCCACCGGGTGACGTCGGCCTCGGTGGTCGAACCGTCCGGTTCCTGGCCGGGCGGGACGGCCGCCAGAAAGAAACGGGTGTCGTAGCGGCGCTTCTCGTTGACCGGGGTGATCCAGTGCGCCAGCGGCCGCAGCAGGTCGGCGCGCAACGTGAGGCCGTGGGCGCGGAGGAAACCGGCGAACGACAGGGATTTGTCGACGAGGGCGGCGCGGTCGTCACGCAACGTCGCGGGGTCGGGGAACTCCTCGCCCGACGAGGCGAGCAGCACGCCGCATTCCTCGAAGGTCTCGCGTACCGCGGCGCAGACCAGAGCCTGCGCGAGTTCGGTTGTGGTGGAGAACTGTTCGGCCCACCACTGCGGCGCGGGTCCGGTCCAGGCGAGGTCGGCGTCGCTGTCGCGGGGGTCGACCCCGCCGCCCGGGAACACCGTCATACCACCGGCGAACGCCATCTGCTTGACGCGGCGCTGCAGGAACACCTCGATCCCGCCACCGCTGTTGTCGCCACCGTCGCTGTTCTTGCCGCCATCGCGCACGAGCACCACGGTCGCCGCGTCACGTAACGGCGCGGCCTGCGGTGCCGACGTCCCTGCCATCGAAGACCTCCAACCCGTCCCGGCCGAGATGTGTGCCGGGACACCCGTCGACACTATCGCCGGGCCGCGGCACAACCGCATCCAGGGGCGGCCGATCCCGATCGACCGCAGCGACTCGTCAGCCGGCGGAACGTCGGTGTCCGCCGGCGCGGCGGGACCGGCGGGCGAAGAACCGGCCGTCGACCTTCGACAAGGTGATCTGCTGGCGGAACGCGGTCGACAGGTTCTTGCTCGTCAACACCTTGTTCAGCAGTCCCTGCTCCACCACGGCCCCCTCCGACAGGAGCATGGCGTGGGTGAATCCGGCGGGGATCTCCTCGACGTGGTGGGTGATGAGCACGATCGCCGGCGAGTCGGGGTCGGCGGCCAGCGCGGAGAGCCGTTCGACGAGCTCTTCACGCCCGCCGAGGTCGAGTCCGGCAGCCGGTTCGTCGAGCAACAGCAGTTCGGGGTCGGTCATCAACGCCCGGGCGATGAGGACCCTCTTGCGTTCACCCTCCGACAGGGTGCCGAAGGCCCGATCGGCGAGGTGTTCGGCACCCATCGACTCCAGCGATTCGAGCGCCTGTGCCCGATCGACGTCGTCGTAGGTCTCCCGCCACCGGCCGATGACCGAATAGCCGGCGGAGATGACGACGTCGCTGACCACCTCGTCGTCGGGGATGCGGTCGGCCAGCGCCGCACTGGCCACGCCGATCCGCGTGGACAGTTCGCGGACCTCGACCTTGCCGAGTTGCTCGGCCAGCACGAAGGCGATACCGGAACTCGGGTGCAGTTCGGCGGCGGCCATGCGCAGCAGGGTGGTCTTGCCGGCGCCGTTGGGACCGAGGACGACCCAGCGCTCGTCGAGTTCGACCTGCCAGGTGACCGGACCGACCAGGGACGTTCCGCCGCGAACGACCGCGACGTCACGGAAATCGATCAACAGGTCGGGGTCGGAGGTGGGCTCGTCGGGCACGGGATCGCTGGCGGTCACGGACTCCATCGTGCCCTACTCACCGCGCCCGTGGGCACCATCATCGCGATGCGTGTCCGCCTGGCGCCGGGGTCCGCCGAGGACCTGCCGTGCCGGGCGCGGCGTCACCGGCCGATGTGTGCGCGAGACGACCAAAGTCGGGATCGGGCAAGGGAATAGCCGTCCGCCCGACGACCTTGATCAAGGTATGAGTGTGCCTCTTTCGATCCTCGACCTCGCCCAGGTGGGCACCGGAGAAACCGTGGGCCAATCGTTGGCCGCCTCGACCGACATGGCCATCCGCGCCGAGAAGTGGGGTTACGAACGGATCTGGTACGCCGAACACCACAACATGTCGTCGATCGCATCGTCGGCGCCTGCGGTGCTGATCTCCCATATCGCGGCCCGCACCTCCACGATCCGGCTCGGCTCCGGCGGGGTGATGCTGCCCAATCACGCGCCGTTGACGATCGCCGAGCAGTTCGGCACCCTCGGCGAGCTCTACCCCGGTCGCATCGATCTCGGGCTGGGCCGCGCCCCCGGTGGTGACCAGAACACGTTCGCGGCCCTGCGCCGCGACATGGCCGCCGCCGATCGCTTCCCGAACGACGTTCTCGAACTGCAGGGCTATCTCACCGGGCACTCGCGCGTGCCCGGGATGAGTGCGACGCCGGGCAACGGTACCGACGTGCCGCTCTACATCCTCGGTTCGTCGCTCTTCGGTGCGCAGCTCGCCGCGGCGCTCGGCCTGCCCTATGGTTTCGCCTCGCATTTCGCGCCCGGCGCCCTCACCCAGGCGGTGCAGATCTATCGGGAGCAGTTCCGGCCGTCGGAGCAGCTCGCCGAGCCGTATGTGATCGCCGGGGCCTGCGTCATCGCCGACGAGGATCCGCAGCGCGCCCGCGACCAGCTCCACCAGGCCAAGCGGCATCGGGTGACCGCGCTCTTCGGCCGGGGCGGACGAAAGTTCACCGACGAGGAAGCCGATGCAATCCTGTCGATGCCGCAGGGACGTCAGATCGACGAGATGCTCACGTATTCCGGCGTCGGCACCCCGGACGAGGTGCGGGAGTATCTCGACTGGTTCGCCGGACATGCCGACGCCGACGAGGTGATCGTCGCGTCGATCGCCCCCGACCGGCAGGTGTGGCTGCAGACGCTGGAGCACCTGGCGCCGGCGCGGGTCCCGGCGAGCTGAGCGCCGTCAGGCCAGCCGGAAGTCGGCGAAGTCGAATCCGGGTACGACGACGCAACTGACCAGCGCCGCTTCGTTTCCCACGGCACGCGCCCGCTGCCAGTGCCCCGGCGGCACGAGTACCTGCGGTCGGTGGCCGGCACCGATGTCGGGTCCGACCACGATCGTCTCGGTGTGCTCGATGCCGGTGGGCCCGACGCCGAGGGGCACAGCACCGTCACCGCCGAGATCGAGTTCCACCGGCGCACCGCGGTGAAACAGCCACATCTCCGCGCCGCGCACGGTGTGCCAGGCCGATTCTTCACCGGGTAACAGCACGAAATAGATCGCGGTGCCCGCGGCGCGGTCACCGTCGTATCCGGGCAGCGACGCGGCGGGCAGCGTCAGCTCACTACGCCACGTCTCGGCGTACCAGCCGCCCTCCGGGTGAGGCGCCAGATTCAGCGGTAGCGCCCACTCCGGTAATGCCGCTTGATCTTTCGTCATTCGATTACCTCCGCGATCACGGTCACTGACCCCGGTGCGATCTCGGTGAAGCCCGCATCCCGAACGGCCACCGCCTCACCGGCACGTTCTGCGGCGAGCAGCCGTGTCCAGGTGGAGTCGTCGGCGGCGCACACCATCAGCGGACACCCGGCCTCGCGCCAGTCGCGGGCGGTGGCCTCATCGAGGAGCTTCACCGCGAGCATGGCGCCGTGACCCACCTGGGCCGCCGACTTGCCGACCGTCATCTCCAGTCGTGGGTCCAGCCACAGACACACCCCGCGGCCGCCGGGCGCCGGTGGCAGTTCACCATCGACCTCGGTGCCACCGATCTGCAACCGGGAGATCCGCTTGTCGACGTCGCCGACCCGGCCGGGCACCAGGGCGCGGGCCTGCGCGCCGCCTTCGGTGGCGGTGAGGCCCCAGACCTCTTGCGCGGCAACCCACTGCGCACCGCGGGCGCGTCGCGCGATCTTGCGGATACGCGCGTCACACCAGGCGTCCATCGGCGCCGACCACGGACCGTCGCCACCGGATCGGTCGTCGAGGCACAGCAGCGCCACCGCACGGGCGGCGGCCACCAGCAGCTCGGTGCGGTCGGGGGGATCGGCCTTCTCGATGCGCAGCACCATCTGCATGGCGAGCACGTCGGCGGGATCCGGCGGGTCGTCGTGACCGCCGACATAAGCCGTCAGCCGACGGTGATCGTCCTCGAACGGGTCGGGTACGACAGAGCCCGGGTCGGTCGATGTGTCGGTCATTCCAGCGGAACCCGGCGCAGCACCCCGTCGGCGGCGTCGGCGGCCTCGATCTCGTCGCGGGTGACGCCGAGAATGAACAGCACCGCGTCGAGGAACGGGTGGCTGAGCGCGGCGTCGGCGACCTCACGGAGTGCGGGCTTGGCGTTGAACGCGATACCGAGACCGGCCACCGACAGCATGTCGATGTCGTTGGCGCCGTCGCCCACGGCGATGGTCTGTTCCATCGGCACCCCGACCTGATCGGCGAACGACCGCAGCGCCCTGGCCTTGCCCGGCCGGTCGACGATCTCCCCGACGACCCGGCCGGTGAGGGTTCCGTCGACGACCTCGAGGGTGTTGGCCCGCACGAAATCGAGTTCCAGCTCATGGGCGAGACCGTCGATGACCTGCCGGAACCCGCCGGACACCACACCGCAGTGATAGCCCAGGCGGTGCAGCGTGCGAATCGTGGTGCGCGCTCCCGGCGTCAGCTCCAGCGACGAGGCGACGTCGTCGAGAACGCTCGCGTCGAGACCGGCGAGCGCGGCGACCCGTTGATGCAGGGACTGCGCGAAATCCAGTTCACCGCGCATCGCCGCCTCGGTCACCGCCGCGACCTCGGCCTCCCGACCGGCATGGGCGGCGAGCATCTCGATGACTTCGCCCTGGATGAGCGTCGAGTCCACATCGAAGACGATGAGTCGCTTGGCGCGTCGCGCGAGCCCCCCGCGTTCGACCGCGATGTCGATGCCGTAGCGGGTGGCCACCCGCGCAAGGCCCTTGCGCAGTGCGGCGTCGGCCGCGACGTCGTCGCGTCCACCGACGCTGACCATCAATTCCAGTCCGGTGAGCGGATAGTCGGCCACCCCGCGGATCGAGTCGATGTTGCCGCCCTGCCCGGCGAGTTCGGCTGCCACCGCGGAGAACGCGCGCGCGGTCACCGGGCTGCCGAGCAGCACCACGGCGTGTGTCGAGGGCTGATGGCCACCGGACTGTCCACCGACCTCGACGTGGACATCCATCCCGACCGAGCTCATCGCCTGCTCGACGACGTCCTGCACCTGCTCGGGGTCGGTGTCGCACGCGACGAGCACCCCGAGTGTCAGGCGATCATGGATGACGACCTGCTCGACGTCGAGCAGGGAAACCTGTTGTCCGGCAAGCGCACCCATGAGCACCGAGGTGACACCGGGCTTGTCGGGGCCGGTGACGGTGATCAGGAGGGTCGCCTTCACGACCGCACCCGGAGCGGTGTGAACCGATCCGGGTGCGGAAGTGGTGTGTGAATCCGGGGAGTCGCCCACCGCGCTGCGCCGCGTCAGTCGGCGGAGGACTCGTGGTCGCCGACGGTGAGCGGGTCGCGCCGGGCATGCTCGGCGCTTTCGCTGTCATGCCCGTGACCCGGGCCGACGTGCGCCTCGGCACGCATCCGGTCGATCATGTGCGGATAGTGCAGCTCGAACGCCGGACGCTCCGAACGGATGCGGGGCAGCTCGGTGAAGTTGTGTCGCGGCGGCGGGCAGCTCGTCGCCCATTCGAGGGAGTTACCGAAGCCCCACGGATCGTCGACGGTCACGACCTCGCCGTAGCGGTAGCTCTTGAAGACGTTCCACAGGAACGGCAGCGTCGACAGTCCGAGGATGAACGCGCCGGCCGTGGAGATCTCGTTGAGGGTGGTGAAGCCGTCCGAGGGCAGGTAGTCGGCGTAGCGACGCGGCATGCCCTCGTTACCCAGCCAGTGCTGCACCAGGAAGGTGGTGTGGAAGCCGATGAAGGTCAGCCAGAAGTGCCACTTGCCCAGGCGCTCGTCGAGCATGCGTCCGGTCATCTTGGGGAACCAGAAGTAGATGCCGGCGTAGGTCGCGAACACGATGGTGCCGAAGAGCACGTAGTGGAAGTGCGCGACGACGAAGTAACTGTCGGAGAGGTGGAAGTCCAGCGGCGGGCTGGCGAGCAGCACACCGGTCAGACCACCGAAGAGGAAGGTCACGATGAAGCCGACGGAGAAGAGCATCGGCGTCTCGAACGTCATGTGGCCCTTCCACATGGTGCCTATCCAGTTGAAGAACTTCACACCGGTCGGTACCGCGATCAGGAAGGTCATGAAGGAGAAGAACGGCAGCAGGACCGCGCCGGTGACGTACATGTGGTGAGCCCACACCGCCACCGACAGCGCGGCGATGGCCAGCGTCGCGTACACCAGACCCGAGTAGCCGAACAGCGGCTTGCGGGAGAAGACCGGGAAGATCTCCGACACGATGCCGAAGAACGGCAGCGCGATGACGTACACCTCGGGGTGACCGAAGAACCAGAACAGGTGCTGCCAGAGGATCACACCACCGTTGGCCGGGTCGTAGAGATGGGCGCCGAACTGACGGTCGACCTCGAGGCCGAGCAGGGCCGCGGTCAGCAGCGGGAAGATCAGCAGGATCAGGATGGTGGTGACCAGGATGTTCCAGGTGAAGATCGGCATCCGGAACATCGTCATACCGGGGGCGCGCAGACACACGACGGTGGTCACCATGTTGACGCCACCGAGGATGGTGCCCAGACCGGAGACGCCGAGGCCCATGATCCACAGGTCGGCGCCGACGCCGGGCGAGTGGATCGCGTCGGTGAGCGGTGTGTAGGCGGTCCAGCCGAAGTCGGCCGCACCGCCCGGGGTGATGAAGCCACCGATGGCGACGGTCGAACCGAACACGAACAGCCAGAAGCCGAAGGCGTTGAGCCGCGGGAAGGCGACGTCGGGGGCACCGATCTGCAGCGGCAGCACGAAGTTGGCGAACCCGATGACGATCGGAGTCGCATACATCAGCAGCATCACCGTGCCGTGCATGGTGAACAGCTGGTTGAACTGCTCGGTCGACAGGAACTGCATACCCGGATGCGCCAACTCCGCACGCATCAGCAGGGCCATCAGACCGCCGATGAGGAAGAACGCGAAACAGGCGACGATGTACATCATGCCGATCAACTTGTGATCGGTCGTGGTGATCAGCTTGTAGATGAACGAACCCTTGGGCTGATGGCGCTCCGGGTACGGACGTACTGGTGCCACTTGCGTGGTGGGCTGGTCTACCGCGGTCACAGATCCTCCTCTTGCCCGACCGGTCGGGATGCGATTTCCGCCGGTCGGCACATGAACAAACCGAGCGCTGGTTACCGATCCTAAACCCTTGCACCCACCCCGGCCGAGTGGGTCCTACGATCCGTCGTACTTGATTTTTCGGGAGCATCATCGGCGCAGGTCAGCTGCGACGCCGGAGCCGACGCGCCGGGCTCGTGGGACCGCCCCGCGACGCCCCGCGGTCCCCCGGCGGCAAGGTCGGGTGGGTGCCGATCGGGCCCTGCTAGGTTGGGCGGGTGCAGGGTGGCGGTGAGGACCGGGTCGTACGCGGATCCGGAGACGGTGTTCGGAGTCGGTCGAGCAGGCGTGGCGTGGTCGCCTCGGCGCTGCTGGTGTGCGTCGCAACCGTGGTGCTCGGTGCCTGCTCCGACGATCAGCCGCTGCTGACCACCCCCGACGGCAAGACCATCTCCACCTCGACCACGCGTATCGCCGAGGTCAACGTCGTCTCCGCGGACCGCGACTACTCGCGCACCTGCCTGGCGCCGACCACCGCGTCCGACCCGCGCACCGACCCCGCGCGCATCGTCGTGACCGACCCGGCGCTGCTCGATGATCTCTGCGCCCTCGGCATCGGCACCAAGGTGACCGCCGTGACCGCTGCCCCCGGCACGATCCCCGCCTACCTCGGACCACAACTGACGTCCGTTCCGGCGATCGGGACCACCCCCGATCCATCGGCGGTGCGCACCGCCGCCCCCGACATCGTGCTCACCACCCCGGCGACGGCCGGATCGGCGCAGGCCTTCGCCGGTACCAAGACCGCGGCCATCCCCGACGGCACCTGGCAGGAACGCTTCCAGGCGGTGGCCGACGCCCTCGGCCGCTCCGCCGACGGCACCCGCCTGCTGCAGGAGTTCACCGACGAGGCCTCCAAGACCGGCAAGCGGATGGACGCCGCCCACAACCAGGTGTCGCTCGTCCGGTTCACCAAGGACTCCGAGATCATCGCCGGCACGGGCACCTTCGCCGGCCAGATCCTGACGATGATCGGCGTGCAGCGCCCCGCCCCGCAGCGCGGCACCGACAGCTTCACCGTCACCGACAAGAACTTCACCGACGCCGACGCCGACCTCATCTACGTGTCGTTCGACGGCGACGGCGGCCTCGATCACGGCAAACATGTCCTGCTCAGTGATCGCTGGCTGGACATGGGCGCGCCCACGTGGAAGCGCGTCCTCTCGGTCAACGACGAGATCTGGTACAGCGGAACAGGTCTGGCTGCGGCGTGGCTCGTACTCAACGACGTGAAGGATTCCTTGAATGGCAATTCCTGACGGGACCGGTTCGGCGAGCACAACCCCGGACCCGGCGGCCCTCGCCCGCACACTGCTCGATTTGCACGTGCCCGGCAGCCCGGTCGTGCTGCCCACCGTCTGGGATGCGTGGTCGGCGACCCTGGCCGCCGACGCCGGGTTCGCGGCGCTGACCGTCGGCTCCCATCCGGTTGCCGACTCGATCGGTCGCGCCGACCACGAGGGCATGACCTTCGACGAACTGCTGACCCGCGTACGCCAGATCACCGCAGCGGTGGACCTTCCTGTGTCTGTGGACGTGGAGTCGGGGTACGGCCGGTCTCCGGCCGCACTGATCGACGGACTACTCGACGCCGGAGCGGTGGGTCTGAACATCGAGGACACCGTGCACGCCGACGGTGGACGTTTGCGCGCCGCCGGAGAGCACGCCGAACTCGTGGGCGCGTTGCGCACCGCCTCCGACTCCGCCGGTGTCCCGGTCGTCATCAACGCACGGACCGATTTGTTCCTGCGTGCCGACGGCGCCGAGACCGACCGCGTGGCCCGCGCGATCGAACGTCTGACGCTCTGTGCGCAGGCCGGGGCGAGCAGCCTCTACCCCGTCGGCCGACACACCGACGCGGTGCAGCGCGAGCTCACCTCGTCGTTGCCGTTGCCGGTCAACGCGATCGCCGTGCCCGCCGAGGATTCGCTCACGCACCTGGCCGAGCTCGGCGTCGGACGGATCAGCTTCGGTCCGTTCTGGCAGGCCGATCTGGCCGCACGATCGAAGGACCTGCTGGCCCGCTGGCAGTGAGCGCCCAAAGCGGACCGGGCGCGAAATACATGCGCCGACGCCGATGTGTTCGGCCCGTCGTGATCGCAACCCTCGCGCCCCGGGCGTGCCGGCGCGCACCGTGGACACATGACTGTCACCGACGAGTACCTCGCCAACAACGCCGAGTACGCGAAGACCTTCTCCGGTCCCCTACCCCTGCCGCCGAGCCGCCACGTCGCGATCGTCGCCTGCATGGACGCCCGCCTCGACGTCTACCGGGCGCTGGGCATCAACGAGGGTGAGGCGCATGTCATCCGCAACGCCGGTGGCGTCGTCACCGACGACGAGATCCGGTCGTTGGCCATCAGCCAGCGACTGCTGGGCACCACCGAGATCATCCTGATCCACCACACGGACTGCGGCATGCTCACGTTCACCGACGACGACTTCAAGCGCGACATCCAGAACGAGATCGGTCAGAAGCCGGCGTGGGCGGCCGAGTCCTTCCCCGACGTCGAGGAGGATGTGCGGCAATCGTTGACGCGCATCCGCAACAGCCCGTTCGTCACCAAGACCAGTTCACTGCGCGGATTCGTCTTCGACGTGGCCACCGGCACACTCAACGAGGTCACCAACTGACGACTCCGGCATCGTCGCCGAACCCCGCAGTACTCAGGGCCAGCCCGGCGCCGACGGGATCGACCCGTCGGCGACCGCGGCGGCCAATTGTGCGTGATCGCGCTCGGTCTGGTCGGCGTAGGCGTGCGCGAACCGCACCACCGATTCCTCGACCTTGTCGGAGGTGCCGAGGTAGTCGGCGATGGCGCGGGCGTCTCCGCTACGGGCATGGGCCCGCGCGAGTACGTGGCCGCATGCGGCCGCGAACTGCGACAGCGCGCGCGACACGGTCGGGCCGTCCGGGATGACCTTGCCATCGCGGAACTGTCGGACGTAGAACTCCCACTCCCCGATCGTTGTCCACCCCAGGAACATGTCCGAGGCGCTCTGGATCAGGCGCTGGCCGTTGACGACCCGCTGACCGTGGTGGCCGTAGGCGCTCGGCGCGACCACCTTCTCGTACACCGACGGGGCGGCCTGTTTGATCTGGAAGAACAGCGGGTCGCCGGTCTCGTGCTCCTCGGCGAGGTTCAGGAACACCCGCATCCCGACGCTGCCCACCCCGACGACCTGCTGCACGGCGTCGACGAGGTCGAAGCGGCGCAGCAGTGCCGCCACGTTCTCCGGCACCGACGCGTAGTACGCGACGATCACGTCGTTGAGGACGTCGGTGTAGTCGGCCAACGCGTGCACCCGATAGGGCGGCTCCTCCTTGATCATCCGGCGCCCGTCGACGAGGTGGGTGAGTTTCTTCGAGGCTCCCCGGCTGGTCCTCTTCTGCGCGCGCTTCTCGATCACGCTGTCCAGCCGTGCCCCGTTGGCCGGGGTGGCGATGTAGCCGGTGAGTTCGTCGACCGAGAACTTCTCGGCCCACACATCGAGGATCGGCCACCCCGAGTAGGTGCGCATCCACGTGCGGTAGCCGCGGAATCCGGCGCGAACCGCCTCGGTGGCGGCCGCGTCGGCGACCTTGTTGTCCCGCGCCAGCACCACCAGGCTCGCCAGGAAGCGCAGCACATCCCATTCGAACGGGCCGGGCAGGGTCTCGTCGAAGTCGCGCAGATCGAAGGCCAGCGTTCGCTCCGGGGTGTTCCACAGCCCGAAGTTCAGGACGTGCGCGTCGCCGCAGAGCTGGACGGTGATGCCGGTGTTCGGCCGGGAACCGAGGTCGGCGGCCATCACCGCGGCGGCGCCGCGGTAGTAGGTCCACGGTGACGCCGCCATCCGGCCGTGGCGGATGGGGACGAGCCGCTGATCGCGCGTCTCGTTCTGCGCGAGGATGGTCTGCAGCGCATCGTGCCCGCGCGCCGACGGGTCCCAGTCTCCGAGGGCTCGGCGAGGCACGATCTTGCGTGCGGCCTTGCCCACCGAGTGTTCCTGACCGGAATAGACGGTGGGGCCGGAGGCGAGCGCCTCACCGTGGGTCTTCGGGGCGTCGTGGGTGCTGGTCATCCCTGAAGTCTCTCGCAGGTCGGCACCGCCGGCAGCCGTTTCGCGGTCGTGTCGGGGCCGCGAACTACCCTGAAGGCCATGGCATCGACCCTCGCGACGCGTTCCGGCGAGCCGTCGGCTCCGGGCGGGTCGGTGGCCGGGTTGCATGCGCTGTGGCGCCCGGGTGTGGGGTTGGCGGTCTGGGAGGACCCCACCCGCACGGGTGAGCTCCCCGATCCTCTGCGATCACTGTTGGCGGGCAAGCGTTTCCGCCGCCAGATCGACATCATCGACGACGCCGGCCGCCGCGACTTCGTCGCCACGATGACCCTGGGCACGGCTTCTGCCGTCTCGTTCCTCGATGCCACCCGATCCCTACCCGTCGCCGGCGACATCGCCTGGTATCGGCATCTCGTCGACGGGGTCCGGCGCTTCGTCGGGGCCGGCGCGGTCGCCCCCACCCTGGCCGACATCGCCGGCGAGACGGTGTTCCGCTGGGCGCCGTTGCCGACCTCGGCGTGGCGTGCCTGGAGTGCGGTGATCACCGGCGGCGCGCCGGGCGCACTCGCCGACAACGGCGGCGCCGCCGCCCTGATGGACTTCGCGGCCGAGGTGGTCGATCACGAATGCCGTTGCCGGATCGATGCTTCCGCGTCACGACTGGGCGCGGCCAATCCCACCACGCCGCTGATCGCCGCGCTCGTGGGCGACGGCGCGGTACCGCCGGCCGCCACCCGCCCGGCGGCGACGTCGGCGTGGACGGGCTGGGGCACGAGCGCCGCAGCCGACGAGGCCAGCCTGATCTTCCGGCTGCACGAACCCGACGACCCGGACTCGCCGATCGACGACCTCGGCCCCGACGACGACATCGACCGTGTGCGCACCGACCCCGACCGGTTGCGATGGCGCCTTGCGGTGTGCCGACGCTCGATCGACGGTCATGTGGCGCCGGTGTTGCCGGGTCGGCTCGATGCCACCGACCTCGACGAGGTGACCACCGAACTGGCCGCCGCGGTCCGGGCGTTTCCCGAACTACACCAAGCGGATCCGGATCGGACGAGTCTGGACTACCTGCTGCCCACCGAACTCGCCGAACGCCTGTTCACCACCGGCGCCGCCGCGCTGGCCGACGCCGGGTTCCCGGTCTTGTTGCCGCGCACCATCGCCGAGGTCCGGCCGAGTCTGACCATGCGGGCACGTCCGGTGGTGGGCGGTGGTGCGCCGGCACGCATGGTCGGGTTGCGGGAGATCCGGGAGTTCGAGTGGCGCCTGGCACTCGGCGATGGGCCGGATGCGATCACCCTCGGCGAAGCCGATCTGGACGAGTTGTCCAGGCAGAAGGGCGATCTCGTCCGCATCCGCGGTGTGTGGGTGCGCGCCGAGGGCGCCCGGCTGAGCCGGGCGGCCGCCTATGTGAAATCCCAGCGCGCGCTGGCCGGATCGGGCGCCGCACCCGACATGGGCGAGTTGCTCGGGTTGGTCGCCGGCGACACCGACTCCCTGCCGGTACCGGTGAGCGCAGTGCGCGGACTGGACTGGCTCGACGAGATCGCCGAGACCGGAGCCCTGCGCCCACAACCGATCCCGCCACCCGAACTGTTGGCGGCCTCGCTGCGCCCGTATCAGCAGCGCGGCCTGGAGTGGTTGGCGCATCTGGCACGGCGCGGGATCGGTGGTGTCCTCGCCGACGACATGGGGCTGGGCAAGACGGTGCAGGTGATCGCGCTGCTCGCCCACGAAGCGCATACGGCAGACACCGCCACCCGCTCGCCGACGCTGATCGTGTGCCCGATGTCGGTGGTGGGCAACTGGTCTGCCGAACTGGCGCGGTTCGCGCCGAGCATGCCGGTGGCGGTCCATCACGGTCCCGATCGCGCGAAGGGCGCCGCGTTCGCGGCGGTCCACGGCAGCGCCGAGGTGGTGCTGACGACCTTCGCGATCGCCACCCGTGACCGCGAGTTGCTGGCGACGCACCCCTGGCGGCATCTCGTCGTCGATGAGGCCCAGCATGTCAAGAACGTGAGAACCGCAGCGGCCAAAGCACTCCGGTCGATTCCTGCCGATCACCGGATCGCCCTGACCGGCACCCCCGTCGAGAATCGGCTGGAGGATCTGCGCGCGGTGATCGACCTGGTCAATCCCGGTCTGCTGGGGTCGGCGTCGACCTTCCGTAATCGCTTCGCCGAGCCGATCGAACGCGACCGTGATCCCGACGCGCTCGCCCGCCTGGCCGCGTTGACCCGCCCGTTCATCCTTCGGCGCGAGAAGACCGACCCGTCGATCATCACCGACCTTCCGGAGAAGACCGAGATCACCGTGCGCGCCAATCTCACCGTCGAGCAGGCCGCGCTGTACCGCGCGGTCATCGACGATCTGATGGCGGCCCTGCGGGACAAACAGCAGCGCGCGTTGCGCCGGCGAACGGTGTTGGCGGCGTTGACGCGCCTCAAGCAGATCTGCAATCATCCCGCGCACTATCTGGCCGACGGCACACCGCTGGTCCGGCGGGGCGTCCACCGGTCGGGGAAACTCGAACTGCTCGACGACATCGCGACGACGCTGGTCGCCGAGGGCGATCAGGCCTTGGTGTTCACCCAGTTCGCCGCGTTCGGCGAATTGCTCTCGGCGTGGCTCACCGAGTTGCTAGGCACCGAGATCCCGCTGCTGCACGGTGGCCTGGCACGCGGTGATCGCGACCGGCTCGTCGACCGATTCCAGCACGGCGACACCGGGATTCGTCCGCCGATCCTGATCGCCACCCTCAAGGCCGGCGGCACCGGCCTGAACCTGACGGCCGCCAATCACGTGGTGCACGTGGATCGTTGGTGGAATCCGGCCGTCGAGGACCAGGCGACCGATCGTGCGTATCGGATCGGGCAGCGGCAACGCGTGCACGTGCGACGCTTCGTGTGCGTCGGCACGCTCGAGGAACGCGTCGACGACCTCATCGCGAAGAAGCGGGAGCTGTCACGGCTGACGGTGTCGGCGGGCGAGGCCTGGATGGGCGACCTCGGCAACGACGAACTCTTCGAACTGTTCCGGTTGCGCGAGGACGCGGTGAGCGAATGAGCGGCGCCCAGATGAGTGCACACCGATGAGTGCACGTCGCGGTACGGTCCCGGTGCGCGGGTATGCGCTGACTCCGTGGTCGCGTGCGTTGGTCGATGTGACCGAAGGCCGATTCGCCGGCGACGGCACCGATGCGGCAGTAGACAGCCGCAAGATCACCAAGGCGCGCAGGTACTTCCGCGATCGGCACGTGCATCGGTTGACGATCGGCGCGGGTCGGGTCACCTCGTCGGTCGAGGGCAGTCAGCTCGAGCCGTTCGAGGTGACGATCGAGATCCGCACCGTCGACACCGCGACGGTGGCGACGCTGCTGCGCGCCGCCGACGGTGTGACCGAGGTGATGTCGCTCGCGCGTGGTGAGCAGCCGCGTACCGTTGGTGAACTGGTGCTGCCCACCGAGAGCGCCGACATCGTCGGGGTGTGCACGTGCCCCGACGACTCCGGACGCTGCATCCACGTCCTGTCGACGATGTACGAGGTGGCCGTCGAGATCGACCGGAGCCCCACCACCCTGCTGTCGGTGATGGGGACGTCGCTGCCGGAGTTGCTCGACGCGATCGAGGAACTCGCGCCCGCCCGAGACTCCTCCCCGCAGGGTGACGGAGATCGGACCGGCGACGAGAATGATTCCGCGCCACCGCGAATCGATTTCTACGGCACCGGCGCGACCGCTCCCCCACTCCCATCGCCGCCGCGGATGAATCCGCTGACCGACCTCGACGGCACCGCTCTGCGCACGGCATTGCGGGCCTCCGGCGTCGCCCCCGGCGACATCGCCGAGGCCGTCGACGAGTTGGGCGATCTCTACGACCGGATCGTCGAACCCTGAGGGCGGTCTCACACCAATCCCGCGAGCTTGTAGGCGACGAGCGACCCGGACACCGCGACGTTCAAGCTCGCCCCGCGTCCCACCATCGGTATCTCGACGACGTCGTCGAGCACGTCGAGGACGGACTCGGGGATGCCCGTGCGTTCGTGCCCGAGCACCACCACGGTACGTCGCCGTGCGATCGGTAGGTCGGCCAGACGCGTTGCGCCCTCGGCCAATTCGACGCCGACGAGGTGAGCGCCGGCAGCGCGCTCACGCTCGAGCCACCGGACCGGGTTGCCGGTGCGATGAATACATGAGCGGCCCGGAACGGTGTTGCCCCGTCGCAAGGCCGGACCCACCCAGTCGTGCGGTGGCACCGCCATACAGGCGCCCACTGCATCACAGGTACGCAGCAGGGTGCCCAGGTTGGCTCCGTGCTGGGCCCACAGCGGCGCCAGAATGAGGTGGCCCCAACAGGAACGGGGGCGAGCTCGTCGGGAACGTCGGAGTTCGTCCGCCCTGCGGACGCGAACGCCGGCCATCAACTCAGGTGAGGCGCAGCGCCCCTTTCGGTGATCGACATGGCGACCATGCTAGCCGACCGCGGGCGCCGAGTACGACCATATTCGTGACGATCACGAGCTTCGGGGTCCGCGCGGAGCTCTTTCCCATTCTGCCGTTGGTCGTGTACAGGTCGATCACCGCGATGACACCGGTGACCCGCTGTCCACGGCACGAACTTGTCGTCGGCGCCGACTCCGTTTCGGTCGAAGTACATCTTCTCCTTACCGCGCCGCGTGGTCACGGCGACCCGTCCGGTCGCAGCAAACTGCCGGGCAAGCTCCTGCTGTGCGGTGGGGTCGACGACGTAATCGCTGACGTTGAGCGTGGTCCAGAATTCGACGTGCGGCGCCAAAGCCCTTACTGCACTGCGGAACTCGTCGAAGTTCTCCGAGTTGAACTGATGCAGCGTCGTTCCGTACTGCAGGGGTCGCCCGTTCTTGTTCGCCGCGCGCGAGGTGACGACAAGCGACGTCTCCCGTCGCCGTGCCGCGTGCGTCTGATGCGGATCGATCTTTCCGTAGCTGGTTCCGCCGCTGACGAAATCCAGGGCACGGATCTGCTCCCACGGCAGCTGAAAGGCCGGCGCCCAGATCCCGTCCGGCCCTGCGGTGACCTGAGATCTGCCGATCACCGATCGTGCTCCCCACAGGGTCAGCAGAACCAGACCGCTCCAACCCACACCAAAGATGCCGAAGAAGATCACGCCGGCCGCAGCATGCGCGGCCGCACAGATCGCGACGGCCACGAATGCCGCCACGCCGATCCCCCCACATACCCAAAACGCGGTCCAGCTCTTCGGTGCGGCGCCCACGACGCTCACCGACGCAGGTGCGACCGAGCCTTGCGGTCATCGATCTTGCGGTAGTCGATCTTGTCGTCACTCATGACAATCCCCCCGGATCATTCGCCTTCGTCGCCCCCGCTGCACCCGGTCGGGCGCGTGCTCCTACCTCAGAAGTCCCAGTCCTCGTCCTCGGTGTTGACCGCCTTGCCGATGACGTACGAGCTACCGGAGCCGGAGAAGAAGTCATGGTTCTCGTCGGCGTTGGGTGAAAGCGCCGACAGGATCGCCGGGTTCACGTCGGTCTCGTCCTTCGGGAACATCGCCTCGTAGCCGAGGTTCATCAACGCCTTGTTCGCGTTGTAGCGCAAGAACTTCTTGACGTCCTCGGTCAGGCCGACCTCGTCGTAGAGCGCCTCGGTGTAATCGGACTCGTTGTCATAGAGCTCGAAGAGCAACTCGAAGGTGTAGTCCTTGAGTTCCTGACGACGCTCGGCGGTCTGCACCTCCAGACCCCGCTGGTACTTGTAGCCGATGTAGTAGCCGTGCACCGCCTCGTCGCGGATGATCAAGCGGATGAGGTCGGCGGTGTTGGTGAGCTTGGCGCGCGAGGACCAGTACATCGGCAGGTAGAAGCCGGAGTAGAAGAGGAATGACTCGAGCAGGGTCGAGGCCACCTTGCGCTTGAGCGGGTCCTCGCCACGGTAGTAATCCATGACGATCTGGGCCTTGCGCTGCAGGTGCTCGTTCTCCTCCGACCAGCGGAACGCCTCGTCGATCTCCTTGGTCGAGCACAGCGTGGAGAAGATCGAGCTGTAGCTCTTGGCGTGCACCGACTCCATGAACGCGATGTTGGTGAGCACCGCCTCCTCGTGCGGGGTGGACGCATCCGGGATGAGCGAGACCGCGCCGACGGTGCCCTGGATGGTGTCGAGGAGCGTCAAACCGGTGAACACCCGCATCGTCAGCTGCTTCTCGTACTCGGTGAGCGTGTTCCACGACGGGATGTCGTTGGACACCGGCACCTTCTCCGGCAACCAGAAGTTGCCGGTGAGGCGATCCCACACCTCGGCGTCCTTCTCGTCGGGGACGCGGTTCCAGTTGATCGCAGAGACGCGGCTCACCAGCTTCAGCTTTTCAGACATAATGACTGTCGCTCTCTTTATCCATTGGGGTTTCTCCCTGCGTCTTCAACGCAGTACTGGCATGTGTCTTTGAATACACGCTTGTTGGTGTGATAGCGAGTGTGTGCACTTCGCTTACTGGAGGGCATCGGTCGCCCTTTTCGCACAGCTGACATCTTCGCTCGAGTCTCAGCGCTTCCTTTGCGACCGAAGTTCGGGTTCCCGTCGCCTCGCCGTTGCTCCGAGAGGCGCCGTTTCGATTCTTCTGTCATCGAATGGCCAAAGCTTGGGTGCTCTGCACCGAACTTGCCGAAGTTCGGATTCAGCGCGCCTTGATTGGTCCCGCGTCGATCTGCGGACCACTTCGCCCGTTGTTCGGCCGAGTGACTTCGGCGAAAGAACGGATTCTCAACGGCAAAGCGACTGACCCCCTTTCGTCCGGTTGAGCGGATACGGGCAGCTTCACGCATCTCCTGAGTCCACTCGATACCCATGGGACCGAGGCCGCCATCGGACAAGTTGAGCAATGGCTGACCGTCACGCCGAAGGTAGGCAATCCACTCGACCTCGGCTTCACCAAGTTCCGCCAGACCGTCGACCCAATCCAGGACATCGGCGCATACATCGTCTCGACGCTGCTTACGGAGCCAGCCGTAAAACGGAGTCTTCCTGCCCGACGTCGCGACCTTCAGGTGCTGCCGCAACCGCAACTCCGCCGACTTGGTCGTCAAACCGACGTACCTGTAGTCGTAAGACCGCCGCAAACGAATCGCGTAAATAACACCACCTATTGCCAGCTGATCGGACATGTCATCTGAGCCCTGATCGCGTCGAATGAGGCATTACAGCATGCAGCTGACGCAATTTTCCACCTCAGTCCCTTCGAGGGCCATCTGGCGCAACCGGATGTAGTACAGGGTCTTGATTCCCTTGCGCCACGCGTAGATCTGCGCCTTGTTGACGTCGCGGGTGGTCGCGGTGTCCTTGAAGAACAGCGTCAGGCTCAAGCCCTGGTCGACGTGCTGGGTCGCCGCGGCGTAGGTGTCGATGACCTTTTCGTAGCCGATCTCGTAGGCGTCCTGGTAGTACTCGAGGTTGTCGTTCGTCATATAGGGCGCCGGGTAGTAGACGCGACCGATCTTGCCTTCCTTGCGGATCTCGATCTTGGCCGCGACCGGGTGAATCGAACTCGTCGAGTGATTGATGTAGCTGATCGAGCCGGTCGGCGGGACCGCCTGCAGGTTCTGGTTGTAGATGCCATCACGCTGCACCGCCGCCTTGAGTTCACGCCAGTCGTCGCGGGTCGGGATGGTGATCTCGGCCTGCGCGAACAACTCCGCCACCCGATCGGTCTTCGGCAGCCACTCCTGATCGGTGTACTTGTCGAAGAACTCACCGCTGGCGTACTTCGAGCGCTCGAACCCGGCGAACGCCTTACCCCGTTCGCGCGCAATGGCATTCGATGCGCGCAAGGCGTGATAGAGCACGGTGTAGAAGTAGATGTTGGTGAAGTCGATACCCTCGTCGCTGCCGTAGAAGATGCCCTCACGGGCCAGGTAGCCGTGCAGGTTCATCTGCCCGAGACCGATCGCGTGGGACTCGTTGTTGCCGTGCTCGATCGACGGCACCGAGGTGATCGAGGTCTGGTCGCTGACGGCGGTCAACCCACGGATCGCGGTCTCGATGGTCTGCCCGATGTCGGGCGAGTCCATGGTCTTGGCGATGTTGAGCGAGCCGAGGTTGCACGAGATGTCCTTGCCCACATGCGCATAGGAGAGGTCATCGTTGAACGTCGAGGGCGTCGAGACCTGCAGGATCTCCGAGCACAGGTTGGAGTGGGTGATCTTGCCGTCGATCGGATTGGCCCGGTTCACCGTGTCCTCGAACATGATGTAGGGGTAACCCGACTCGAACTGCAGCTCGGCGAGGGTCTGGAAGAACTCGCGCGCCTTGATCTTGGTCTTGCGAATCCGCTTGTCCTCGACCATTTCGTGGTACTTGTCGGTCACGTTGACGTCGGCGAACGGCACCCCGTAGACACGCTCGACGTCGTACGGGCTGAACAGGTACATGTCGTCGTTGTTCTTGGCGAGCTGGAAGGTGATGTCGGGGATCACCACGCCGAGGCTCAGCGTCTTGATGCGGATCTTCTCATCCGCGTTCTCCCGCTTGGTGTCGAGGAAGCGGTAGATGTCGGGGTGGTGGGCGTGCAGATACACCGCACCGGCCCCCTGACGGGCACCGAGCTGATTGGCGTAGGAGAACGAATCCTCGAGCAGCTTCATGATCGGGATGACACCCGAGGACTGGTTCTCGATCTTCTTGATCGGCGCACCGTGCTCACGGATGTTGGACAGCAGCAACGCCACGCCACCACCGCGCTTGGACAGCTGCAGAGCCGAATTGATCGACCGCCCAATGGATTCCATGTTGTCTTCGATACGAAGAAGGAAGCAACTGACCGGCTCGCCGCGCTGCTTCTTACCGGAGTTGAGGAAGGTCGGCGTGGCCGGCTGGAAGCGACCCTCCATGATCTCGTCGACGAGATTACGGGCCAGCGCGGTATCACCGTCGGCCAGCGTCAGCGCGACCATGCAGACACGATCCTCGAACCGCTCGAGATAACGTTTGCCGTCGAAGGTCTTGAGGGTGTAGCTCGTGTAGTACTTGAACGCACCGAGGAAGGTCGGGAAGCGGAACTTCTTGCCGTAGGCATGCCCGAAGAGGAGTTTGACGAACTCGCGGTCGTACCGGGCGAGGACCTCGGGCTCGTAATAGTTCTCCTCGACGAGATAATCGAGCTTCTCGTCGAGGTCGTGGAAGAAGACGGTGTTCTGGTTGACGTGCTGCAGGAAGTACTGGTGCGCGGCCTCGCGGTCCTTCTCGAACTGGATCCTGCCGTCGCGGTCGTACAGGTTGAGCATCGCGTTGAGGGCGTGGTAGTCGAGCTCTCCCGGGTCGTGACCCGCCGGCGAGGCGTGCACACCCGACTTGCTGGCCGAGGTGGTGGTGTCGGTGGTCACGTCGGAGACGGATGCGGTGGGCGACACGAGAACTCCTGTGCTTTCGGGGTGTGCGGACGGGCGTGAAGGACTGATCGGGGTGGGGGTCGGCGTGTGCGGCTTCGACGATGAAACGACTACCGCGTCACTGTAGTGAGAGGGTCGGACAAGTCCGGGCGCTCGAAGGCAGGAGTCGCCGCGAACTCGACGAGACCCTCCCGAACCCGCGAGACGTCGTGGTCGGTGCCCATCAGCTCGAACCGATACAGGTAGGGCACGTGACACTTGCGCGAGATGATGTCCCCGGCGAGGCAGAACTCCTCACCGAAGTTCGTGTTACCCGCGGCGATCACCGCGCGAATCCACGATCGGTTGTCGGGGTTGTTGAGGAACTTGATGACCTGCTTGGGAACGAATCCTCCGCCGATCGCGGTCGATGACCTGCCGCCGCCGTAGGTCGGGCAGATGAGCACGAACGGTTCGTCGACTCGGAACGATTCGATGCTGAGTCGATCGGCGACGGGAATCCGTACCGACCGCAGTCCCAGCTTGCGGACGAAACGATGGGTGTTCTCCGACACGGAGGAAAAGTAGACGACCAATGGCGCGGTGCCCGTCATCTGTCTCACCCCTACCGAGTCTGATGAACGTTGTATTCGGTCAACGGCTATCCGATCATGGGCCGTATCTGGTTGAACACCGTGATCACATGCGGAATTTCTTGGTCCGGTTGCCTGCCCCGGTGGATCGCACGGGGCAGGCAACCGCGCACGTGGCTGCACGTCGACCCGCCGGCGGTTCGATCCCGACTTCCCCTCCGGATCGAACGAGCGCGGCGGGCTCAGGCAGCGTTGGCGGCGAGCGCCTTGATGCGGTCGGGACGGAATCCCGACCAGTGGTCATCGCCGACCACGACCACCGGCGCCTGCAGGTAACCCAGGGCCATCACGTAGTCACGGGCCTCGTCGTCGGTGCTGATGTCGACGACCTCATAGGACAGCCCGTGCTTGTCGAGCGCCTTGTAGGTGGCATTGCACTGCACACAGGCCGGCTTGGTGTAGACGGTGATGGCCATTGATGAACGCTCCTCGGGTCACGTGATGATCGGCAGATGCTCGTCGGATGGGTGGCGGTCGGTTCGGTTTTCCAGCGTGAAGAACGTGACGCAGGTCACCGCATCTGGCCTTCACCCGCGGCCGCTGACGCCTCTGTGCATCTCGGCCCTGCTGGTGTTGAGAACACTACACCTAGTGCCTGACATTTCAGAGCACCCCAAGAAGTTGTGAATCACATTCATGAAACTCGCAGGTCGCGACGCATGCAGAATCGCGAATCCCGGCGTGTTGCGGTGCCGCCGGGCGTGTCGCGTTTGCGCGCCCCCACGACCCCTGCTCACGGCTCGCAGGTCACCGCGAACCGTGGCGTGGTGGTCAGACGCGGGCGGGCACCTGATCGGCCAGCACGCGCACGGCAGCACCCACGCCGTCGACGACGTCGGCGGGCAGCGCACCGTCGTCGAGTCCGACCGTCTGGATTCCGAAGTCCACTTCTTCCACGACGCGCCCACCGGCGATACCGACCGACTTGCGGGTGTCCTCACGCGACCAGGTGCCCGCGTAGCGGCCCAGCGCAGCTCCGATGACGCCGACCGGCTTGTCCTTCAGCGCACCATTGCCGTACGGCCGCGACAGCCAGTCGATGGCGTTCTTCAGTACGGCCGGAGTGGAGCCGTTGTATTCGGGCGTGGCCAGCAGAACCGCATCGGCCGCACCCACCTGCGCGCGTAGCCGCGCCACCGCGGGATCGACATCGCCGGCCACCGGTCCGGTCGCGGAATCGAGGTCCTCGTTGTAGAACGGCAGTTGCTCGAGGCCGTCGACCAGGGTCACCGACACGCCTTCCGGCGCATTGTCGACAGCGGCCAAGGCCAACCGACGATTGATCGAGTCCTTGCGCAGACTCCCCACCAGCGCCACCACATGAACGGTCGAATCGGACACGACATCTCCTCCTGCACTCGAGTATCAGTTGATAGAATCAACCGGACCACGGTCCGAATATTTCTGCATGACGTCGAGAGTTAGGTACATCACGTGTCCGAGTCAGAGCACAACGCGCTGTCTCTGCGCCTGTCCGGCACCGGCGAACCCGAACGCGCCGACGCCGCGCGCAATCGCCGCCTACTGCTCGCCGCAGCGCAGACGCTCATCGACACCCGCGGTGCCGCGGCGGTGACGATGGATGCCGTCGCGGCAGCGGCAGGCGTCGGCAAGGGAACGGTGTTCCGTCGCTTCGGCAGCCGGACCGGGCTGATGCACGCCCTGCTCGACCACTCCGAATCCGAGCTCCAGCAGGCCTACCTCTCCGGTCCCGAACCCCTCGGCCCCGGGGCACCACCCCTCGACCGCCTGCTCGCCTACGGGCGGGCGCGGCTGAAGATGACCGTGGATCATCTCGACATCCTCCTCGAGGCCGGCGCCGACAGCGGCGAGTTCATGAAGCATCCGGTCTGGCGCGCTTCCACCCAGCACGTGCAGATCCTGCTGCGCCAGTTGGGTTTCGGCGACGACGTCCACACCGTAGCCATCGCGGTGCAGGCACCGCTGGCGGCATCGTCGGTGCAACACCTCACCGACACCGTGGGACTCGACGTCGCCACCATCACCGATCAATGGGAACGCATGGTGCGGACCCTCGCGGCGGGCTGCGCCGCCCGCTGACCACACCGGCGACGGCCACGGTTTCTCCCCGGAGACCATCGACGGGCAGCATCCTCGACGCGCGCGAGCGCCCCGATCCCCTTAGCCTGTAGTGGTTCTGCGGGAAGGAAGTGTTGTGAAGGCTGTCATCATCGGGGCCGGTATGGGTGGACTGAGTGCGGCGATCGCGCTCAAACAACTCGGCATCGAGGTCGAGGTGTACGAGCAGGTCACCGAGAACAAGCCGGTCGGAGCGGCGATCTCGGTGTGGTCCAACGGTGTCAAATGCCTCAATCATCTCGGACTCGAGCGGGAGGTCGCCGAGCTCGGCGGCATCGTCGAGACGATGAGCTATGTCGAGGCGAAGACCGGCGACACCATGTGCCGCTTCTCGATGCAGCCGCTCATCGACGAGGTGGGCCAGCGGCCCTACCCGGTGGCGCGCGCCGAGCTGCAACTGATGCTGATGAAGGCCTACGGGATCGACGACATCCACTTCGGCAAGAAGATGATCTCGGTGAGCGACGGATCAGACAGTGGCGACGGATCAGACAGTGGCGACGGATCAGACAGTGCCACAGTCGAGTTCGCCGACGGCACCACTGTCACCGCGGATCTGGTCATCGGCGCCGACGGCGCCAAATCGCTGACCCGCGAATACGTGCTGGGCGGACCCGTCACGCGCCGCTATGCGGGATACGTGAACTTCAACGGACTCGTGGAGATCGACGAGGCGATCGGGCCCGCCACCGAGTGGACCACCTACGTCGGCGATGGTCGCCGGGTGTCGGTGATGCCGGTGGCCGGTGGCCGGTTCTATTTCTTCTTCGACGTCCCGATGCCCGAGGGTGCGCCGTACGAACGGGGCAGTGCCAGAAAGGTTCTCGCCGCCGAGTTCGCCGACTGGGCGCCCGGCGTACAGACGCTGATCGCCGCCCTCGACCCGGCGGCGACCAATCGCGTCGAGATCCTCGACCTCGACCCCTTCCACACCTGGGTCAAGGGCCGGGTCGCGGTGCTCGGCGACGCCGCACACAACACCACCCCCGACATCGGACAGGGCGGTTGCTCGGCGATGGAGGACGCCGTCGCACTGCAGTACGCGTTCCGCGACCATCCCGACGACGTACCCGCAGCGCTCGCCGCCTACCAGGCGGCGCGCACCGAGCGCGCAGGCGAACTCGTGCTGCGGGCACGCAAACGCTGCGACGTCACCCACGCCAAGGACCCGGAGAAGACCGCGCAGTGGTATCGCGAACTGCGAGAAGAGGACGGCACCAACATCATCCGTGGGATCGTCGGCAACATCATGGGCGGTCCGGTGACCCCGGTCTGACGAGTGGGGTGTGCCACGATCCCGATCGGCCCGGTCGGACACCCTGCTCGGGCGGCGCGCCCTAACCGGCCGGCACGGCGACCGGCGCGCCGGCGGGGTCGGCAGCGATGGCATCATGCGCGACGAGCGCATCGTGGCGCGACAGCGTCGGTCCCGGGGTGAGCAGTGAGACCACCGACCACGGTGCGAGCGCAGGAGCGTCACCGAGACCCAGGATCCGGCCGGTGGCCAGATCCGCGACGCCGAATCGAATGCCCGAATCATTCAGGTAGAACAGCGATTCGGACCGAGTGCTGTCCGGCTCGTTGCCGGTGACGCGGAGGTACTCACCCGACCCCGGGCGAAGGAAGACCTCGTCGATGCCGGGGCCGCTGCCATCGGCACTGGTCAACGTGACCGGTCGCTGCGACGACTCGATCGGTAATCCGCGGCCGAGGAGCATCGTCGCGGTTGCACGCGGGTCGTCGGCACCTCGGGCCCACGTCGTACACAGCGTCGGGGCCGCCGGCACGTCCACCAGATGCGGTGGACGAGACGGAAACTCGCCGACCGGCAAGGCGGTGCCGGTGTGCGGCACCGCATTGACGACGGCCGGTGCCACCGTCATCACCTCCGCGGCACCACCGTCTTCGGCGAGCCGCAACATCTCGGCAGTGGCCGCTCCGACGGGCTGCACCGCGCCGGCGAGCACCGCGTAATAGTGTGCGGCACCGTCGATCCCGACCGTGCGCACCACCGACCCGATCCGTACACCCGGCGCCGAGATCACCGGCGCCGCCGTGCCGGCAGCGAGGTGGGGGACCCGCAGCGGCGCCACCTCCGGCACCGAGTTGAGCAACCCGGTACTGACCGTGCGCGCCGTGGCCCCCTCGAGTCCGAAGGCCCGCATGACCGCCGGGTCCGCGGTGTCGACCTCGGCGCGCACGGGCACCGGCCGGTCCCCACGCCGGACCGTATACAGCAGGAAGGTCGAACGGCCGTCGGAGGCCAGTACCGCGTCTTCTGGTGCGGCCGTGCGGAATCGGTCACCGAGCGCCGGCCTCTCCCCGATCACCGCCAGCCGCACCGCATGCGGCCCATCCGGCCGGCCCGCGAGTTGTCGGTCGTCGATCCGGTCGCACACGCTCCACGTCGAGGTCCCGGGGTGTGCCGATCCGGGTAACCCGGCAGGCGCTCCCGGGATACCCAGCAGCGCACCGCGCGGATAGTCCGCCAACTTGCGGTCGCTGACCGACGTCGGAGCGGCGGCGTCGCCGACGATCAGGCGCGCCGAGGCGAGATTGAGAACGGGATGCAAGGTCTCGTCGATCACGACGAAGAGGCCGCCGCTGTTCTTGCTCACCAGGATCGCCGACTTGCCCACACTGCCCTGTGGTTTCACCAGACCCCAGATCCCGAAGCCGGCCAACGCCAGCAGCGCCAGCACCGTTCCGAGCACCAGAGCGCGCATCTGCGAGCGCATCGGATCGTGCAGCATCCGGGCGTCGCGGCGGACCAGAGCGTGCTCGAGTCTGCTCAGCAGAAACCGGTAGCCGTTGACCTGAGCCTTCGTGGTGAGTTGCCGCGCCATGCGATTCCCTCCCTTCGCACACGACGGTGTTGATACCCGATTGGACGCACCCCATGTCCATTCGGTTCCCCCTGTGGACTACCGAGTCACCGATCCGTCTTCGCGGCGATTTGCGCGATTTGGGTAGTACCCTAACCGATACACGCGGATCGGCTCGGCCCGATGCGCAGAGGTCGTTTGCGCACACCTCGTCCGGGGCGACGGGTCGTGCACCGATACGTCGGGGGAGACAGGTCGAACAGGGGGCACAGGTGGCATCGAACAGGCCGGGACGGACGGGTTCCGGACAGAATGGGGTGGGCGCGCAGCCGCGAGCGCATCGGCGGGCCGCAGGTCCATCCCCGGTGCGGTGCGTGGTGCTCGTCGAGGTGCTGCTGGCCCTGGGTCTGATGATCTGGGCCGTGAGGGGCGCCCACCTGGGCGGGCCGGCACTGGCGATCGCCGCGGTGGCGGCACTCATGATGATCCCGTGGCGCGAGCACACCTCGCCCCTGCAGCGCATCGGTCGCCGATGCGCCTTCGCCTGGGCGCGTCTGCGTCGGCGCACCGACGACGTCGCCCCCGCACCGTTCGACATTCCGACCCGAACGGTCGTGGGATCACGCGTCGCCGACGTCGACGAGGCGCCGATCGGCGCCCGCTGGGCCGGCGACACCCTGATCACCGCGCTGCGGATCCGCCCCGGCACACCCGTGCTGACCCGGCTCGGCGCGCCGGCCGGCGTCGGTTCGGGGACCGCCGAAGCGCATGTCCCCCTTGACGTTCTCGCCGAGTGCATCGATCCGTTCGACATCCCACTCGCCTCGATCGACGTGGTGAGCCACGGGACCCGACTCCGCGGTCGGGGCCCTGCGGCGTCGACCTATCTGCGGACCCTGGGGCGCCTGTCGGCCACCGCCCACCGGAACGTGTTCGTGATCCTGCGACTCGATCCCCGGGACTGTCCCGACGCCGTCGCCCGGCGTGGCGGTGGCGCCGAAGGTGCACTCCGGGCGGCGACGATCACCACCAAGCGGGTCGCCCGCCGGCTGACCGAACGGGGGCTGGCCGTCACCGCGCTCTCGGCGGCCGAGATGACCGCGGTCACCGACCATCTCACCGCCGGCCACGAGCTCGACGAGCTGACCGAGGAGTGGGACGGGTTGCGCGGCTCCCGACTGACCACGCGGTCGCTCGCCGTCGATCCGGACGAACTCCCGCGGGTGGCTGCCGACATCTGGTCGCAGCCGAGCGCCGCGACGACGCTGACGATGCGTCTCGGACGAGGCACCGATGGTCGTCTGCGGGTCGCCGCACTGGTCCGTCTCGACGGTCGCCCGGCCGACGATGGGCCGAACGGCAGCGGCCCGAACAGCGGTGACCCGGCCGGCACCATGCGGTTGCGCGGCCGCCAGTTCGATGCGTTCACCACCTCACTCCCGGTGGCATCGCCCTCGCGGCTCGCACGCGCGCTACCCGCGGCCGAAGGCGCACGTGCCGCACGACTCGTCGAGCACCTCGCGCTCCCCGCCGGCGGCTGCGGACAACTCCTCGGCGCCGATCGGAGCGGTCACGCGGTCGCGTTGCCGCTCGTCGGTCCGGGCGTCGAGGTGGTCGTCCTCTCGGGCTCGTTTGCGATGATCGCCCAAACCGTCCTGCGCACGGTTGCGATCGGGGCTCCGGTGGTGCTCCACACGGCCTCCGCGCAGCGCTGGCACCACCTCGTCGCCGCCGTCGCCGATCCCCCCATGCTGCACGTCGCACTCGCCGACAACGCGCCCCGCGGGGTCCGGGTGGATCTCTACGACGGGATCGACCCGCCGGCCGGTCCCCCACCGCCGGGCGTCACGCGTTTCGTCGTCGACGACGGCACGCGCCGTCCCGGATCGGCCGCGACGATCTCACTCATCCAGAATCCGCGTGTGCCCCAACAGATCTCGGTGGTCACCGCGACCGTCCGGACGACGGTGACCATGGTCGCGTTACCCGAGGAGTGGGCGATGATCGGAGAGGCCGCGCGCAACGAGCCTGTGCCCGCCGGACGCGGATAACCCCGATCACCCGTGGATCGGCACCAGCGCGCGGAAGAACACCGCACGCGCCGACGCCGCGCGGACCACCACGTCGGGATCGGCGTCGGTCAGCCAGGCCGCCCGGCCCGCGGTCACCGCCAGCGGTGCACCCCCGGCCGGACGGACCTCGATGGTGCCGGACAGCACCGCGAGGATCTGCGGGCCCGGCATGTCGAAACTGATCGATGACGGCTGCGTCATCCCGGTGCCGTCGAGTTCCACACGGGACAGCCGGAATTCGGGTGCCGGAGTGAGATAGATGCGTTCGGCGCCGACGGTGCGGATCGCCGGGATCAGGTCGGGCACGTCGACCGGCGTGAAATCGAGGACCCGCAACAGTTCGGGCACGTCGATGTGTTTGGACGTCAACCCGCCGCGCAACACGTTGTCGGAGTTGGCCATGATCTCCACCCCGGTGCCGTCGAGGTAGGCGTGCAGGTTGCCGGCCGGCAGGTACAGACCCTCACCGGGTTGCAGTCGCACCCGGTTGAGCAGGAGCGAACCCAGCACCCCGGGATCGTTGGGATACATCTCGCCGAGTTCGAGCAGGGTCCGCAGTTCGTCGCCGAACCCGCTCTCACCCGATTCGAGCACGCGCACCGCAGCGGAGAGCACAGCGGGCGTCACCCGTTGGATCGTGGCCTCCGGCAGGGTGAGCCAGGTGGTGAACAACGCGCGCAGACCGTGTGAATCCGGTTGGCCCACCAGCATTCCCAGGAACGGATCGAGTTCGCTGACCTGCAGCTCGCGCAGCAACTCGACGGTGACCGCCGGGTCACGGAAACCCGCGAGAGCATCGAACTCGGTGAGCGCGACCACCAACTCCGGTTTGTGCCACGGATCGCGGTAATTGCGGTCACGCGCGTCGAGGGCGAGCCCTTGGGCGTTCTCCCGCGCGAAACCCTCACCGGCCTGGTCGGACGAGGGATGCGCCTGCAGCGACAGCGGTTCGTCGGCGGCGAGGACCTTGAGCAAGAACGGCAGCCGACCGGAGAACCGCTCGACGGTCGGCGCACCGAGGGCGGCGGTCCGATCGGACTCGATCACCGAGAGCAGATCGGCGCCGATCGTCGTCCCGTCGTCCTCGACGACGCACGCCGGACCGGCGCTGTGAGCGCCGAACCACAACTCGGCCTCGGGGTGCGGTGACGGTACCGGTTTGCCACGCAGCGTGGCGATCGCGGTACGCGACCCCCACGCATACGTGCGGACGACTCCCTCGATGACCTTCATCCTTGCTCGGCTCCGATCAGTCGCAGGTACACCGCTGCCATTTCGATACGCAACATCAACACCAACAGGGACGTGAGATCGCCGGGGGCGTCGGCCGGTTCGGCGGGGTCACCACCGACCACGGGCGGGACCTGCGCATCGGCGTCGGCTCCGACGAGGACCTCCGTCGACGCCAGGGCGCCGATGCGACGACGCGTGTCCCACTCGCGGGCGGCGGTGGTGGCCACCATCACCCGCGGTGGGCCATCGCCGCGCGGCCCGTCGATCTGCGGGTCGTAGAACAGGGAGTCGGCGGCCGACCCGGCCTCGGCGACCGACCAGATGTCTCGCGAGACACGTGAAATGTCGGCGAGATCGGCTGTCGCGCACCGACTTCCAGAAACCGCGAAGAGCACCGCGGCGGCTCGATCGGCCACCGCGAGTGTCGCGGGTGAGTCACCGGTCCACATCACCGGCCCCTCGCCGAGCCGAGCGGCGAGGATCTTGGCCTGGTTGTGGAAGGTCTCGCGCGCGGGATGATCGGCGGCAGCCTCGGAGTCGAGCGCGTCGGCGAGGTCGGACACCGTGGGTGCGGATCCGGTGAACCGGACCTGGGTGAGCGCGGTGAACACCGCGAGCAACACTGCCACGAAGCCGGGGAAGCGAAACCGGGGATCGACGTCCACCCGAGGCGAAAAGTCGATCCCATTGCCCCCCAATGCATCCCGTAACGGACCTTCGATGGGCGCACTGATCACGACCTCGGCGCGACGCCGCAACGACCGCGCTGCGGCGTCGGCGAGAGTCATGTCACCGCCATCGATACCGGCGAGAACGACGACGTCGAGCGGACCGATCCAACCGGGCAACGCCGAGGTACACACGATGGGGACGTCGACCCGCGTGGCGAGCATCGCACACACCATCGCGGTGGCGCCGGCGGCCGGACCACCCGGGGCGCACACGATGACCACACTGCGGGGACGCAACTCCGAGAGCGGCTCGGCGACACCCTCACGCACGGCCTCGGCGACCGAGCGCACCTGCGCCCCGGCGAGTGCGGCCGCGTGCAGGAGTCCCTCGGTGTCGGCCGCGATCAGGTCGTCGACGTCGTCGAGATCGGGGGCACCGGTTCGCATGACCCCTACAGTAGTCAGCCGTTCGGCACGGCGCCCACACAGCGCGCGACCCGATGACGGGCGGCCGTCGGCGGTTCGGTGCGCCGGAGTGCACGAGCCATCGGTGGGCACTCGAGGCGAGCGGTCAGTCGACGGGGTCGGGCAGGACCCGGAGGTGGCCGCGCCGGCCCGGGCGCGGTTTGGTGGCACCACCACGCGGCCCGGGATCGGCGGGATGTGCGTCGCGGGTGGGCGCGCGGTGGCGCCCCGGACGCATGTCGTCGAACGCATCGATCGGATCGGGATGGGACATGTCCGCGGCAACCCGCCCGGCACGTCCTCCTGAGCTGGCCTCGCGCACGGCCTCGGCAAGGGCGGTCAGCTCGTAGTCCTCGGCCAACGGCGCCGAGAAACCCCGTTCGCTGCGCAGCATCTCCCAGCCGCGGGGCACGGTGATCCGGCGCGCATGCTCGTCGCACAGATCCCAGGAATGCGGTTCGGCCGAGCTGGCGAGGGGTCCGATCACGGCCGTCGACTCCGCATAGACAAAGGTCAGGGTAGCCACCGCGGAACGGGTGCAGCCGGGCCTGCAGCACTGGCGGGGAAGCTTCACGTCATTGAGGTTAGCCCGGCCCGGATCGATCCGGTGATCCCGACACGCGTGAACCGTCGACACCGACACCGCGGACAGGCAACCGACACGAGACAGGCACCGACACGAGACATTCGGCAGGCGCCCTCCTACACTCGCGCCATGCGATTCGATGGTTTTCGGCCACCGCGCGCCGGTCGCACCGGGCCGGCGCGTACCCCTCGGCGCCGTGAGCGCCGCGGGCGTGGATTGCGGACACCGTTGTTGCCGCCGAGCGTGCCCGCCTGGCGCAGCAAATCCGACGAATTCGACGCGGTGGCCATCGAGGCCTTCGCCGAGATCGATGCGCGGTGGCACGACGAGCTCGCCGGACTCGACATCGCCGTCGACGAGATCCCCCGCATGTTGCCGCGGGATCCGGAGACGATCCAATGGCCCGACGAGGTGACCGCCGACGGCGCGATCCCGCTCGCGCGGCTCATCCCGGCGGGCGTCGACGTCCACGGGCAGCCGACCCGCGCGAAGATCATCTTGTTCCGCAGACCACTGGAGAGCCGCGCGCGTCGCGACACCGAACTGATCGAACTGATCCACGAGGTGCTGGTGCAGCAGGTCGCCACCCACCTCGGCGTCGACGAGGACACGATCGACCGGGGACTCGACTGACCCGGCACGGCGGGACGGCGTCGCTGCGTCAAGATCTCACCGTGGCCGGTCTCGGTGGCCGACGCCGATGGTGATCACCGCACGGTGATCACCATGACCGGCGCTCGCCGGCCGCGGCTCAGATGATGCCGCGCTTGAGGCGGCGGCGCTCGCGCTCGGAGAGGCCGCCCCAGATCCCGAACCGCTCGTCATTGGCGAGCGCGTATTCGAGGCACTCCGCCTTGACCTCACATCCGGAGCAGATGCGTTTGGCCTCGCGGGTCGATCCACCCTTCTCCGGGAAGAACGCCTCGGGATCGGTTTGGGCGCACAGCGCCCGGTCCTGCCACTGCTCCTCCACCGCGTCGAACAGATCGTCGAACTCGTTGGGCACCAACGACAAATGCCGTCGCGGGGCGTCGGACTCGGCGTCGAAGACCCCGACCTGCGGCGCGGTCAGGAACGTTTCGTTCACCGGTCCGAGACTGCGATACAACGCGTCGTCCGAGCCGGTGATGTGTGAATGATCTTGTGGTTCAAGGGGATTGCCGATCGGGTTGTCGAATGCCATCGTCGGCCCCTCCTGCCTGGGAAGTCGTTGTACTGCTGCTGTCTCGCGCCACGGCGTCACTGCCGCGTCACCCCGTCCACCTGTTCGTCGTTCGATCTTCACCAGTGCCCGGCGTTCCGAGTCGCACTCACACCACGCGAGCACCACATCGACCCGAAGCGACATCCGGTCGAACATTCTATCGAAAACACTTAGCTCTCAGTGATTCTCGATCTCGAACCGAAAATGACACTGATGTGATTACACACGCTGGCGGCCACTCAGGTCAAGCCGAGCGAGAAATCTTCTTAATACCACTGGCCGAGGAAAACCGGAGTCGCGACACGTGGGGAAGATGATTCGTCAGGAATCTCACATCGCCTGCGCGGCCGGACGTCCGGGTTGCGACCTCAGCCGCACCCGGACACCGACCCGTACGGTCTACCGGAAGCGCGGGCGCGGCGCCACCCGGGTCGGTGTCGGTCGCGCGCGTCGGTCGTCGGTTCTGGTTCACCCGCTTGTCGTGGGGTCACCAGAGTCGGGCCGCTGCCGTCGGGTCACTACAGTGGAGCGCTGTGAAGGTGACCGTTCTCGTCGGAGGCGTCGGTGGCGCTCGATTCCTGCAGGGTGTCCGCGAATTGTTCGGGCCGACGCCGTTTCCCGCGCCCGCCGAGGACTCGGCGGGCGACGAGTCGGCAACTCCCCCTGGCCCCCATGAGATCACTGCGATCGTCAACGTCGGTGACGATGCGTGGATGCACGGGGTACGGATCTGCCCCGACCTCGACACCTGCATGTACACCCTCGGCGGTGGCATCGACACCGAGCGCGGGTGGGGGCGCAGGGGTGAAACCTGGCACGCCAAGGAGGAACTCGCCGCCTACGGCGCCGATCCGGACTGGTTCGGGCTCGGCGATCGCGACCTCGCCACCCATCTCATCCGCACCCAGATGCTCGACGCGGGCTACCGGCTCTCCGACGTCACCGCCGCACTGTGCAAACGCTGGCAGCCCGGTGTGCGGCTGTTACCGGCCACCGACGACCGCCACGAGACCCACGTCGTGGTGTCCGCTCCGGGCGGCGAGGACGGCGCCCAGGTGGCGATCCACTTCCAGGAGTGGTGGGTTCGGCACCGGGCCAAGATCCCGACATTCGGTTTCGCCCAGGTCGGTTCGGACGACACGCACGCCGCTGCAGGGGTGATCGAGGCGATCGCCGACGCCGACGTCGTCCTGCTGGCCCCCAGCAACCCGGTGGTGAGCATCGGCGCGGTGATCAGCGTGCCGGGCGTACGCAGCGCGTTGCGCACCACCGGGGCACGCGTCGTCGGCGTGAGTCCCGTCATCGACAACCGGCCCCTGCGCGGCATGGCCGACGAGTGTCTGTCGGTGATCGGGGTCGAGACCACCGCCGAGGCGATCGCGGCACACTACGGCGCGCGCAGCGGCAACGGGCTCCTCGACGGGTGGCTCATCGCCGACGGCGACGAGGCCGCGGTCGAGGGCATCTCCATCGGCGCCGCTCCCCTGCTGATGACCGACCCGATCGCCACCGCGCACATGGTGCGCGCGGCGTGTGCTCTGGTCGGCGTCGACACCCCGGAGATCGCCGGACCGGACTCCACCGGAGCTGATCGATGACCACGGGCGACGGCGCATCTCCGATCACCGATCACCGCGCCCCTGGCATCATCGAGGTGCGCCCGGTGACCGGGTTGCCGGAATTCGACACGACCACCGACCTCACCAGCGAGATCCTCACGGCCGCACCGTGGTTGGCGTCCGGTGACGTGCTGGTGGTGACCAGCAAGGTCTTCTCCAAGACCGAGGGCCGCATGGTGCCCGCCCCCACCGACCCCGACGAACGCGACGCCCTGCGCCGACGCCTCGTCGTGCAGGAATCGGTGCGGGTACTCGCGCGCCGCAACCGCACACTGATCACCGAGAACCGACTCGGCCTCGTGCAGGCCGCCTCCGGCATCGACGGGTCGAATGTTCCGGTCGACGCGCTCGCGCTGTTGCCGGAGAACCCCGACCGCAGCGCCGCCGAACTCCGCGCGTCCCTCGCCGCGGCCGCGGGCATCGATGTGGCGGTGATCGTCACCGACACGATGGGCCGCGCGTGGCGGACCGGCCAGATCGACGTGGCGATCGGAGCGGCGGGGATCGCGGTCACCCATCCCTACGAGGGTGGCGTCGACAGCCACGGAAACCCGTTGGTGGTCACCGACATCGCCGTCGCCGACGAGATCGCGGCCGCGGCCGATCTGGTGAAGGGCAAACTCGCGGGCGTACCGGTGGCCGTGGTGCGTGGATTGCAGCCCACCGACGACGGGTCACGGGCGGCCGATCTGATCCGGCCCACCGACGAGGACCTGTTCCACCTCGGTACCGCCGAGGCGATCGAGCAGGGCCGCCGGGAGGCACTGCTGACGCGGCGGTCCGTGCGCGCCTTCGCCGACACCCCGGTCGACCCGGAATCGATCACCGCGGCATGCGCAGACGCGCTCACCGCACCCGCTCCGCACCACACCCACCCGGTGCGATTCGTGTGGGTCCGCGACGCCGCGCGCCGAACGCGACTGCTCGATGCGATGGGCGAGGCCTGGCGCGCCGATCTCGGCGCCGACGAGAAGACCGCCGAGTCGATCGAGAAGCGCGTCGCGCGCGGGCGCATCCTCTACGACGCCCCGGAACTGGTGATCCCGTTTCTGATCCCCGACGGCGCCCACACCTATCCCGACGAGCGTCGCAACGCCGCCGAGCACACCATGTTCACCGTCGCCGCAGGTGGCGCCGTCACCGCCCTGCTCGTCGCCCTCTCGGTACGCGGACTCGGCTCCTGCTGGGTCGGTTCGACCATCTTCGCCGCGCCCGTGGTGACCTCCCACCTCGAGGTCCCCGCGGACTGGGAACCGTTGGGCGCCATCGCCATCGGCCACCCGGCACAGGAGTCCGGGCTGCGCGGGAGCGCGCCCACCGACGACTGGCTGATCGTCCGGTGAGCGCCGAATCCCTGCACGATTCGGCGGTGGCGACGCTCGAGGACTGGACGGCGCCTTCGCCGGAACAGGACTCACTGCGGCACACCTATCGCGCCTTCCTCGACGCCGCCGCGCAGGCCTGCCTACGCGCTTACCCGCCCGGTCACCTGACCGCGTCGGCGATCGTCTTCGACGCCGGCGCCGACCACGTACTGCTGACCCTGCATCCGCGGGTGGGCAAATGGATTCAACTCGGTGGGCACTGCGAACCCGACGACGCGACCATCGCCGACGCCGCGCTGCGTGAGGCGCGCGAGGAATCCGGCATCGACGGTCTGGAGTTGGCCGGGCTCGCGCAACTGCACACCCATCAGATCACCTGTTCGCTCGGCGTGCCGACGCGACACCTCGACGTGCGGTTCGTCGCGGTGGCCCCACCGACGTCGGACGGCGGCCTGCCGCCGATCACGATCAGCGACGAGTCACTCGATCTGCGGTGGTGGCCGGTCGAGGCGTTGCCCGCCGACACCGAGGGCACCGATATCGTCACCCTCGTCGCCCTCGGACGCAGCATCCTCGCACCCTGAGCGAGACACCGGAACGCTGAGCAGACCGGCGCCCCGGAGCGCTCAGACGCGGATGTTCTTGCCGACGGTCACCACACCACCGGCACTGACCGCGAAGCGCTGACGATCGGCCTCGAGGTCGGTACCGAGTTGTTCACCCTCGCCGACGACGACGTTCTTGTCGAGGATGGCGCGTCGGACCACCGCACCCTTGCCGACCCGCACGCCGGGCATCAGCACACTGCCCTCCACGACGGCACCGTCCTCGATCATCACGTTCGCCGAGAGCACCGAGGTGCTCACCGATCCGGCCGACACGATGCATCCGGCGCCGACCACCGAATCCTGGGCGTGACCGCCCTGCACGAACTTCGCGGGCGGCAGATGCAGTGTCTCACCGCGAATCGGCCAGCGACGGTTGTACAGGTTGAACACCGGGTGCACCGACACGAGGTCCATGTGTGCGTCGTAGAACGCGTCGAGCGTCCCGACATCACGCCAGTACCCCCGGTCGCGTTCGGTGGCACCGGGCACCTCGTTGTCGGCGAAGTCGTAGACGAACGCCCGCTGCTGGTTCACGAAGGCCGGGATGATGTCGCCGCCCATGTCGTGATCGGAATCGGAGTCGGCCGCGTCGGCGCGGATCGCCTCCACGAGCGCCTCGGTGGTGAACACGTAGTTGCCCATCGAGGCGAAGGTGACGTCGGGGTCGTCGGGAGTGCCCGGCGGATCGGCGGGTTTCTCCAGGAACCGGGTGATCAGCCCCGACTCGTCGGCATCGATGCACCCGAACGCGCTGGCCTCCGCGCGCGGCACCCGGATGCCTGCGACGGTGACGTCGGCGCCGGAGTCGATATGCGCCTCGACCATCTGCGACGGGTCCATCCGATACACGTGGTCGGCACCGAAAACGACGATGTACTCCGGTTGTTCGTCCTCGATGAGGTTCATCGACTGGAAGATCGCATCGGCGCTGCCGGTGTACCACCGCGGACCCAGACGCTGCTGCGCGGGCACCGGGGTGATGTACTCCCCGTGGAATCCCGATGACCACCAGGTCTGCGAGATGTGGCGGTCGAGTGAATGCGACTTGTATTGCGTCAGAACGCAGATGCGTTCGTAACCGGCGTTGACCAGATTGGACAGGACGAAGTCGATCAGCCGGTAGGCGCCACCGAATGGGACCGCCGGTTTCGCGCGGTCCATCGTCAGCGGGTACAGGCGTTTACCCTCACCGCCCGCAAGGACGATACCGAGCACGTGCGGCTGTGATCTCACACTCACAACTTAACCGCCAATCTGTGCACGGGCCAGACGAACACACACCTCGATCCATTGATGTTCGCGATGTTCTCGCCTCGACGACATCCGGCTCCCGCCGAGTTTGCCCCGCTTTCGTGGCGAACTGCGCGCGCGGGCACTAGCGTCGTCGTCATGAGGGTGGCGATGATGACACGGGAGTATCCACCCGAGGTCTACGGTGGTGCCGGAGTCCACGTGACCGAGCTGGTGCGACACCTGCGCGCACTGATCGAGGTCGACGTGCACTGCATGGGACAACCGCGGGACACCGCGACGGTCTACGCGCCCGACCCGGGGCTCGACGGCGCCAATGCGGCGATCACAACGCTGTCCGCCGATCTGCGGATGGCGGTGGGTGCCGCCGGTGCCGACCTGGTGCACTCGCACACCTGGTACACCGGTCTCGCCGGGCATCTGGCGGCCGAGTTGCACGGTGTGCCACATGTATTGACCGCACACTCACTGGAACCGATGCGGCCGTGGAAGGCCGAACAACTCGGTGGCGGCTATCGGGTGTCGAGCTGGGTGGAACGCAACGCCGTCGAGTACGCCGACGCGGTGATCGCGGTCAGCTCCGGGATGGCCAACGACGTATGCGAGACCTATCCGCGCCTCGATCCCGATCGAGTCCACGTGGTACGCAATGGGATCGACACGTCGCAGTGGTTTGCCGTCGACGACCCGTTCGGTCCGGACTCGACGTTGACCACACTCGGCGTCGACCCCGAACGGCCGATCGCGGCTTTCGTCGGCCGGATCACGAGACAGAAGGGCGTCGCCCATCTCGTCGCGGCCGCCCACCATTTCGATCCCGACGTGCAGCTCATCCTGTGCGCAGGAGCACCGGACACCCCGGAGATCGGTGCGGAGGTCGAGTCTGCGGTCGCCTCGCTGTCGGCCGCGCGCCACGGCGTGCATTGGGTCCGGGAAATGCTTCCACTCCCGCGCATCCGGGAGATCCTCACCGCGGCAACGGTATTCGTCTGCCCGTCGGTGTACGAGCCACTGGGCATCGTGAACCTCGAGGCCATGGCCTGCGGAACGGCAGTGGTGGCCTCGGCAGTCGGCGGCATTCCCGAGGTGGTCCGCGACGCCGTCACCGGCGTCCTCGTCCCCTATGACCCCGCCGATCCGGTTGCGTTCGAGCGCGGCCTCGCCGACGGCGTCAATGCGGTGGTGCGTGATCCGGCGACCGCCGAATCGATGGGCAAGGCCGGACGCGAGCGGGCCGCCGCGGAGTTCTCCTGGGATGCGATCGCCGAGCAGACCCTCGGGGTGTATCAGGCAGTCACACGCTGAAATCCGGCCCCGACGGATGGGGCCGGTCACCGCGAATGCGGCACACCGTGACGGTGACCGCGACGGTGATCTGCAGGCTGCCACCGTGAGCGCCGGCCACGGCGTCGGCCACCTCGTCGATGTGCGCACGGTTGTGGTGAAATGCCGAGGGCCCCATGGCGACGAGGTCGGCGATCGTCGGCGCGGTCACCGTGCACTTCTCCTGCACCACCCGCCGGTCGACGATGTCGAAAGCCGGTGACAACGCGGCCTCGATCCGATCGTCCTTGTCCGGTCCCACCGTCAGCATGCCCAGCGGGCCCACGAGCTCGGTCAGGTGATCGGGACGGGGGGCCACGATGACCAGATGACCACCCGCGCGCAGGACACGCGCGGTCTCGGCGATGTTGCGCGGGGCGAACACCGACAGCGCCACCGCTGCCGAACCCGACCGCATCGGGATCTGCCGCCACACGTCGGCGACCACACTCGCGGTGGTCGGCTCGCCGCGCGCCGCCGCCCGGGCGCACGCCTTGGACAGGTCGATGACCACCCCACGCGCGTTCGGGGCCCGGCGCAGGCACGCACGGAGGTACACACCCGGGCCGCCCCCGAGATCGACGATCAGGGGGGACTGCTCATCGGCGGGGCACAGACCGGCAGGGCACAGATCGGCGACAGCGGTGGCGGTGGCCTCGACGACCGGCGACAGGACCCCTGCATCATGCACACGGAGTCGAGCGGCAACCATCTCCGGACTGTCGGCACGGAGTGCACCCGAGCGCCCGTCGAGGAGCGCGACGTAGCCGTGGCGGGCGATGTCGAACGAATGGCGCCGACCGCACCGCAGCGCGGCGTGGTCGGCGGTGAGATCCAGGGCATCCGAGCAGACCGGACACCTGAGGTCGGGAAGTAGCTCGGTCAGCGCCGAGCGGGCCTGCGACCCGGTCAGCCGGTGACCCCGCGGAGTTCTTCGCCGAGAGCCGCGGCCTCGTCCGGGGTCAGCTCGACCACCAGACGTCCACCACCCTCGATCGGAATGCGCACGACGATCCCACGTCCCTCCTTGGCCGCTTCCAGTGGCCCATCTCCAGTTCGTGGCTTCATCGCCGCCATTCTCAAACTCCCTTCAGAGTCTCGCGTCGCCGAGGGCTCCCGGCCGTCGCCGGACGATCGTTCCGACATGACGGCGCAGCCCGGATCGCGGCCATGCGGCCGGTGACGGTGGTTGCCGCCAGAGCAATGATACGTGGCGCGCCGACGTGCAGATGCCCACGCGCCCGCATGTCAGTCACGCGTTTCGGTCACGGACCCGGCAGTGGGGTCGGCAGAAGCCGCCTCGGCGCCCTCCGGGAGGGACTCGAAGGCGGCCCCCTGTGGGTCCTCGACACCCGCGGACGCCGGGCCCGCCTCGTGACGACCGATGCCGGCGGCGACCGGGTGCACCGACGCGGCGTCGCGGTCCTGCAGCTGCTGGATCAGCGCGCGGAGATCGTCGATCTCGTCGGCGAGCCGGGCCAGCGCCCAGTCGACCTCGCTCTGCTTGTACCCGCGGACGGTGAGCGCGAATCGCAGTGCGCGCACGTCGTATCCGTTGATCCCGTTCCGCGGAAGACGGGTCAGCGTCGAGGTCGCGTCGACCGGTGGAAGGTCCTCACCGCGACCGAACACGAACCAGACCACGGCGAAGACGACGGCCACCACGACCGCCATGATCAGCAGGTACAGCAATAAGGTCTGCATGATCCCATGGTGTCAGAGAGGTGACCGGCCGCGCCGCCGTGGCCTGGTGCCACGTCGCGATCACCACGGCCCGAGGCGAGCGCCCGCCGGGCGAGGCGAGCGGCCTACGAGGCGATCTCCTCGTCGTCGGCGGCGATGTCGACCGCGCGCAGGGTCTTCATCGGCGGACGGTCCTCGAGATAGACGTCGGTGGTGTGCGGGGTGAACGTGCCGTCGGGCTCCGCGGTGAACTGCGTCAACCCGACGCCCGAATCCTCGATGCCGCACCGGCGCATCAGGGTGCCCACGATTTGGCGGCTCATCACGCCGAGCTCGATGAGCGGGCGGTTGCGGTGGGTGCGCACCCCGAGATTCACCTGGCCGATGCCCTCGAGGCCGTACCGGTCGTAGGTGTCGATCAGCAGGCCGATCTCCACCCCGTATCCGGGCGCGAACGGCACCGAGGCGAGCATCTCGCGGGTGCCTGCGTACTCCCCACCGAGTGGCTGGAGCACCGCGGTGAGTTCGGGTTTCTGCGAGGCGAGCAGTGGCCGTGCGACGAGTTCGGTGACGCGGCCGCCGCCGTTCGCGTCCTGCGTGCCCCCGGTGCGCAGAGGGCGGCGGTAGTAGCCCTTGACCAGCTGGATGTCGGGGTTCACCAGCAGGGGTCCGAGCATCTTCGGCACGAACATCGGATCGGGGTCGATCAGGTCGGAGTCGACGAAGGCGATGATGTCACCGGTCGCGACGGCGATCGAGCGCCACAGCACCTCGCCCTTGCCCTTGACGGGCTCGAGTTCGGGGACCGCGTCCTCGCGGCTGATCACCTCGGCGCCGGCGGCCCGCGCCCGTTCGACGGTTGCGTCGGTGGACCCGGAGTCCAGCACGATCAGCTCGTCGACGAGTGTTCCGACCAGCGGCCGGATGGTGGCGATGACGTCGGCGACGGTTTCTTCCTCGTTCAGGGCGGGCAGGACCACCGATACCGTGCGTCCGTCCTTGGCGGCGACGAGGTCGTCGATCGTCCAGTCCGGTTGTTCCCAGGTGTGGGTGGTCGACCACGAACCCCGGTCGGCGGTGTCTGCGGGCGCCGGCCACATGGCGGCCTTGTCCCGACCGGTGGATGCCGTCGGTGTCCGACCGGCGACGTGTGGGCGGTTCTGGGTTCGACGTACCTTCTTGGTCATGCGAGTCCCCTGACTGTTCTGGCTGGAGGCCGTGTGCCCGCTATCGCGGCGACCATGTCGACCACGCGGCGGGTGGCGGCGACCTCGTGGACGCGGAAGATCCGGGCGCCGTGTTCAGCGCTCAGAGCGGTCGCCGCGAGTGTGCCCTCCACCCGGTGTTCGAGGTCCACTCCCAGAGTCTCCCCCACAAAATCCTTGTTGCTCAGCGCCATCAGCACCGGCCAACCTGTCTTAACAAGATCTTTTACGTGACGTAACAAGGTCAGCCCGTGGTGGGTGTTCTTGCCGAAATCATGCGTCGGATCGATCACGATCGAGTCACGGGCAACACCCGCGGCCTCGGCCCGACGGGCCGCCGACGTCACCGCTTCGAGCACATCGGCCACGACGTCGGTGACCGCATCGCCGTAGGCGACCCGATGCGGTCGGGTCCGCACCACCGCGCCGCCGGTGTGCGAACACACGATCCCGGCCCGGTGGGCGGCGGCCACCTCGACCAGTCCCGGGTCGGCTCCGGCCCAGGTGTCGTTGATGAGGTCGGCGCCCACCGCACACGCCTGATCGGCGACCTCGCTGCGCCAGGTGTCGACGCTGATGAGCAGATCGGGGTAGCGATCACGAATCCAGGCGATGAACGGCACCACCCGCGCGATTTCCCCCGCGGCGTCGACCTCCTCGCCCGGGCCGGCCTTGACACCGCCGATGTCGACGATGTCGGCGCCCTCGGCCACGACGCTCTCGACCCGTTCCTTGGCCGCGTCGTCGGTGAAACTGGCCCCGCGGTCGTAGAAGGAATCGGGTGTGCGGTTCACGATCGCCATCACCAGCGCCCGATCGGCGGCGACCGGACGGCCGCACAGGGTTTCGCCCCCGTACTTCACACGTCGCGCGTCCATGGCGACCAGACTACGAAAGCACTCAGTTCTTGGGTGCCTTGGCCGCTGCGACGTCGTCGGGATAGGAGTCGTAGTACTCGACGTATCCGTCGGAGCGTCCGGCGAGCACGTAGAGCGGGTCGTCGCCGACCTTCTCGTAACCCTCGTCGCGCAGCTCGACCTTGCGGTTCTTGAACGTGGAGGTGGCCTCGAGCTGACCGACGATCCGGATGAACAGCGGCATCGCATACGACGGCAGGGCCTCGTAGAGGTGCGACGCCATCTCCTTGCCGTCGAAGCTCGCACCCTCGCGCAGCGTCACCGCCGCCATTCCGGCCTTGCCGTCGGTGCCCGGGACCTCGACGCCGAAGACCACCGACTGCGCGATCGACGGGTGGCCGTCGAGCCCGGCCTCGACCTCGGTGGTCGCGACGTTCTCACCCTTCCAGCGGAACGTGTCGCCGAGTCGGTCGACGAAGGCGATGTGGCTGAAGCCCTGGTCACGAACGAGATCACCGGAGTTGAACCAGGCGTCGCCGTCCTTGAAGGCATCGCGGACGATCTTCTTCTCGGTTTCCTCCGGATCGGTGTAGCCGTCGATCGGGACGCGGTCGTTGACGCCGGAGATGAGCAGGCCCGTTCCGCCGCGTTTCACCTTGGTCAGCCGACCGTCGGCGTTGCGTTTGGGCTTGCCGTCCTCGTCGTACTCGACGATCGCGTACGGCAACGGACAGAACCCGGCGGTGCGGCTGGCGCTGAAGGCGTTGACGAACACCAGGTTCAACTCACTGGCCCCGTAGAACTCGACGATCCGGTCGATGCCGAACCGCTCGCGGAACTCGTCCCAGATGTCGGGGCGCATGCCGTTGCCGACCACGAGACGCACGCTGTGGGCGCGGTCGGTCGGCTTCTCCGGCTGCGCCAACAGATAACGGCACAACTCACCGATGTAGCAGAACGCCGTGGCGCGATTGAGGATGACGTCGTCCCAGAATTTCGACGCCGAGAAGTGTTTGCCGATGGCGATACAGGCGCCCGAGGCGAGCACCGAGGACAACGACACCGACAGTGCGTTGTTGTGATAGAGCGGCAATGGCACATACATGGTGTCGCTGGCGCGCAGGCGCACCGCGAGGCCGCCGATACCCGAGAGACTGGCCAGCCACCGGTTGTGGCTCATCACGCTGGCCTTCGGCAGGCCGGTGGTCCCGGAGGTGAAGATGTAGAACGCCTCGGTGGATGCCGGCAGGGTCGCGGTGACCTGCGGGTCGGCCTCCGACCGTCCCTGCGCCGCGGCATCGAGTGCGGCGAAGTCGAGAACGTGCTCGGGCAGTGCGCTCTCGGGAATCGACTCGAAGGCCTCCGCGCAATCCGGGTCATGGACGAACACCCGGGCCCCGAGGAGCTTCATGCTGTGCTCGAGGACGTTGCCGCGCTGGTTGTAGTTGATCATCCCGGCGATCGCGCCGAGCTTGACCGTCGCGAGCATCACGAACAGATCTGTTGGGCAGTTCTTCGACAGGATCGCCACCACGTCGCCGGTCTGCACACCCTTCTCGGCGAGCACGGCGGCGTAGCGGTTCACCGTCCGGTTGGCCTCACCGTAGGTGGTCGACTTACCGCCGAACCGCACGAACGGCCGGTCCGGGTGGTTGGCGGCGTGCTGCGCGAAGATCAGGCCGATGGTGCGCTTGGCGTCAGCGGGCCGCCTGATCAGCCCGGGTGCGTGCTTGATCATCTGGGGCGCCTGCGGCGCCATCTTGAGCACGCCTTTGAACAGATCTGTGATTCCGACGGTGTCCTGGGACGACATCGACTTACTCGCTCTCCGGTTGGACGACGATGGCGCGCGCTGTCCGCCGCGAACACACGACGCCAGCTCGTGTGCACACCTTACCGGTCAGTAGCATGACGCAGCGCACCCTCTACCGAATCGGTGACGACGAGCCGGTCCAGCGAACTCTGTGCGACGAATCCCGGCGCCACCAGACCCTGTAACCACGACAACAGCGGCGTGTAGAAACCCACCGGGTCGAGCAGCACCACGGGTTTGGTGTGCATGCCGAGGAATCCACCGGTCCACGTCTCGAACAACTCCTCGAGCGTGCCGATACCACCGGGCAACGTGATGAAACCGTCGGCCCGATCGTCCATCAGCTTCTTGCGTTCCCGCATGGTGTCGGTGATGACGAGTTCATCGGCGTCGAGGTCGGCGACCTCGCGCTGCATCAGGGTCCGCGGGATGATCCCGACCGTCGTACCGCCGGCCGCGCGCGTGGCGTCGGCGACCGCACCCATCATCGACACATTGCCGCCGCCGGAGACCAGCGTGTGTCCGCCCGCCCCGATCGCGGTGCCGAGTTCGGCCGCGAGATCCAGATACTCCTGCCCCACATTGCGTCCCGACGCGCAGTACACGCAGATCGCGCTCATCAGTCCCCCACTCTCTCGCTGTCTGTCCGCGGACCTCATGGTCGGCGAATGGAGTGTTCGTGTCGCCCGGCCGGTGCGTTCCGTGCGTGGCCGGGGCCGTGCCGGTCGGGGCAGCCGGTCAGTCGGCCTCGCCACGCGCGGCGAGGCGCTGCGCCGCCGCCCGGATGACCTCGACCGCCTCGTCGGGTTCATCGACGACGGTCACCAGATCGAGATCCTCGGGCGAGACCATCCCCTTGGCGACGAGGACCTCGCGCATCCAGGCGAGCAGCCCGGCCCAGTGCTCGCGGCCGACGAGCACGATCGGGAACCGGACCACCTTCTTGGTCTGCACCAGGGTCAGCGCCTCGAAGAGCTCGTCGAGCGTGCCGAGACCGCCGGGCAGACAGACGAAGGCCTGGGCGTACTTCACGAACATCGTCTTGCGGACGAAAAAGTAGCGGAAGTTCATGCCCAGGTCGACCCAGGGGTTCAGATGCTGCTCGAACGGCAGCTCGATGTTGAGTCCGATCGACGTCGCCGACGACTCGTGGGCTCCCTTGTTCGCGGCCTCCATGACGCCCGGCCCACCGCCGGTGATCACGGCGTAGCCGGCCGCGCCGAGGGCTCGGCCCACGCGCACCGCGAGCTCGTAGTCGGGTGAGCCGGGTCGTAGTCGCGCGGACCCGAATACCGTGACCGCCTCGGCGACGTCGGAGAGGGCATCGAAACCCGCCACGAATTCCGACTGGATACGCAACACGCGCCACGAGTCGCGCATGGTGCGCTCGGCCCGGCGCTCTGCGTCGCGCGGATCGACCCACTCGAGCAGCCGACGGTCGGTGGTGCGCTCGTCGCCGTCGGTGCGGCGCACGCGCATGGGGCCGATGTAGCGGGTGCCCTGCTGATCCTCGATGTCGACGTCGGTGACCGGGTCACGTTCTGCGGGCTTGCTGCCAGAAGTCGTCTCGCTGCCAGAAGTCGTCTCGCTGCCAGAAGTCGTCATGGGCGTAACGCTAGCGCGCCCGGCCGATGTCCCCGCCGCACCGACGGGAACCCGGTGCGCGTCAGTTCAGCTCAGGTAGGTCCGCAACAACTCGGTGACCTCGCGGATCTGGGCGACCGGGACGCGTTCGTCGACCCGGTGGGCCAGGCTCGGGTCCCCCGGTCCGAGGTTCACCGCGGGAATACCCAGAGCCGAGAATCGTGACACGTCGGTCCAGCCGTACTTGGCGCGGAATCGCCCCTGCGCGGCGTCGACGAGTGCCGCGGCAGCCGGATGCGACAGGCCGGGCAACGCGCCTGCGGCGGAATCAGTGAGTTCGAGCGTCACCGCACCGGAGGCGAGCGGCCCGGCGAACACCTCGCGAACGTGGTCGAGTGCGCTCTCGATGCTGTGGTCGGGCGCGAAACGGAAGTTGACGTCGACGTGGGCGGCGTCGGGTACGACGTTGCCGGCCACCCCGCCGCCTATCCCGACGGCCGAGAGCCCCTCGCGGTACTCGCATCCGTCGATGTCGACGCGGCGCGGCGAGTACCCGGCGAGGGTGGTGAGCACCTCCCCCAGCTTGTGAATCGCGTTGTCGCCCATCCACGCTCGCGCCGAATGTGCCCGCGTCCCGGTCGCTGTCAGGCGTACCCGCAGAGTGCCTTGGCATCCTGCCTCGATCTGCCCGGCCGTGGGTTCCCCGAGGATCGCCACGTCGCCGGAAAGCCACTGCGGCAGTTCACGTTCGATGACCCCCAGCCCGTTGTACTCGGCGGCGATCTCCTCGCAGTCGTAGAGGATGAGCGTGAGGTCGTGGCGCGGATCGGCCAACGTCGCCGCGAGATGCAGGAACACCGCGTCACCGGATTTCATGTCCACGGTTCCGCACCCGTGCAGGACCTCGCCCTCGGCGGTGTCGTCGGTGCGCCGGCTCGGCAGATTTCCCGCGACCGGCACCGTGTCGAGGTGCCCGGCGAGGATGACCCGGCTGTCGAGCCCCCGGTCGGTGCGCGCGAGCACCCGGTTGCCGTGACGGACGATCTCGAAGCCGGTGGTCTGCTCCCGGAGCGCGGATTCGACGGCGTCGGCGATGGCCGTTTCGTCCCGGGATTCACTGTGGATGTCGACCAGCGCCGCGGTCAGGTCGATCGGATCGCCATGGAGGTCGAGAGCATTCACGCCCCCACCGTAACGAAGCCGATGGCGCGGCGCCGAAAAGGGTTACACCCGCGTGGTTTACATCGCACAGGTTACACCACAGGGGTCATAAAGGTCGAAGCTCGGCGGCGCCGAATGACACGTCGAACTGCACACACCACAGCACCACCGCCGGGAACCGGGCGAGGTCGGTGGTCGCGGGCACCGCATACACCTGGTCGCCACGGTTGCCCTTGATCGGGCCGAGGTCGACGCGCGGGGCGCCACCTGCGGTACGCCAGCCGGCGAAGCCGCCGATCACCTCCCCGGCCGAGAGCCACACATGCACATCGGGGCCGGTGGTCGTGTCGAGGTTCTCGATGCCGAGAATCCTTGAGCCATCCGGCTTCTCGATGATCGACAGGGTGCCCGTGGTGTCGTGTTCGTGGCTGATGAAGGTCCCGGACGAGAGCACCACGGGCGTGGCCGGTGGCGCGCCCGACGCCGGCGTACCGCTCGCGGCGACCGGGATCTCGTCGGCGATCTCGGTGTCGACGAAGACCAACCACGGCTTGAAGATCACGCCGCCGATCACCACCACGACGATCACCACCACTGCCAGCCCGGCGAGCACCCACGGCCATCGCCGGCGTCGGGCCCGCCCGCCCTGGTGCGGAGTCCGGAGTCCACGTTCGGCCATGATGCGACAATACGGACATCGCACGGTCGCGACCAGCGCGTTCGGCCGTTCGGATGATGGCTCGATCGTGTCCGGAGATGATCGGCGAAACGCCTACTCGGCTGTCGTGACCGTCGTAGCGTGGAGGTGTAGCGGAGTGTTCGAACCGAGGAGATGATCGCCATGTCCGCTCGTTCTCATGATTCCCATCGTTTTCACGATTCCCACGGTCAGCATCCTTTGGGAGTGTTGGCGTTCTTCCTGCTCATCGTCGGTTTCGCGAGCCTCGCCGTGCTGCTCGTGTCGGTGGTGGTCGGCAACACCGCGTTGGCCGTCACCGCCGCCATCGTCGGGCTGGTCGCCTTCGGTGTCGCCGCCACGACGATGACCATGCTGGGCCGGAAGTTGCATCACAGCGCACTGATCCCCGACTACACCGACACCGAGACGGAGCACTACCTGCGCGACTATCGACACGGTGTTTGACCTGGCGGCTCCGCCGCGGTTTGACCTGGCGGCTCCGCCGCGGTTTGACCTGGCGGCTCCACCGCGGTTTGATGGCGGCTCCGCCGCGGCGTGATACCGCCGCCTGATCCGGCTGCCAACCGCACGGCGCCCCACCGGTAAGCTCGGGTGCCGTGACGAACAATGGTGCACACGCAGTCGGAATCGCCACGGTGACCAACGGGGGTTCCGCTGATCCCGGCGTCATCCTCGACGTCTGGTTCCCCGAGCCGCAACTCGGTACGAGTGAGCAGAGCGGCACGACGATCCTGGACGACACCGCGACCCCCGGCGATCTTCGTGACCTGGTCGGTGTCGACGCGGTCCGCAGGGTCAAGACCGTAGCCGTATCGACCACGATCGCCGATCTCTCGGCGCCACCGGTCGACGCCTACGACGTCTACCTGCGTCTACACCTGCTCTCGCATCGTCTCGTCGCGCCGCACGGCACCAACCTCGACGGCATCTTCGGCCTTCTCGCCAACGTGGTGTGGACCAATCACGGCCCCTGCCCGGTCGAGGGATTCGAGAAGATCCGCGCCGGACTGCGCGCCCGCGGCAACGTGACCGTGTACAGCATCGACAAGTTCCCCCGCATGGTCGATTACGTCGCGCCCGGCGGTGTGCGCATCGGCGACGCCGACCGCGTCCGGCTCGGCGCACACCTCGCGCCCGGCACGACGGTCATGCACGAGGGATTCGTGAACTTCAACGCCGGCACCCTCGGCGAATCGATGGTCGAGGGCCGTATCTCCGCAGGTGTCGTCGTCGGTGACGGCTCCGACATCGGCGGCGGCGCATCCACGATGGGCACGCTGTCCGGCGGCGGCAAGGAGCGCATCGTCCTCGGCAAGCGCTGCCTGCTCGGCGCGAACTCCGGCTGCGGCATCCCCCTCGGCGACGACTGCGTCATCGAGGCCGGCCTCTACGTCACCGCGGGCACCAAGGTCACCGGGCCCGACGGCACCACCGTCAAGGCCCGCGACCTCGCAGGCCAGTCCAATCTGCTGTTCCGTCGCAACAGCCTCAACGGCGCCGTCGAGGTGGTGCCCTGGAAGGGCGACGGCATCGCCCTCAACGAGGCCCTGCACAAGAACTGACACACACCACAGCGCGCCGGGGACCTGTCCGAAACGTTCAAGACACCCGGGGTGCGGTGACCATACGGTGATCGCATGACCGACACCGCACGCATTACAGGACCGATCCTCGATGCCCTGTCCATCGTCGTCGCCGACATGGCGGCCACCGTCCATTTCTATACGCTTCTGGGTCTGCAATTCGAGCCCGGCGCCGCCGATGCCCCCCACGCGGAGAGTGCGGTGGGCCCGATGAGGATTCTCTTCGACACCCGCGCCGTCGTCGGCTCGTTCATGCCCGGGTGGACCGAGCCCACGGGTGGCCATCGGATCGCGCTCGCGTTCGCCTGCGCGACCCCGACCGATGTCGATGCCGAGCACGCAACGCTCGTCGCCGCCGGGCACCGGTCGATACTCGAACCGTTCGACGCCGTCTGGCATCAGCGGTATGCGGTCATCGCCGACCCCGACGGCAACCCCGTCGACCTCTATTGTCCGCTGGTCTGAGCGCCGCCGGTCCACGCCGTCGGCGGCGCGCCGGTGAGTTCGGCGAAGTCGCGGCACATGTGCGCGTGGTCGGCGTACCCGGCACGCGCAGCGATACCGCTGAGATCCTCCCCGGCGTCGTCGAGTAGCGCCAGCGCAGTCCGCATCCGCAGGATCCGGGCGAGCGTCTTGGGGCCATACCCGAAGTGCTGCAACGACATCCGATGCAGGGTGCGCGCCGATACCGACACCGTGTCGGCGCATGCGGAGACCGGGACACCGCGTGCAAGCATCAAGGGCAACGTCGGCACCCACGGCGGGGGTGATTGACCGGGCGTGGCGTCGCACAGCGCGGACAGCGCGGCCCCGACGTCGTCGGCGGCCGCGAGCGTGTCCTCCCAGCGTCGCACGTCCGACGACGGCCAGAGATCGCTCAGCGGCACCCGCAAATCCCGGAACTCCGACGCGGGGGCGCCGAGGAGTCCGGGCGCGTACCCGGGCGCGAAGCGCAGTCCGGTCATGTCCCGGCGCCGGTCGGTGCCGAAGACATACGGCCCGGTGTCGGGGCCCGCGATCAGGAGCTCCTCGCCGGTCCAGATCAGATCCATGCATCCGTCGGGCAGGATGACCGACTCGCCGGGAGCGGTGTCGGCGCGCCAGCACGTCGCCGGTCTCGCAGAGCGCTCGGCGGATGTCACCTGCGGTCGCGGCTCAGGCCAGTCGTTGTACCGCGGTGGCGATGCGCTCGTCGGTCGCCGTCAGCGCGATCCGCACGTGGTCGACGCCCGCGGGTCCGTAGAAGTCCCCTGGCGCGGCAAGGATGCCGCGCTGCGCGAGCCAGCCGACGGTCTCCCGGCACGGTTCGCCGCGGGTGGCCCACAGATACAAACCGGCTTCGGAGTGGTCGATGGTGAAACCGGCTGCGCGGACCGCCGCGGCCAGCTCGGTCCGGCGTTTGGCATAGCGGGCACGCTGGACCTCGACGTGCGCATCGTCGGTGAGCGCTGCGGTCATCGCCGCCTGAATCGGGTACGGCACCATCAGCCCGGCATGTTTGCGTACGGCCAGCAGTTCGGCGATCAGTTCCCGGTCACCGGCGAAGAAGCCCGCACGATAGGACGCCAGGTTGGAGATCTTCGACAACGAGTGCACCGCGAGCAGCCCGGTGTGATCGCCGTCGGAGACACGCGGGTCGAGCACCGAGACGGCCTCGGCGTCCCACGACAAACCGAGATAGCACTCGTCGGAGATGACGACGGTCCCGCGTTCGCGCGCCCACTCGATCACCTTGCGCAGGTGGTCGATCCCGAGGATTTTGCCGGTCGGGTTGGACGGCGAGTTCAGGAACAGCACGGCCGGGCGCGCCGGCCCGAGCGCCACCGTCGAATCGGCACGCACCGGTGTCGCACCGGCCAGCAGGGCACTGACCTCATAGGTCGGGTAGGCGACCTCCGGGATGACGACCATCTCGCCGACGCCGACACCGAGCGTCGCGACCACCCCGGCGATGGCCTCCTTGGTTCCGATCACCGGGAGGATGCTCGACTCGTCCACGCCGACGGCGCCGTAGCGACGACCCAGGGCCGCGGCTGCGGCGTCGCGCAGAGCCGTGGTCCCGATCGTCGTCGGATAGCCCGGGAACTCCGAGGCCTGCGCGAGTGCCTCGCGGATGACCGGATCGACGGGATCGACCGGGGTGCCGACCGAGAGGTCGACGATGCCATCGGGATGGGAGTTCGCGGTGGCCTTGGCCTCGGCCAGGGTGTCCCACGGAAAGTCGGGAAGGGCGGCACTGACCCGGCGTCGGGCCGGACGGTCACCGGTCACCGCGAGCTCAGTCCTCGTCCTCGTTCATCGGGGGCAGCTGCTTGATGAAGGGCGGGTCGAAATCGGTCTTACCGACCTTGCTGGCGCCGCCCGGCGAGCCCAGCTCGTCGAAGAAGTCGGCATTGGCACTGACGTACGGATCCCATTCGTCGGGGACGTCATCCTCGTAGAAGATCGCCTCCACCGGACACACCGGCTCGCAGGCACCACAGTCCACACATTCATCCGGCTGGATGTAGAGACTGCGACCACCTTCGTAGATGCAATCGACCGGGCATTCCTCCACGCATGCCTTGTCCATCACATCCACGCAGGGTTCCGCGATGATGTAGGTCACCACACACTCCTTTGCTGCAAGCACTTCGGTCGGCCGCCGTCGCGCGGCGGGCCGAGATGTACGCGAGGGCTGGTCGCGCCGAGCACGCATGCAGCGGCAATCCGCAGCTCTGAAAGACCGCACACACGTGTTGTCCTAGAGTATCTGCCCACCGGGCGGCCCTCCCACACCCGCCCCTGCTCACCGACGGTCGTTGAGTCACAGATCACACCGGGGCCCGATTGCACCCAGGGTGAGGAGAACCCTCCCGCTCACGTCGATGCGCGGTCACCCTGGTCGCGTGAGCACTCCATCGAGGCGATGTCGCGGCCGTCACCGTATCCGGCGCACTCCCCTCGACCCTCGTTCACAGGAGAACTCATGACCTCGACCCTGCCCTCCCGTACCCAGCCATCTCGTACCCAGCCACCCCGCACGCTCCGCCCGGACCGTTCTGCCCGCCACACCGCTGCCCACCTACCGACCCGGCTGCGCCCGGCAGACCTGCTGCGGATCACCGACCAGGGCGTCGCCGACGTCCTCGACGGACGTTACGACCACCTGCTGCCCACCGCCTGGGACCCGGTGGAGCGGTGGTCGACCCGTCTGGAATCCGACGACGACCTCGACCTGTGGCTGATCAGCTGGACGCCGGACCGCTCGACCGACCTGCACGACCACGCCGGATCGCTGGGCGCACTGACCGTGTTGAGCGGCGCACTGCGCGAATACCGTTGGACCGGTGACGATCTCGCGCTGCGCATCCTCTCGGCCGGCGATCAGGCGGCTTTCCCGCTGGGCTGGGTCCACGACGTTCAGCACCACGGGAGCATCCCGCCGGCGCGTGGTCTCACCGTCCCGACGGGCGATACCTCGGTGGCCACTCCGAGCGGCCCGACGCTCAGCGTCCACGCCTACTCCCCGCCATTGACCGCGATGTCGTTCTACGAGGTGACCGAAGGCGGCGCACTCCGCCGGACCCGGACCGAACTGACCGACGAACCGGAATAGAACGCCTATCGTGAACCCATGCCGATGACCATCGACGACATGCTGCTCGTCGCGCGGGAGTCCCTGCAACGACTGCCCGCCGAGGATCTCGACGCCGAACTCGCCGCCGGTGCCGTGCTCGTCGACATCCGCCCGGCCGCGCAACGTGCCGCCGAGGGTGAGGTTCCCGAGGCACTCGTCATCGAACGCAACGTCCTGGAATGGCGATGTGATCCGGCCAGCGACGCACGGATCCCACAGGCCGTCGACCACGACGTGCGGTGGATCATCCTGTGCTCGGAGGGATACACCTCCAGCCTGGCAGCGGCATCGTTGCAGCAGTTGGGATTACACCGCGCCACCGATGTCATCGGGGGATATCGGGCCCTCGCGGCACATCACGATCCCCGGTGAATCGCCGACCCCGATGACCCCGACCGAATTCATCGCCTTCATTCGCTCCCACCCGCTCGGGGTCGTCGCGACCGTCTCGCCGGACGGAGCACCCGAGGCGGCGCTCGTCGGGATTGCCGTCACCGACTCCGCGGAGATCGTCTTCGACACCTCACGGTCATCCCGCAAGTTCGCCAATCTCGCGGCCGATTCCCGGGTCGCCCTCGTGGTCGGCACCACCGAGGAAATCACCGTGCAATGTGAGGGGCGGGCGGACATTCCGCACGGCGAGGCTGCGCAGCGATGCCGGGACGCGTACTTCGCGCAGTATCCGGACGGACGGCAGCGGGCGGCCGATCCCGACATCGTGCACGTGCGCGTCCGACCGCAATGGGTGCGCTGCGCCGACTATCGGCCGGACGGCGGCGGGGTCACCGAGAGACACTGGTGAGCGGCGCCCCGCTCACGGTCGGCAGCCAGACCCGCTCACGCCACCGACGACCACGCCCGGGGTGACGGAATCCGGTCGGCAGCCAGACCGCTGTGCGGATCGCTCAGGGCCACCACGTGCTCGTGCAGTGCCGGGTCGATCCAGGACGACGCCTCGAGGATGTACGGCGGCTGCGCGGTGAGACGTTCGGTCAGGGTGAATCCCGCGCCCGCGGTGAGGTCGGCGAGCACGTCGAGGTTGGGCCACGGGCGTTCGGGATTGACGTGATCGGGCGTCAACGGTGACACTCCACCCCAGTCGTCGACGCCGGAGGCGATGAGTGCCTCGCACTCGGCCGCCGACACCAGGTTCGGCGGCGCCTGGATACGCATGTGCGGACCGAGCACGATCCGCGCGGTCGCGACCGCGGCGAGGAATTCGGTCATCTCGGCGTCGGGGGTACCACGCATCGCGGTGTCCGGCTTGGCCCGGAAGTTCTGCACGATCACTTCCTGGATGTGCCCGCCGGCCGCGGCAATCTCGGCCATCGCGAGCAACGATTGCGCTCTCTCGGTGAGACTTTCACCGATCCCCACGAGGATTCCGGTGGTGAACGGAATCCCGACCGCACCCGCATCACGCAACACCTGCAGCCGTACCAGGGGATCCTTGTCGGGGCTGCCGTAATGAGGCATGCCCTTCTCGGTGAACAGTCGGCGCGAGGTGGTCTCGAGCATCATGCCCATCGACGGGGCGACCGGGCGAAGGGCGGTCATCTCCTCGGCGCTCATCACACCCGGATTCAGGTGCGGCAACAGTCCTGTGTGTGACAGGACCGCGATGGCGGCGGCGCGGACGTAATCCAGCGTGGAGGTGTAACCACGCTCGGACAGCCATTGCGCGGCCTGCGGCCACCGATCCTCCGGGCGGTCACCGAGAGTGAACAACGCTTCCTTGCAACCGAGTTCGGCACCCTTGCGCGCGATGTCGACAACCTCGTCGAGTTCGAGGTACATCCCTGCACCGGCGCGGGCGAGCTTCCCCGGGATCGTCACGAAGGTGCAGTAGTGGCATCGGTCGCGGCACAGTTTGGTCAGCGGGATGAACACCTTGCGCGAGTAGGTGACCTGCCCGGATCGTCCGACAGCCGAGAGGCCCTCATCGCGGAGATCGGCGGCGATCCGTTGCAGCGCATACAGATCGGCGCCGGACGCCGACAGCAGGGTGCTCACCACCTCGACGTCGGTGATCTCGGTGGTCGTCGCGGCATCGAGTGCCGCGGCCATGCTCATGGACGGCATGGGTGCTCACTCCCCTCGTTCACTGGTGGTGGCCGCTGTCGATCGGGTGACGAACGGCTCCGGCTCGAACGTGCCGTTGCGCTCTCGGAACGACAACGCCGTACCCGGCCAGAGCAGTGTCAGCCGACCACTCTCGGGATCGACATACCAACTGTCACAACCGGTCAACCACACCGTATCGGAACTCCGGTCGTCGATCTCCCGGGTGTACGCGGCCTCGGCGTCCGCGGTGACCTCCAGTGCGGCAACCCCCGCCTCGGCCATGTGATCGAGGGCGCCGACGACATAATCGAGTTGCGTCTCGATCATGTAGATCGCCGAATTGTGGCCGAGCGCCGCATTCGGGCCGTCGAGCACGAACATGTTCGGGAACCCGGCGACCACGGTCGAGGCATAGGAGATCATGCCGTGCCGCCAGTGGTCGGCGAGCAACTCGCCGTCCCGGCCGTGCACGCGCGTGGCGACCGGCGGTCGTGCCGCCTCGAAACCCGTTGCCATCACCAGGATGTCGAGTTCGTGACTGCGGCCGCTGGACGCGCGCGCCTTGGCTTCGACGACCGATTCGAGCGCCCCCGGCTCGAAGACGACGTTTTCACGCAACAGCGTCGGATAGAAATCGTCACTGAGAAGTATTCGCTTACAACCGATCTCGTAGTCCGGGGTGAGTTCGGCACGCAGCACCGGATCGGGGATCTGCGCGCGCAGGTGGGTCAATGCCCGCGCCCGGATCTCGTCGATGTCGGGACGGCGGCGCAGACGTTGCGCGAACGCGGCGTCGGCGTTGCGCAACAGTTCGTTTCGGTGTGCGGCCGCCCGCTGTGGATCGACGAGCTCGGCACGCTCGGCGGGATCGAGGCGACGATCCTCCCGCGGCACGATGTAGGGCGGGGTGCGGCTGAAGATGACGAGCTCGGCGGCGCGGTCGGCCACATGCGGCACGATCTGGATCGCCGACGCCCCGGTACCGACCACCCCGACCCGGGCGCCCGCCAGATCGAGGTCGGGCTCCCAGGCGGCCGTGTGGACCACGGTCCCCGGAAAGTCGTCGAGGCCTTCGATGTCGGGGATTCTCGGCTCCGACAACCGGCCCACGGCCAGCAGCAGGATCCGGGCGGTCAGCGACTGCGCACCGTCAACGCCCTCGGTGACCAGATGCCAGCGAGCTCCCTCGACATCCCATGTCGCACAAGTGAGTTCGCGGCCGAGTCGGATGTGGTCGGTGAGCCCTTCGTCGAATACGAGCCGGTCGAGATAGGCGCGGATCTCGGCGCCGGCGGGATAGACCGCCGACCAGTCGGCGGGGGGACGGAACGAGAACGAATAGAGGTGACCGGGGATGTCGCAGGCGATGCCGGGATAGATGTTGTCTCGCCAGGTGCCGCCGACCGCGTCGGCGCGTTCGAGGACCACGAACGATTCCCTCGCGCGCCGCGCCAGATGCGTGGCCATGCCCAGCCCGGCGAAACCCGCCCCGACGATCGCGACGTCGACCTGGGGTGCGGCCGCGGTCACCGGCCTGCCCGGTGCAGGATCGGCCGGTCGCCGGGCTGCCGATAGGCGGTGGTCCGCTGGACCGGCGTGCGGCCGGCGCGCTCGGCGAATCCGGCGAGGCGCTCGGCGTCGAGGACGCGACCGGCCTCCGGTCCGGCCGACGGCATCATCGTGCCGTCGAGGAGCATCCCGCCGATGTCGTCGACCCCGCCCCGCAGCACCTCGTCGACGACGTCGGCGTCGAGCTTGGTCCAGGCGACCTGGATGTGGTCGAACCGACCCAGGGTGACCAGCCGCGTGACGGCGTGGATCGCCCGCGTCTCGCGGCGTGAAGCGCCCGCCACCGCGACCGACCGCAGATGAGGTGGGGTGTTGTCGGCAACCATCGGCATCAGGATGAGCTCACTGAACCCGCCTGTACGCGACTGGATCCCGCACAGGGTCCGCAGATGGGCGAGGACGTGGCCCGGCGTTTCGACATGCCCGTACAACACCGTCGCCGTCGAAAACAGTCCCGCCTCGTGCGCTGCGGAGATGACCTCGATCCACCCGTCCCGGGTGTACTCGGTCCCGGGCGGTGCGAGGACCGCACGAACCTCGTCGTCGAGGATCTGCGCCGCGGTCCCCGGCACCGAACCGAGTCCGGCGCCGCGTGCGCGGCGCAGGAACTCCTCGACGTCGATGCCCAGCCGGGCGGCGGCGTCGCGGATCTCCGGTGGGCGGAACGCGTGCAGATGGACCGGCGCCGCGGCGGTGATCCGCTCGATCAGGCGCAGGTACCCCTCGGCCGGGGCATCGGCGGGCAGTGGCCCCTGCATGCAGATCTCGGTCGCCCCGAGCCCGTGGGCCTCGACGACCAGATCCTCCAGCGACGGGTCGATGGTCAGGCTCGCGGCCACCGCGGTGTCGAGATTGCGATTCACCACGTAGGTGAGGGCCTCGGGGTCGGTGACCGCACGGCGGGCCGCGTCGGCGTGCGCGCACAGCTCGTCGAGGAGATCGCCGTCGGCGCCGAGCAGCGCGATCCACTCGTCGTCGGAGAGGTCGGCCGGCGTTCCCACCGGGGCGGCGGACAACCGCTCCAGCGCCGCGGCGACCCGCTCGACGGGCGCCCGATGATCGGTCGCCCACGCGCGCAAAACCATGGACCCACTCTAACCGCAGGGTCCCCGGCGCCCGGGGTGGCTCGGGGCGCTCAGGCGTCCGGACGTGGCAGCCGGCCCGACCAGATGAGCGCCACCGGGATGCCGAGGCCGAACAGCACCAACATCAGCGTCGCGGGAACGGTGGTACCACCGAGGTAGAGCACCACGTCGCCACCCGGACCGGTGAACGCCGCGACCAGCAGAACCAGAACCCACGCGGCCAACGGAGCGAACCGCAGCGGTGAGTCGGTGGTGCGCGCGGCCAGCCACAGCAGTATCGCGTTCACCAGGCCGGCGACGATGGCGATGACCGGAACTGGCTGTCCCCAGAACCGCAGGTAACAGAACGCGACCGATCCCAGCCCGACCACGACACCGTCGACGATCAGCATCGCGAGGAGGAAGCGGTCGAGCACGCGGGTCACGGTCGCGCCTGTGCGGGACGGCGTTGCGGGGTGAACAGATCGTCGTTGCGGGCAGCGGGCCCTTCCGGTGCGGGGCTGCGCAAGATGAAGTGCTCGACGTCGAAGATCGGCTGAAGGATGTTGTTGGACAAGGCGTATTCGGTCCGCGACGGCGCCACCGTCACCTGCGTCGCGTGCGCGGCCAGGGCATCGACCTTGCGCTGATACACCCCGCCGACGTCGATGGCGGTGGTGATCCGATCGTCGGGGTAGCTGGGCAGTTCGGTGTCATGCGGCATCCGCCAGCCGTCGGGAACGCGGTCGGCCGCCGTGGCGAGACCGGCGCGCAGTGCGCTCGCCTCGGTGACCGACTCGTACACCAGGTACTCGGTTCCGGTCCGCCTCGACGCGATCGGTAGCGCCGCGACCGAGGCCTCGTGCACCGTCATGTGGTCGGGATGTCCGTAGGTACCCGCGGTGTCGTAGGTGACGACCACCTGCGGATCGAACTCGGCGATCTCGTCGGCCAGCGCCGCGACGACCGCGTCGAACGGGCCCTGCGCCAGTGCACGCGGATGCTCCGCCGACGGCGTCCCGGCCATCCCGGAGTCCCGCCAGCGTCCGGCGCCACCGAGGAATCGCGGGGTGAGCGGTGGCCGACCGGGCGGGGTGAGCGCCTCGAGCGCCCGGGTCAATTCGAGGATGCGGTAGCCGCCGAGCTGATCGGCACCGCCGTCGGCAACCAATTGCGCCCAGCGATCACCGATCACCTCGCCCTCTTCACCCAGGGTGAAGGTGACCACGCGCACGTCGACACCCTCGTCGAGATACCGGGCGATGGTGCCGCCGGTCATGATGGTCTCGTCGTCGGGGTGGGCGTGCAGCAGCAGCAGTCGGCGTCCTGCCGACTCGGACGGTTCGGTCATTTGATGTCCCAGGTGGCGGCGGTGCCGTAGATGGAGGTCTGGATCGGCCCGGACAGCGGCACACCGGTCACCGCCGGCGTCACCCCCACGAGCATGCTGTCCTGGTAGAGCGGCAGATAGATCGCCTGATCGGCCAGCAACGGTTCGGCCTCGGCGAGCATCGGCGTCGGGTCATCGGCCGAGAGCGCATCGCGGGCAAGGGAGATCAGCGCGGGATCGCACACCCCGGAGATGTTGCTGGCGTACACGGTGGTCGCCCCCGACGCGTCCTGGCTGGGTGCGACGCTGGTGGGCGTCGGGGGTGTCGACAGCGACGGCGCGGTCCCGGGCTTGGGCTGATCGCAGTCGACCTGCGAGGCCAGCGCCGCCGCCGGGGGCACACCGAGCCCCGTCCATCCGACGACGAGATCGACGCGTGAATCGGTCAACGCGACGCCGTAGAGGTCGCTGTTGGGCAGGGACACCACCCCGGCGCGCACACCGGCGGAACGCAGTTGATCGACGATGTTCGCCGCGGCCGACGTGGACCGGGGGTCACCGCTGATCGCCCCGACCCGGACCGTCAGGTCCTGGCCGTCCTTCTCGTACGGGATGACGCCGTCGGGCACCGGGGCGACGCTGGGCGCCGCCGCCGTCGGGGTACTGCTACTCGGTGCGGATGAGCTACTCGGGCTCGCCGAACTCGACGGGCCAGCCGAACCCGATGGGGTGGGCGTACCGGATGTCGGGGGCTCCGGAGCGGGTGGCGTGCGCTTGTATCCCGCGGCGGCGAGCAGATCGTCGATCGCCTGCGGAGCCGGGCGTGGACGGTTCACCGGGAAATACCCCGGGTCCGACGGTGCGTACACGGTGTTGGCGTACTGCTGCACCACCCATTCACCCGCACCGGCGAGCGTGGCGAGGTTGGTGTCGATCATCGACAGGATCGCGCGCCGCACCTCCACCCGATTCATCACCGGGGTACGCGCGTTGACGCTGACCGTGAGGGCCCGCGCGGTCGGGCCGCGCTGATCGGTCACCCCGGGTACCGCGGTGAGCTCGGCCGCGGTCGCCGGGCCCGCGCCGACGGTTGCCAGCGCCGAGCCACCCGAACGGATCGAATCGATCATCTGCGAGTCGGTACCGGCCCGGCGCAACACCACCTGATCGAGCTTCGACGGCGTCATCCAGTAGCGGTCGTTGCGGATCAACCGCACCTCGTCACGGGTGGGGTCGAGCGAAAAGATCTGAAAAGGACCGGCCGACACCGGTTTTCCCGAGTCCATGCCGGTCTGGAAACCGGCCGGGGTGCCACGCAGCACGTGGCTGGGCAGCAGGTTGGTGAACAGCTCGCGCCACCGCGGATAGGGCTGGGCGAAGCGGACCTCGACGACCTTGCTCCCCGCACTGGAGGTCACCGAGTCGATCAGCCGATAACCGGCCGGCGCCACCACATTCGGCTGTCGCGACATCTGCTGCCACAGGTAGTTGAAATCGTCTCCGGTGACCGGCAGACCGTCGGACCATTGCGCATTGGTGTGGATGCGGTAGGTGACCGTGAACGGCTCGGTCGAGGTGACCTCCGCCGAGGTCACCAGCGCGTCGTTGCGTTGCCACACAACACCGTCGGGCGTCTGCACCGGAAGGAACGCACTGGGCAGGGTCATCGCGGCGATGGCCGTGGTGACCGGATTCTGGTCGGCGCCCAGATGCGGATTGAAGCCCGTGCCGATCGAGTCGGTGGCGACGTAGATCGTCTTGCCGTCGGGATATTCGGTCGGCGTCTGCGGGGTCGCGGTGTCCCGCACGGGCGGCGGCGGGTTGGCGGTACACGCCGCCACCCCGAGCACCGCCGCGAGGACCGTAAGGACGAGCAGGAGTGATCGCCCGGCCGAATGCGTCACACGACGCCGCCTCGACCGCTCACATCCCACGTCCATCACGAATCCACTCACCCCCAGACCACGACCACGTTCACCCGACCGCGTACGGGACTCAGCCCGCCGCGGCATCCCGCGTCTTGGCGCGCGAACGCTCACGGGCTCGGGTGGTGGCATCGAGATGCACCTTACGCACCCGCACCACCTCGGGAGTCGCCTCGACACACTCGTCGGCGGCACAGAACTCCATCGCGCCCTCGAGCTCGAGATGCATCGGCTTGGCGAGGGTCTCCATCACATCGGCCGACGACTGCCGCATGTTGGTCAGCTTCTTCTCGCGGGTCACGTTGATGTCGAGGTCCTCGGCACGCGGGTTGATGCCCACGACATGGCCCTCGTAGGTGTCGTCGCCGGGATTGACGAAGAACGTGCCGCGGTCGGCGAGCTGGATCATCGCGAACGGCGTGACGGTACCCGCACGGTCACTGACCAGCGACCCGGTGTGCCGGGCGCGGATCTCGCCGGCCCACGCGGCGTACCCGTCGAAGACGGCATTGGCGATACCGGTACCACGGGTCTCGGTGAGGAAGTCGGTGCGGAAGCCGATCAGGCCGCGGGAGGGCACGGTGAACTCCATGCGCACCCAGCCCGAGCCGTGGTTGTTCATCTGGTCCATCCGCCCCTTGCGGGCGGCGAGCAGCTGGGTCACCGCGCCGAGGTACTCCTCGGGCACGTCGATGGTGAGGTGCTCGAACGGCTCGTGCACCTTGCCGTCGACCCGGCGGGTCACCACCTGCGGCTTGCCGACGGTCAACTCGAAGCCCTCACGACGCATCTGTTCGACCAGGATGGCCAGCGCGAGCTCACCACGACCCTGCACCTCCCAGGCGTCGGGCCGGTTGATGTCGACGACGCGCAGCGAGACGTTGCCGATGAGCTCGGTGTCGAGTCGATCCTTGACCATGCGCGCGGTCAGCTTGTGGCCCTTGACCCGGCCGGCCAGCGGCGAGGTGTTGGTGCCGATGATGACCGAGATCGCCGGCTCGTCGACCGTGATGCGCGGCAACGGGACCGGATTCTCGGCGTCGGCGAGGGTGTCGCCGATCATGATCTCCGGGATGCCCGCGATCGCGACGATGTCACCGGCCACAGCGGATTCGGCCGGACTGCGCTCGACACCGACGGTGGCCAGCAGTTCGGTGATCTTGGCGCGTTCGATGACGGGCTCGAGCGTCCCGTCCTCCTTGGTGACCGCACGGCACCAGGCGACGGTCTGCCCCTTCTTCAGGGTGCCGTTGTGGATACGCACCAGCCCGAGACGACCGAGGAACGGCGAAGCGTCGAGGTTGGTCACGTGGGCCTGTAGCGGCGCCTCGGGATCGCCCTTGGGGGCGGGCACGTGCTCGAGCAGGACGTCGAAGAACGGGTCGAGGTTCTCCCCGTCGGGCACCTCACCGTTGGCGGGCTGCTCGGTTGAGGCGATACCGGCGCGACCCGAGGCGTAGAGGACGGGCAGGTCGAGCACCTGTTCGGCCGCCGACGCGGCCTCCTCGTCGAGGTCGGAGGCCAGATCCAGCAACAGATCATGCGTTTCTTCGACGACCTCGGCGATACGGGCATCGGGACGGTCGGTCTTGTTGACCACGAGGATCACCGGCAACGACGCGCTGAGCGCCTTGCGCAGCACGAACCGCGTCTGCGGCAGCGGGCCCTCGGAGGCGTCGACCAGCAGCACGACCCCGTCGACCATCGACAGACCACGCTCGACCTCACCGCCGAAATCGGCGTGACCCGGGGTGTCGATGACGTTGATGACGACCTCGGTGCCGTCGGGCTGACGACGGTGGACCGCGGTGTTCTTGGCGAGGATGGTGATGCCCTTCTCGCGCTCCAGGTCACCGGAATCCATCACGCGGTCGACGAGCTCGGCGCGCTCGCCGAACACCCCGGACTGTCGGAGCATCGCATCGACCAACGTGGTCTTGCCGTGGTCGACGTGCGCGACGATCGCGACGTTGCGGAAGTTGGGAGCAGGGCTCACTGAGATCTCTTTCGTGTACGGGGGCGGTCACTCGGCGCACGCGGAACCGGCGCCGGCAGACTGACGACGGCTAACAGCGTATCGGGTCCGCGGGAGAGACCGCGATCACAGCGGAGTGTCAGTGGGTGAACAGCCGGTGCTAGCGTCACCGCATGGGCACGAAAAACCCGGCAAAGGTCGCCGACCTCAAGCCCAAGAAGAAGTGTTGTCGCTCCAAGACCCGCTGCGTACGCTGCCCGGTCGTCATCGCGCGAATGCGCAAACTCGACATCGACTCGATGAGCAAGAAGGACCTCGGCAAGGCCCTCAAGAAGGCACGGGCCGCCTGACCGATCCCTCGCCGACAGCGCCCGTCCCACCGCCGACAGCGCCCGTCCCACCGCCGACAGCGCTGTGACCACGCGGAGCGACTACGCAATGGCGTCGACCGCACCGATCACCAACGCCTCGACGTCGATCTCGACCACCGCTGCCATCGGTTCAAGCGCACGATTGGCCACCAGCACGGCCAACCCGTGAATGGACATCCAGAAACGGACGGTGGCGGTCCACGAATGATGATCACCGACGAATTCCGCAACGAGTGAGTGCAATTCGGCGATCATGGGTACCGATAGCGATCGCAGGTCGCCACCGGCCCCGTCGAGAATGTCGTGGCGGAACATCAGCTCGAACATCGCGCGCCGGCGTCGGGCAAAGCCGACGTACGCGTTCGCCGCGGAGACGAGTCGATCCCGCGGAGGCGTTGAGCGGTCTCGCAGTACCGGCGCGATCTCCGTCACAAGGTCGTCGAGTCCGCTACGAGCGACGGCGGCCAGGAGTTGCGCATGCGTAGGGAAGTACCGCCGTGGGGCACCGTGAGACACACCCGCGCTCCTCGCGATCGCCCGCACCCCCAGTGCCGCGAGCCCGTCACTCTCGAGCAACTCCACTCCCGCCGCCACCAGACGAGAACGTGTCGTGTCAGAGGGTTTCTCTTCGTCGGCAGCAACCATGTAGACATTGTCTACCATGGGCGCGTAGACAGTGTCTACGCCTGTTCAACGGTCCTTTCATCGACGAGCACAGGGGAAATGCGCATGTGGTACCGGCTGTTCAAGTACGTCCTGATCGGGCCGGCATTGTTGGTGACCTGTCGCCCTCGGATCGTCGGCCGCGATCTCCTACCCTCGACTGGTCCGGTCATCGTCGCGGCCACTCATAGCGCCTTCATCGACTCGCTCCTTCTGTGTCTGGTCCTCCCCCGCCGGTTGACCTTCGTCGCGAAAAGCGAGTACTTCGACCGACCGGGCTTGCGCGGGCGGATGCAGCGATGGTTCTTTCTCGCGGCCGGTCAGACTCCCATCGATCGATCCGGTGGGGACCGTGCCGCCACCACATTGGCCACGGCGACCAGCCTGGTGTCGGGAGGTGGCGCGTGGGCCATCCATCCCGAAGGGACTCGTAGTTGCGACGGCCGCGTGCACCGCGGCCATACCGGCGTGATGCGGGTTGCCCGGGCAACCGGCGCGCCGGTGGTCCCTATTGCCTTGCGCGGCACCGAGCGGGTAAATCCCCCGGGTCGTCTGATGTGGCGCCCGCATCGGGTCGACATCGTCATCGGATTCCCAGTTCCCGTCGACCAGGCAATGGCAGACGACGACCTACGGAGCGCCACCGACCGCCTGATGATCGAACTCGCGGCAATGGCGGGGCGACCCTACGAGAATTCCTACGCCGAACGCCGTCCGCAGGCACCGACGGCAACACCGTGAGCGCTATCGCCGACGTGGAGAGCGCCGTCGGTGAGGTGGAGAGCGCTGTCGGTGAGGCGGAGGGCGCTGTCGGCGCGGATCAGGCGCGGCGTAGCCGCGCCACCAGTTCCGGAACCCACACGGTGTCGGCGGGGACCAGGCGGCCCTCGTCACACAGCGTCGACAGTTCCTCCGCATCGACCCACCGCACCGCCTGATGTTCACGCGCAGTGGGTTCGCCGGCGATCACGCGCGCCCAGCGGGCGATCAACACCAGCTCGTCGGAGAGCACCACCTGATCGCGTAGCTCGAACTCGACGCCGACGGCGATACCCAGCTCCTCCGCGAGCTCACGACGCAAGGCTTCCTCGTCGGTTTCCCCCACCTCGGCCTTTCCGCCGGGCAGTTCCCAGAGACCGGCCAATTCGACCGGCCGCGCCCGTCGCGCCAGCAATATCCGCGTGCCCGAGGAGTCGAGGATGGCGCCGGCCAGCACGTGCCGACGTCTCATCGTCCGATCACCGCGACCCGGTCGGGAATCAACCGCACCAGGACCCGGTCGCCGACCGCGATCGCACCGGCGCCGATCGCGTCGATCTCACCGTGATCGGTGGCCACCCGTACGCGAGGACCTCCGGGGAGGTCGGCGACAACCATCGCCGTGCCGACTGCACCCGATGTCGTGTCGCTCTCCTCTGTGTCACGATCTTCGGCCGGCTCGGCAAGCACCGACTCGGCCCGCAGACCCAACCTCGCGCCCGTTTTCGGCAGATCGACGGCAAGTGCTCCGAAGACGGTGTCGGCCAGACCTTCTCGCTTCTTGCGGCCATCAATGATCGTGGTACACCCGAGGAATCGCGCCGTCCACTCGTCCGCCGGCGCCGACCACAGACCGGCCGGTCGCGCTGTCTGGACGATCTCGCCATCGCGCATCACCGCGACGGAGTCGGCCATCAATGCCGCCTCCGTGTGGTCATGGGTGACGACGATCGTCGGAGTTCCTGCGGCACGGACGATTTCGGCAATCTCCACAGCCAGGCTGTCACGGAGGCGGCGGTCGAGGGCGGCCAACGGCTCGTCGAGGAGCAGCAGCCGCGGCCGGGGCGCCAGCGCGCGCGCCAGCGCCACCCGCTGCGCCTGACCACCCGAGAGCGACTCGACGCGGCGTTTCTCGACGCCGGGGAGTCGTACGAGTTCGAGCATCTGGCCGACCCGAGCGGCGATGTCGGCTCTCGACCACCCCCGAACGCGCAGTCCGTAGCCGATGTTCGCGGCCACCGTGCGTCCCGGAAAAAGCTGACCGTCTTGGAAGACGACCCCGAAATCCCGCCGATGGGTGGCGATCTCGGCGAGATCGCTCCCGTCGAAACGGATCGTCCCGGCGGTCGGTCGCTCCAGTCCGGCGACCGCGCGGATCAACGTCGACTTGCCGCATCCGGAAGGCCCAAGTAGCGCGGTGACGAGTGAATCCTGGCCGCCCACAGACCAATCGAGCCCGTTGACGACCGCTTCGGCCCCATACGCGACGCTCAGTTCCTCGATCTGCAGCATCAGATCAGTGTCCCCGAGCGAGGTCGGAAGATCTCCACCGCGAGCACCGCGACAGTGGTGACGACCACCAACACCATCGATGCAGCCATCGCCGTGGCGAGTTCGGTGGCACCCGGGCGGTTGAGGGCCGATCCGATCAGGACCGGCAGGGTGGTGGTGTCGGCGCGCGCGAGAAAGCTCGTCGCACCGAACTCCCCGAGTGCCATGACGAAAGCGAAACCACCTGCGGCACCGAGCGATCGGCCGATCAGCGGCAGATCGACGGTGCGGAACACCCGCCACGGCCCGGCACCGAGGACCGCCGCGGCCTGGCGCAATCGCTCGGGTACCGATTCCAGCGCCGGGATCACGATGCGGATGACGACGGGGATCGCGATCAGCGCCTGTACGCACGGGATCACCAACGGTGAGGCGGCGATCTCGGCCGGCAGGGCGGCCAACACGATCAGGTACCCGAATCCCAGTGTGACCGCACTGATCCCCAGGGGAATCATGGCGATCGCGTTCCCCACCAGGCCGGCAACACCACGTGACCGATGCAGGGTGATCGCCGCGAGGCCACCGACCACCAACGCGATGACCATGGCCAGGATCGCGCTGAGTAGCGAATACCGCAACGTGTCCAGCGGCGTCACGCCGTTCACCGGTTCGGACAGTGCCCGATAACCGGCGAGTGTCCACGATCCGCCGACGGTCGGACGCACCGACCGGATCGCCAGCACCGCAATCGGTCCCACCAGAACCAGCACCGTCCACGCCCATGCCAGGACTACCGGTATCCATCCGATGCCGGCGATCGCCGACGGCCGACGCCGCGCGCCTGCGCCGCCGGACGCGCCACCCGGGGCGACGATCCGGGTACACAGCAACACGGCGACCACCACGACGATCTGCAGCAGCGACAGCATCACCGCCTCCGGCAGCCGGAAGTAGCCGATCGCCTGTGTGTAGATCTCGGTCTCCAGAGTCCGCAGGGCACCTCCGCCGAGGATGATGATCACCCCGAAACTGGTGGAGCAGAACAAGAACACGAGGGCGGCGGCACCACCGGCAGCGGGGGCCAGCCGCGGTGCGACCACCGACCACCAGGCCCGGGTCCGGGTCGCACCGAGCACACGGGCCGCCTCCTCGGTGCGGGTGTCCAGCGAGCGCCAGGCCGCTCCCACCACCCGCACCATGACGGCGACGTTGAGAAAAGCGTGGGCGGCGAGCACCGCGGGCCACCCGCTGCCCATCCCGAGTCCGGCGAGCGGACCGTTCAGCAGAGCCCGGAAGGCCACCCCGACCACGACCGTCGGCAGGACGAAGGGCACGGTGACGATCACCGTGAGGACCACCGATCCCGATCCCGGCAGCCGGGCGTAGAGCCACACGATCGGCGCGGCAACGACGGCTGCGACCACGGTCGACGCACCGGCCTGGCCGAGGGTGACCCAGAGCAGGTGCAACGCATGGGTGCGTTCGAGCAATGCGACCGGCGAATCACCGGCGGTCCCGACATCGATCGCCCGACGCACCAGGGCCGCCACCGGCCACAGGAAGAACACCCCGAGGAACACCATCGGGATCGCCTGCAGAGCCGGCGTGGCGATGCGTCCCGGCACGATCGCACGCCGACGTCGAATCTGCCGACCGTCACGCGGTGGCCCCGGCGGGGACAATTCCCCGCGGGTCGTCTCGGTGGACGGATCGATCAACGACCGACCGCGGCGCGCCACTGCTCGAGCCACGACTCGCGGTTCTCGGCAACGTATTTCGGCGGCATGCTGACCGTCCACTGCGGCAACGGCGCACGCTGGGCCCAGCCGTCGGGCAACGGTGTGTTCTTCTGCACCGGATAGACATACATCGACGACGGGAGCGCCTTCTGCACGGCGGGGCTCAGCATGAAGTCGACGGCCTTGCGCGCACCGGTGACGTTCTTGGTGCCCTCGAGGATTCCGACGTACTCGACCTGACGGAAGCACCCGTCGAGAAGCGCGCTGGTGCCCGGTGTCGCCGCGGGCGACGACGCGTAGGACAACACGATCGGCTTGGGCCCCTTGCCCTCTCCGGCACTGAACTGCTGGTTGTAGGCGATCTCCCATCCGGAATCGATGGCGGCTCCACCCTTGGTCACGTCCTGCCAGTACGACTTCCAGTCGTTGCCGAACATCCCGATCGTGCTGAGCAGGAAGGCCATTCCGGGTGAGGAGGTACTCGGGTCGATGAGCGCGGCCTGCGCGGCGTAGGTGGGGTTGCGCAGATCGCGCACGCTGGTCGGCGGCTGCTGGTGGTGACTCGCGTACCACTTGTCGTCGATGTTGAGGCAGACGTCGCCACGGTCGACGGCGGTCAGTTCATTGTTCGAATCCGGCACCGCGAACTGGACGGCGCCGTCGGCGGCGGCGGGAGGGTTGTAGGACTCGAGTGCCCCGGCATCGATCGGACGGGACGCGAAGGTGTTGTCGATGCCATACACGACGTCGGCCTTGGGTGATCCGGGGGTCAGCGACACCGTCGACGCAAGGGTGCCGGCATCGCCGGACTTCACGATCTTCAGGTTCAGCCCGGTGTCGGTGCGGAAACTGTCGAGCACCGACTGCGGCAGGCTGAACGAATCGTGGGTGAGCATCACGACATCCGCCGACGACGAGGCATCGTCACCGCATGCGGTCACCAGGGTGGCGCCTGCGGCGAGGACGACGGCAGCGATCCCCACGCGCCGCAGCGACGACGCGCCGGCTCGGACGGATCTGCGCACGGACTCGCTGAAGTGACTCACGGGCTCCCCTGGACGGTGACGCGGCAATCGGGTGGACGGGCTCGGCGGGGGCACCCACCGGTCACCGGTTCTGCCGATGTCCGACGCGCGGCCGCATTGCACGCCCGCGTTGATCTAACCAGGTGATCAGTGCCCACACGAGCCCAGCCCGCGTGACACCAACAGTAACAATTGCATCAATTGCCTCACTTGTCACAACCGTTCGGAGTTAGGCTGCCTGGACACCGCCCCACCCGAGGGGCTTAGAATGACCGGCGACGTCCGCGGTGTGCTCACTGAGCGCCGGGTCCGATTACTCGGCACGCCGCAGTGCTCGAGGGTGTCGGGGGGACGTCGGAGCCAGAGAACGCCAGCGTGGGCCGTGAATGATCTCGGCGCACACCGACTTTGATAGGACCTCGCCTCGTGCGCCTGCAAGCACCGATGAGCCGATCCCGACGCCTGATCGCCGCCACCGCGGTGGCCATCGCCACGTCGCTCGCCATCCCCGCCGTCGCCATGGCGGCACCCACCAGCCCGGCGCCGACATCGCAGACCCCGAGCCCGCAGACACCGAACGAGCAGACACCGACCCCGGATCAGCGCACGCTCGACTCCCTCGGAGCCTTCGCACCGGCGATCATCGGTGCGGTCACCACGCCGGGTCCGGACGGCAAGGTCAACGCCGACCTGCTGCGGCAAGCACAAACTCTCGCCGACAATCCCGCGCTGCCCCCACAGATCAAGGACATCTGGAAGCAGATCACCGATTTCCTCGGTGAGCCGGGGCGTCAGCAACTCGCCGCCCAGCGGGCCGCCGAGACCCGCGTGGCCAAGCCCGGTGACCCGGTGATCCCGCAGGGCCCGAACGCTCCGCGTATCCAGGAGTTCCTGTATCCGACACTGGGCTTCGGCTGCATGCCGGGCAACGGTAACTCCCTGGGTCGGGCTCTGGTGACCGCGGGTCCGCAGGCCGCGCCCGCGCCCGGACCCAAGAGGGGCGAGGCCGGTTACGTCTACACCAGCCTCGGCACCGGTCCGGCCGTCAACAGCCCGGTCCGCAAGCTCTGGGTGAGTTGGCTCAACATCGACAACGGCCGCACCGGCCAGCTGCAGCTCAAGCGCAACGAGAAGATCAATGTCGCGGCGGGACCGGGCACGTTCACCGGGATCGCGGCCACCGGCAAGGGCCGGATCATCTCCACCATCTACGGCGACGTCACCACCAAGACCAAGGGCCGGGTCCTCTCGTGCACGATCGCACCGACGATCGGCATCGCGATCATCTGAGCGCTCTGCTGCCACGCCAACGCCCCGGCCTCTCGGCCGGGGCGTTGGCGTTCTGACGGGCATATCCCCACGGTCGCGGGCGCATCACAACTCGGACTCGCGACTTGTCGATCCGGCAACCCTCATGCTTTCTTTTAACTTGAGCACCATCTGTCACATTCGCCCCACTGGTTGCGGGCGAGTTGCCGCCTGAGGAGAGCCATGTCCATTGCGCCACGTTCGACGTCATCGTCGTCGCAGTCTCCGCACCCGACGCCGTCGGCGCGACATCCGCACCGGCGATGGGGTCTCGGCGTGAGCGGTATCGCCCTGGCGACCGCGATCACCCTGGGCGGCGGTGCTGGACTGGCACACGCCGCACCGGCACCCGCACCGCATGCCCCGACCACCCACGCCCCCACCACGCGCGCAACGGCCACCACCTCACCCACCGACCAGATCGGTGACCTGATCAACCAGATCGAACTCGGCGCGGTCCCGCTCGACAGCGAACTCGCCGACGCCGTCCGCAAATTGAAGGCTGCCGGCGTGGATCAGATGGCGCTCAAGGCCGCCGAGGCCGTCAAGAGCAGCCTCGGCCAGATCTCCCCCGACCAGATCACCGGCCTGCTGGGCCAACTGCCGCTCGGCGGACTCTCCTCGGGAACCACCCAGGTCTCCGCGCGCCGTGACGTCGACACGGTCGCCGACCCGCTGGCCGTCCTGCGCGCCGCCGGCATCCAGACCTTCACCCCGTCGATCGCACCGTTCTGCGCCGCACCGACTGCCGACAACCCGCTCGGACTGGTCACCGCCGGAGCCGGCGCGGTCGCCGGGCCGTGGCCGATGAAGTCCGAGCCGACGACCCCGATCAACCAGATCCTGCAGATGATCCCGGGTGTCAAGGTCCCACCGCTGGCACCGATCAACCTGGTCCGCGACGGTCAGACCGGATACGCATTCGTGCCGGCCTCTCCGGTCACCGACGGCAAGATCCAGGTCGCCTGGTTCAACACCAGCAGCCTGCAGGGCGGTTTCGCCGATCTGCAGTCACTGACCGACAACCCGCAGGCGGCACTGCTGACCAAGATGCTCCCGGCCCTCGGCGCCATTCGACTGGCGCCGGTGGACACCGGCAAGGGCACCATCCTGTCCGCGGTCTACGGCACGGCTCGCAACGGATCGCAGTCCTGCTTCTTCCTGCCCGCCGTCGGCATCGTCGACGCGACCTCATGATCACCCTGCGGCGCCGGCCCCGCTGGGTCGCCAGACGCACCCGACTCGGTACCGCCCTCGCGACCACCGCGGTGGTGGTGTCCGCGGGCATCACCGGCTCGGTGATCGGCCTGGCGCATGCCGCGCCGGGCTCCGACCCCACCACCGAGGCCACCTCGACCACCCCGTCGGCGGGTCCCTCCGCCGATGCCACCACCTCGACGGGCATGCCGTCGGCGAGCGCGGGACAGCAGGCCGGAACCGTCTACGCCAACCGACAGATCCCCGGGTCGAACCTGTTCGCCGGGGCGCGTCAGGGCAATCAGTTCACCTACTGGAGCGTCGGCGCCGACGGTGCCGCGCACCTGAGCACCGGATCGCTCTACCTGCCACCGCAGGCAGCCCCGGCCGGCGGTTACCCAATCGTGGTGTGGGCGCATGGCTCTCGCGGTCTCGCCGACACCTGCGCCCCGTCCGTTCACCCGACCGACACCGACCTCGACGCGTTGCGCACCTGGTTGCGCCGTGGCTATGCCGTGGTCGGCACCGACTACGCCGGCCTCGGAACCACGGGCACGCCACAGTATTACGACGTCGACGCGACGGCCCGGAACATCGTCGACGCGGTCCGCGCCGGCCGGGACATCTCCGATCAGCTCTCCGCCTGGTGGGCCGTCGTCGGTGAAGGGCAGGGCGCGTCGGCGGCGATCGCCCTGGCTCGTTCGGCGCCGAAACTGCAGGGCCCGAAGCTCGATTACCGTGGCAGCGCGGCAACGTCGATTCCCGCCGACTTCGCTTCTCTGCTCAGCAATCTCGGTCCCACGACGACTCTGACCGCACCGCCGGGATGGGTGTCCGACGCGCTGTACACCCTTGCCGCGATCCGCACCGCACACCCCGAGGTCGGTCTCGACGGCTACCTCAGCGACGCCGGACGTGCGTGGATGACCAAGGCGCAGAACCAATGTGTCGGCGATCTGACGCGCGAGGTGGCCGGGCTCTCGCTCGGGTCGCTGTTCAGCAGGCCGCTGGCCCAGAACTCGACGCTGACCACCATCCTGTCGTCGGCGTCGACGCTGCCGTCGAGCGGGTTCACCCGGCCGGTGCTGATGACACAGACCCTGCAGGACCCGAATGTGGTTGTGCCGCTGACCCTGAAGTACATCAACGACGCCCGAACCGCCGACCGGCGTGTCTCCGGTCGCACCTATCTGACGCTCGACGAGCGCCAGGCAACCTCGATGTCGGACAACGACACCCGCGATTTCGTCGCCGGCCTGATGCGGTGAGGCACCTACCCTACGCACTCGCCGCGGGTGTCGCCGCAGTGGCAGGCGCCTACGGCTCCCGCCGGGCCGCCGCACTCACCAAGCCGGTGCCACTGGCGTTGCTGGCGGTCGAGGTCGGTCGTGGTTGGCGCACACGGACACCGGTCGACAACGCACTGCTCGGCGCCGCGGTCGCGTTCTCGGCCGCCGGCGATCGCGCGATGCTCGCCGAGGAGTTCACCCCGGCCGCCCCGGAGGATCACCACACTCGTCTGCCTCTCGCTCATCCGTTGAGCGCCAAGGATTCCCGGCTGGCGCTGGGGGCTGCACTGTTCGCCGGTGCGCAGCTGTCGTATTGCACGCTGCTGTGGCGCCGTGGAGCCCGCCCACGGGTGCCCGACGTCGCCCCGCGAATGCTCGCACTCGCCGAGTCGGCGGCGGTCATCGGCTACCACCGACCCCGACTGCTGTCGGTTCTCGGCCCCTACGGCAACACGCTGGCGACCATGTCGGCGCTCGCCGCTTCCGCACCCACCGGGCAACCCGCTCTGCGCGTCGGCGGATTGTTGTTCCTGGCTTCGGATCTGAGCATCCTCAACCGCCGTCATCTGATGAGCGACCCGGCGCGGCGACGAGCCGTCGAGGTGTGGGTGCTCGCCTCGTACTTCGCCGCGCAGGCATTGCTCGTCGGGACGCTCGCCGAGTAACCCAGAGCTACTTGACGCGCGAGGACTTGGCCGCGTACTTGCTTTGCAGCGCCGACAATTCGGAGTCGGCCATCGCATCCATGTCCTCGAGTTCCATACCCTTGGTCTCGCGGACCTTGAATCGCACGAAGAAGTACGACGCCGCCGCGCAGAAGGCGAAGAACCCGTAGATCCACCCCAATCCGACGACCTTGCTCATTTGCGGGAACAGCATCGAGATGATGAAGTTGGCGACCCAGTTGAACGCGGTGCACACACCGAGGGCAACGCCGCGGATACGGTTGGGGAACATCTCGCCGAGCATCACCCACATCACCGGACCCCACGTCGCGGCGAAGGCGACGACGAACAGATTGGCACCGACGAGGGCCAGCGGCCCCCACGGATCGGCCAGTGACGTCTTGGGTTCACCGTCGACGACGGTGGTGACCGCCTGGGTGAAGGCGACACACGCCATGACCAGTCCGATGAACATGCCGACCGAACCCCACAGCAGCAGCACCCGACGACCGATCCGGTCGACGAACAGGATCGCCACGAACGTCATACCGACGTTGATCGCCGAGGTGATGACCGAGGTGGTGAACGCGTCGTCGGTGGAGAAGCCCACCGACTGCCACAGCGTCGTCGAGTAGTAGAAGATCGCGTTGATACCCACGAACTGTTGGAAGATCGCGAGCCAGATACCCACCCACACCAGGGGATGCAGTCCGAACGAGGGTCCACGGATGTCGGCGAGCGAACTGTTGCGTTCGCGCTTGACCGTCAACCGGATCTCCTTCACCCGCTCGAGCGGGTTGGGTTCACCGGTGACCTCCTGCAGGATGCGCGCCGCCTCCTCGTCACGGTTGCGTCCGACGAGATAACGCGGGGATTCCGGGATCGACAGCGCCAGGAGGCCGTAGATGACCGCCGGGATGACGCCGACGAGGAACATCCACCGCCATGCGTCCAGTCCCCACCAGAGGTCCTTCTCGGGTCCGCCGGCCTGATTCTGTAGCAACGTGTCCGAGAGCAGCGCGGCGAAGATGCCGAGGGTGATCGCCAGCTGCTGCATCGACGCGAGGGCGCCGCGGTAGCGTGCGGGCGCGATCTCGGAGATGTACGCGGGAGCGATGACCGACGCGATACCGATGCCGAGGCCGCCCAGGATGCGCCACAGCAACAGATCCCACAACGTCTGGGTGTAAGCGGTACCGATGGCCGAGATGATGAACAACGCCGAACCGAGCAGCATCACCCGTTTGCGGCCCCAGGAGTCGGCGAGCCGACCGGCGAACCATGCACCGACCGCGCACCCGAGAAGCGCGACGGCCACCGCGAATCCGTTGACGAGGAAGCTCAGCTCGAAGGTGTCCTGGATGGAGTTGACGGCGCCGTTGATGACCGAACTGTCGAACCCGAACAGGAAGCCGCCGACCGCGGCGGCGATGGAGACGCCGATGACCTTGGCCGTGTGTTGTTCGGCGATCTCGGCGTTGTGCGCTTCTGACATGATCCGAACCCCTTCGTCCGGGCCCGATATCGGAAGGGATCGGGCTACCGCGGATTACGCTACCCCGCGAATTCGCCCGGCCCCCATGGTTTCGCCCACCCGCATGTCGCCCATGACCGAAGTGTTATCGGCCTCGGGCGCACGAGAAAGGGGTGGACCGCGCGATCTCCGAGCTGTGCCTAGGCGGTTGCCTGGCCCCGACAGCTGGAGTACTGCGGGTTGACCATCGGCACGAACGCCAGCGCACCGATCTTCTGGTTGATCGTGAAGCTCACGGGGCCGCTACCGGGGTGCAACACCACTTCCCAGCCCACCACCTGGGTTCGGGTCGGGACCCGCACCGTGCCGGTGCGTCCGGTCCGCAGATTGCGCCACGCGACCGTCACCTCGACGGTGAATTCGAGTACGCCGGGCTTGGCTCGCGAGGACCCGACGAGCGAGATCGCCGGCCCGGGCAATCCGTCGGAGGGGAAAGCGATCTGGTTGTAGACGTCCACCCACACCGGAATGCGGGGCGCGGGCCACGGATTGGCGCTGTCGCAGCGCAGCGTGGTCACGTAATTGGGTTGCGGGTCGGGTAACGCCGACGCCGTACCCGAGGCCTGGGCGGTCAGCCCGAGCACCACCGCCGCCACCGAGACGACCGCGATCACCGCCGTCCGGAAGCGCCGACCGCATCGGCCACGCAACCCAGACGTCGACGGTCTTGTCGTTGTAATCGGCGTTGTTGTAACCGGCGTTGTTGTAATCGGCGGCGTCTCCCCCGAGCGCCGAGAATCCACGGACCCACGCAGCATGGGGCTCAGTGTAGGGGCACTACCCTGGTGCCATGGCGAAACTGCAGATTGCCCAGGATCCCACCGCCGACGAATTGTTGTCGACCGATCCGTTCGCGCTGCTCACCGGGATGCTCCTGGATCAGCAGTTCCCGATGGAGCGCGCTTTCGCCGGGCCGGCGAAGATCAAGGACCGCTTCGGCTCGCTCGATCCCGAGGCGATCGCCGCCGCCGACCCCACCGAATTCGCCGACCTCTGCGCCACCCCGCCGGCGATTCACCGCTACGGTCGCTCGATGGCCGGGCGGGTTCAGGAGCTCGCCCGAACCGTGGTGGCGGAGTACGACGGTGAGACCGAACGGATCTGGACCGAGGCCACCACCGGCGCCGAGCTGTTCGCGCGGCTGCGCAAGCTCCCCGGCTTCGGTGAGCAGAAGGCCAAGATCTTCACCGCGTTGCTGGCCAAACAACTCGACGTGAGGCCGGCCGGGTGGACGAAGGTGGTCGGCGACTACGGCAAGAAGGGTTTCCGTTCGGTCGCCGATGTGACCGATGCGGATTCGCTGCTGCGGGTGCGCGAGTTCAAGAAGGCCGCCAAGGCGGCGGCCAAGGCCGAGTCCGCACAGCGCTGACGCGCGCTATCGTTCCCCCATGAACTCCCCCGACACCGGCGACGCCGGCGCGAGTGGGTCGGTGCCTCGCCGACAGTCTCCTGGTCCGATCGACGTCCGGTCCCTGATCGAGTTCCCCTTCCAGTTGGGTTTCGCGGTCACCGGTGTCACGCTCACCGCCGCGGAATCGGCGGTCAACATCGCCCGCATCACCGCCGACAGCGTGCAGCACGAGCTCAATCACGCTCTGGGGATCTCCGGTGACGAGCTCAGCGGAGCCCGGGCGCCGCTGGCGTTACTCGGTCAACTGGCCGATCTCCTCGGTCCCGATCGTCCTTTCGGCCGGATCGTCGCCGCGGGCGGACCACTCGAACGCCTTCTCAATCCCGGTGGCGTCATCGACCGCCTGACCGCCAAGGACGGATTGCTCGAAAAACTCACGGCGCCCGGCGGAATCCTCGATCAGATGTCGGAGGACGGCGGCATCCTGACGCGGTTGACCGCCAAGGACGGTCCGCTGGACCGCCTCACCCGCACCGGCGGGGTGATCGACCAGTTCACCGAGAACGAGGGCATTCTCGAACGCCTGACGTCGGAGGGCGGCATCATCGACAAGTTGACCGCACCCGACGGCGTCCTGGAAAAGGTCACCGCCGACGGCGGAATCCTCGATCGCCTCGCCGAGGACGGCGGTCTGCTCGACCAGCTCGTCGGCGAGAACGGCGCGGTCGAGCGTGCCATCGCGCCGGACGGCCCGCTCGACCGCATCACCGAACTCACCGAGGTGATCGGTCAGCTCGCACCCAATCTGCTCGCCATGCAGGACACGGTGCACGAGTTGGCCGAGACCGTCGATCTGCTCAATCAGACGGTGGCCCCGCTCGGCGGGCTCGCCGAGCGCCTGCCGAAGCGCCTGACGCGAGGCCATCGGGGCGGCAACGATTCTCCGACGTCGACGCGCGGGTCGGAGCCGGACGACGGCCCTCCCCAGATCACGTCCTGACCGACTCGTTCCGGGCAGCTCACCGTCGGAGGGCGTCGGTCAGCAACGCCAGGTAACGGTCGATATCGGGGCATCGGCGGGGTGCAGCGATCACCGAAAGCGTCACGCGCGCACCGAGACCGTGCACGCCATGGTTGAGTCCGTGCACCGGGGACAGTGCCGGGAAGCCTGCGGTGATCACGGATCTGCTGCCCCCGCCGAGCGTGAGATCGGCCGGTCCCCGATCGACGGAGGAGACCACGCTGATACCGTCGATGCGCTCCGGGAGCGGCGCCGCCCCAGCCTGACGGGCGCCGAGGATTCGGAGCGGGGCAGGAGTGGCGTGTTCGGCCCGACGGGCGGCTGCGCGTTCGGGGGTCATGTGTTCGTCACGGGCGCGGGCGATCTCGGCGGCGATCGCCGAGGCTCGACGGTCGAGGTCGGCGATGTCGGTGTGCAGGTCGATGCCGACGGTCCGGAAGTCATTGCGGGAACCGGTATTCGGGCCCGTGGTGGCCCGTCGCCGGGCGACGGTGAGGGTGATCGTCACCGGCATCGACGGGTCACCGAGGAAGCGCGGAAGCGCGTCGGAGATCGCCGTGAGGGCCCCGACGGTGACGGTGCCGCCACGGGCGGTGAGCACATCGGCGGGGACGGTCAGGGTGCGCAGTTCGCGTCCGCGACCGGGTGGCCCGTTGATCGATGTCGGCGCGACACCTGAGGTCGCCTGACCCGAACCTGTTGTCCCCGAAACCTGTCGGTGGCAGTGAAACGCGAGACCGCCCCAGAAGAGCATGCGTGCGACGTCGATGGGCATGCGGGCCACGCCGAGTGCCGCGGCGGCCGGGACGTGCGCCACCGTCGTCGGCCACCGTTTGGCCAGGCACCGCGCCTGTACCTCGATCTCCTTCTCGGAGAACAGTTGTCGCGCAATGGCCGACGATCGACGGCCGTCGCCAAGCGCGTGTGCGACCTGCAGAACCGCGACGACGAGATCGCTGCCCTCGGCCACGCCCGGGGCGGGTGTGACCGCCCCGTAGAGATGTAGCCGCCACATCTGTTGCCGCGCATCGAGTTGATCCTCCATCGACTGCGCGATGTGATCGAGGCACGCCTGCCACGACAGGGGACCCTGAGTCACCCGCACCTGATCCGCGGAGACCGGAGCATGCCGCCAGTACGGCCGGTCGAGGTGGGCCGGGGCGTCGGCGACACGCAGTCGCAGATCGTCGATCGTCGCGGCTCGACGGCGCACCTGCTCGGCAACGACGTCGAGAGCCGTTCGCGGCGAAGTGAATCCGTAGACCAGGAACTGGTCACTGGGCATCGTCGACGACATCCAGTACCACATCGCGTCGACGGCACTCATCCGCTGCATCGGGCTCACCCTACCGCCGGATGCGCCGGGGCGGACATCGTCGATGACGATGCCCGCCCCGGTGTTACCGCGCGCGGCTCAGTTGCCGGTCAGCTTGTCCTTGACCTTGCCTGCGGCGTCCTTGACGCTCTCGATGCCGTCCTTGACCGCGGCCGAGGCCTGATCGGCCTTGCCCTCGCTCTTGAGGCTGTCGTCGCCGGTGACGTCGCCGCCGACTTCCTTGGCCTTGCCCTTGGCGTCTTCGACCTTGTTCGAGATCTTGTCCTCGAGTGCCATGACAGCTCCTTCTCTTGATGGTCCCGGCGCGCAGTGCGCTCGGGTCTGCCGGGGGTCCCGGCGAGTTCGTGGCGACACCGAGATGCGGTGTCGTGTCTGAAATCGTGAGTTCTGCGCTCGCGTGCGGACTCAGCGACTCGGATTCTGCAGGTGGACCAACGCCTGGACGTGGATGTCGGCCCCGTCGACCGCGCGACGAATGTTCTCCACGGCGGGCCCGAGCACCTCGGCGATCTCGTCGTAGGAGTAGCGCGGCGGTGCGGTGACGTCGATGCGGATGATGCTGCGTCCGCGATCATCGAGGGCACGCGCGGTCGCCTTGTCGAACATCGTCCGTTCGGACAGTTCGTCGGCGACGGCGGCGGCGATCAGCTTGGGCGGAACCGTCAGGATTCCGTCGGCACCGCTGCCGGTCAGGGTCAGGTCGTCCACCCGACCGGGACGCGACGCCGCACCGAGCAGCGCGAACCCCCAGATCACCGCGATGACGACGACCCCGAGAAGCACAGCCCACCACCAGTTCTCCGCGGTGGTGCGGCTCGCCCAGGTGGGATCGAGATGATCGACCCAGCCGTGGATGGGGGTGATGTCGAGTTGCCAACCGATGGCACCGACACCCACCACCAGAAGTGCCAGGCCGATCACCGCGACGGTGAATCGGTGCAGGATCGCTGGACGCCGGTTCACGAGCGTGCCTCCTTGCTGCGGACCACGCGCCGGATCACCACGCGTGGAGGATGTTTCACCGGGGCCAGTGCCTCGGCAACGCGGTCGCGCATGGTCTGCTCGTCCACACCGCCCGACACGGTGACGGTGACCTTTGCCCGTCGTCGGGTGACCACGGTCGTGGCGTGCTCGACCCCGGGGACGGTGAGCAGTGCGGCACTCGCACGGCGCGCCATGTCGCCGCGGCGGGTCCACATCACCTCGAAGTCTCCGAGTGGGACGTGGGTGCGACGCCGGGGCTTGACGGCCAGCCACACCAACCACAGTCCGACGATCACGCAGATCACCGCGACCGGCCACATCCAGTCCTGCCACGTACTTCTCGTGATCCAGTCGGCGGTATTCGTCGTCCATCGGGTCCCGTCGATCCATCCGGCGTACACGATGAGATCTCGGATCCCGACGCACGCCAGGCCGAGGAACAGGAGCCCGATCAGCGACCCGACGATCGCCGCGCCCGGGTAGGCCGCAGGGGCGAAGACCTTGCCGCCGGCGAGATCCTGGTTCTCGGCGACGACCTCGGCCCGTGGCCGCGATGCGGATTCGGGTGTCGTCGATGTGGTCATGAGTGAACCCTCTCCTGCCCTGTCTCGGTGTCGGTGACCATGTCGGTGTCGGTGTCGCGCGCCTGCGACTCGCGCTTCTCGATTTCCGAGGGAGCCGGTAGTTCCACGTAGCCGTCGCGGGTGGTCGAGTCCCCGTTGTCGGTGGTGATCGTTCCCACCGTCACATCGACCCGAGAGGGCCGAATCCCGGTGAGCCGCGCCAGTTCGTCGGCGACGTGGGCGCGCACGTCCCGGCACACCTGCGCCACCGCGCACGGCCAGGTCAGCGCAACCGTGACCTCCACGAGCGGCGCGGTGTCGGACATGTCGACGCGCACCGCGGGGTAGGCCGCGCCCAGCGCACCCGGTCCGAGCAATGATCCGATCGTGTTGCTGTACTTGGTGACCCCGTCGATGTCGAGTGCTGCCCGGCGGGCGATCTTGGCGCCCACACGGTCGGCGATGATCAACGCCCCCTTGGCATCCCCGGTGGCCGGGGCCGCGGTCCCGACGGCATCCGGACGCACCTTGTCGACGCCTCGCGTCACGGTGGCGCCGGTGCGCGTCGGGGTCGACGACTCAGCCACGGTTCCGGCTTCGCAGCAGCGCACCGAGATCGATGGCGCCGTCGCGTTGTAGACCCAGTGCCAGCCCGATGCCGCCGAGGACCAGCGCGAGGACGAAACCGCCGAAGCCCCCGGTAGTGACCGCGAGTGCGAGCAACAATCCCACGATCAAGCCGATAGTTGCGTTGTTACCCATTCTGATTCCCCTCTGTCGCGCCGGGTTGGTCACCGCCGGCGGGGGTGCCGCGGCGGGAAGCCGAATTCTGTTGTTCCGCCCGTTGTCCCGGGAAGCTGATGTCCTCGATGGTCACATCGACCGGCACCCCGGCGACCTCCGTGGCAACAGCCACCGCGTGCGCGGCGACGGTACGCAGGTCGTGGGAGATGTCGACGATCACGTGCACTCCGCCGCGGTCGTCGTCGAGTTGCACACCGCTGACCCGGCCGCCGGGGAGATAGGTGGCGATCTCGCCGAACATGCCGCCGTGCAGACCGGTGACCCCGTCGACCGCGGTCACCGCGTCCGCGACCTGCTGCGCAAGGTCGGCGCCCGGCCCCCCGGAACGTGTGGGGAGCCGGTCACTTCCGGATTCGGCCTGCACGGCGATCACTGAACCCGAGGCGGGGTGTCGGTCTGGTCGTCGTCGTCATCGCCGAAGTTGATGTCGTGCACGGTGACGTTGACCTCGGTGACCTCGAGCCCGGTCATGGATTCGATCGCGTTGATCACGTTGCGCCGGATCGCCGCGGCCAGTTGATGAATGGCGACGCCGAAGTCGGCGACGATCGATACGTCGACGGCGGCCTGCTTCTCGCCGACCTCGACGTTGATGCCCTGGGTGGTGCTGACCGAGGTTCCGGGAATGACCTCGCGCATCTTTCCGACGACACGCTCGGCAGCGCCACCGACATCGTGGACGCCGTCGACCTCGCGGGTCGCGATGCCGGCGATCTTCGCGACGACCGCATCGGCGATCACGGTCCTGCCGCGGTCACCGGGCGCGCCACTCTCGCGGGCCAGTGCCAGGCCCTTTCCCGTGGGCTCACTGGTGTCCGTCGCTGCGGCGGCGGTGGTGGTCTTGGTCTTATCGGTCACAGTTGAATCGGTCACGAGAACTCCTCTGTACTCACTCGACTACACACGGTGGACACTGTTCGCGGCATCCGCCGCACCGAGCGCGGCGAGAAGACCTCGGTGGTCTCATCGTCGTCCCGGATTGCGGCGCACGATGCCGGTATAAGGTCAGTCGTAGTGGAACCGAAATGTGCACGCGTGAATTCGAGTGAGTCCGGTCACAGCCCGGCGGCTCCGGGTCTGGCGTTGGGCGGTCTGTCCGACGACGAGTTGGCCGCGGCCGCCGCCGTCGGCGACACCGAGGCGTTCTCGGAGCTGGTCGCCCGGCTGTCCCCACCCTTGCTGCGGTATCTGCGCCGTATGGTGCCCGATTCCCAGACCGCGGAGGACCTGGCCCAGGACACGTTGCTCGATGCCTGGCGGGGGCTGCCGGACTTCGCTTTTCGCAGCAGCGTCAAGACGTGGGTCTTCGCGATCGCGCACCGCAAGACGATCGATTATCGCCGCCGTCGCCGAGACATTCCGACCGACGACGTCCAATTCGCCGACCTGGCCGCCGCCGAACCGCTACCGTCGGATGAGGTGATGCGGCAGACCCTGGTCGAGGCGCTGGGTACCGAGTTGCTCACCCTGCCGCAGAATTCCCGGGCGGTGTGGTGGCTTCGCGAGGTCGAGGGATTGTCGCTGGCCGAGATCTCGCGAATCCTGCAGATCAGCACCGGATCGGTCCGCGGACATCTGCAGCGCAGTCGCCGCTATCTCGCCACCCGGTTGGAACCCTGGCGGCCCGGTGGCCGATCGTCGGACCCGCCCAACGACCCCGGCGCCGATACCGACACCGACCCGACGCCGACACCGACACAGCAGGAAGGAGCCCAGGAGTGAGTAGCCAACTCGACGACGAACAGACCGACGCCTGGCTCGTTGCTGCCGGACGTGAACTCGACGGTGCCACCGACCGTCTCAGCGAGGACGCCAATCGCCTCGTCACCGCGATCACCGCGAATCTCGGGCGGGTGCGCCGGCCGGGCCGCCCCCTCGACACCGACACTCCCGGGGTTCAGGTCTCCGACCGGGTCCTCAAGCAGGTCCTCGCGGTGCGCATCCGCCGCACCGTGGGTCGCCTGGTGGTGCATCTGCTCGTCGACGGCGAGGACGGACGCGTCGACCGCATCCGGATCGGCCTGATCGCCCGCTACCACGACGTGCTGCCGTCGGATTCGGAGCAGGTGCGCGACATCATGACCGAGGTGCTGACCGAGTTACTCGGGCCCGAACACGCGGCGGTGGCCGCCTCCCACCTCGATGTCCGCTGGCAGGATCTGGAAACGCACGAGTGGTCGGCGTGAACCGCCGACCACTCGTCGTCACTTCCACCCGCGCCCGGGCCGGGCGGGTGAGCTGCCCTTACTCGCCCTGTGCTGCCTCGTCTTTCACCGACCTGCGGTCACCTGCGCTCCACGCATAGGGCAGATCGGCGCCGTTGAGGACATGATCTCCGATGGCGCGCAGCTTGAAGATGAGCGGGTTGTGTACCGAGATCACCCGCGCGTTGCGCCAGTGCCGGTCCAGGCGCAGCCGTTCGGAGGTGATCGACGCCCCGCCGACCTCGAACAGGGCTGACGTGGCGTCGAGCACCGTCGTGATGACCGCGTGCTGGGCGCGGGCGACGTCGAACTCGACCTCGTCGAGCAGCGCCTCGTCGGTGGCGCCCTCGTCGAGGAGCAGATCGAGCTTGCCCGCGATGTCGAGGACCAGGGTGCGCGCGGTGTAGGCAGCAGCGGCCAGGCGCCCGATGACCTGCTGCACCAACGGATCCTCGCGGGGTAGATCCGCCGCGGCGTGGGTGAAGGTGCGGGTGCGGGCACGCACCCATTCGGAGGTGTCGTCCAGCGCGCGTTGCGCGATACCCGCGAGCACCGACAACTGCACCAGCTGCAGATACGACGTCGCATACGTCCGGCCGGGGGCTCCGTATCCGGCGCCGAGCAGCCGATCAGCGGGCACCTCGACACCGGTGAACTCCGTGGTGCCGCTCGCGGTCAGCCGCTGACCGAAGCCGTCCCAGTCGTCGTGCTGGGTGACCCCGTCGGCGTCGGCGTCGACGAGAACCGAGACACGTTCTCCCCCATGATCACCTGCGACGAGGATGTGGTCGGCGTAGAGACTGCCGGTGCTGTAGTACTTGGTGCCGTCGACGCGGTATCCGCCCTCGGTGTCGGTCACCGTGGTGCGATAGCGGTCCACGGCGCCCACGCCGGGCTCGGTGATGGCGTTGCCGACGAGCGTTCCGTCGGCCACGGCCTGCAGCCACCGCTGTCGGGCGGGCGAGTCGTCGGCGAGCAGCTGATCCTCGACGAAGGACCAGTGCACCCGAAGCGCTTGGGGCAGATTGGATTCCGCCGCAGCCAGATCGATCAGCAGCCGGAACAGGGTCTGTACCGACGCCCCGTAACCACCGAATTCGACGGGGACACGCAACGCACCGAACCGGACCTGTTTGAGCCACGCGATCTCCTCGTGGGCGAGACGGCGGTCCTCCTCTCGCGCGACGGCCCCCTCGGCGATCCGGGCGAACACCGGCCCGAAGACGGCATCGAGGTCGGCGTCGGTGTACTCGCCACTTGCGGGGGTGCTTGCGGCGCTCGAGGTGCTTGCGGCGCTCGAGGTGCTTGCGGCGCTCGAGGTGGTTGTTGCGGTCACGGTGGTCCTTCCACGGCACCGACCGCCGGTGTGCGGATGCGGCGGCCGAAGTCTTCTGGGTCTGTCCTGTCGTCTGTCCTGTCGGAGCTGCCGGTGCGGCATCGCGACACGAGGCCCCGACAGTCTCCTCCGCCGTTCCGCTGCCGCCCACACTTCTACGCAGTGCGCGCAGAAGGCGTGCGGATCGGCGTGACTCATCCCTGCCGGGTGATTTGTCCGGACTCGCGGTCGCCGAAGCACCCACAACGGGCACCACCGGACCTAGTCTTTTCGCAGAGCACGTCATCACAGGGCGCTCGGTGGTCTCCGCGCGCCGCCGGAGAAGGGGCACACCCGAAATGGCCAAAGCCCACGCACCCATGTCGTTGCGCGCGAACCCACCGGCGTGGTCGATGCCGCGCGGTGCCATCGTGCTGGTGTCGATCGCCGGCATCGTGGTGGCCGTCGCGGGTATCCGATCGGTCTCCTCCCTGGTGGCACCGATCTTCTTGGCGATGATGCTGACGGTGGCGGTGGCCCCGGCCGCGAGTTGGATGCGGCGCAAGGGTTTACCGGCCTGGTTGGCCTTCGTCACGGTCCTGGTGCTGGTGTACGGAATCCTGGTGGGACTGTTCGCCTCGCTCGCCTACTCGGTGGCGCGCCTGGCGACGATCCTGCCGAACTACAGCGACAGGTTCAACGATCTCCTCGCCTCGTTCCAGCGGTTCCTCACCTCGCACGGGGTCAGTGAACAAAAAGTGCACGACATGCTGCACAACATCGACTCCAGCAAGATCATCGGCGCGGCCACCGACATCGTGCAGTCGACCGCCGGCGTCGCCTCGTCGTTGGTCCTGATCCTGGCGCTGCTGTTGTTCATGGCCGCCGACTCGGTCGGTTTCGGGGACCGGATGGAGTATCTACGCGCCGAGCGCCCCGACATCGCGTCGGCCTTCTCCGCCTTTGCCCAGGCCACTCGCAGTTATCTGTGGGTCTCCACGCTGTTCGGTCTGATCGTGGCGGTGTTCGACAGCGTGGCGCTCGCGATCATCGGCATACCGCTGCCCATCTTGTGGGGCCTGTTGTCGTTCATCACCAACTACATCCCGAACATCGGATTCGTCATCGGCGTCATCCCGCCTGCGCTGCTCGGGCTCCTCGACGGCGGTGTGCCGACGATGCTGGTGGTCATCGTGGTCTACAGCGTGATCAACGTCGTCATCCAGTCGGTGATCCAACCGAAGTTCGTCGGCGACGCCGTCGGGCTCTCGACCACCTTGACGTTCGTGTCGTTGCTGTTCTGGGCGTGGGTCCTCGGTCCGCTCGGGGCGATCCTGGCGGTGCCGTTGACCATCATGTGCAAGGCTCTGCTGCTCGACATCGATCCGTCCACGCGATGGGTCGACGCGCTGCTCAATTCCTCTGTCCCGCAACGGGCGACGACGCCGTCCGACAAGAACGACGAGCCAGACGAGCCCGACGATCCCGATCCGGCAACGCCGCCGGAGGACGGACCAGACCCCACCGAGACGCGTTAGGAGGACTCGGAGGAGTTCACCGGTCGGTCCACACCGGCGCTCGTTTGGCCAGGAACGCCGACATCCCCTCCTGCGCATCGCAGGTCATCGCGTTGGTGGCCATCGTCTCGGCCATGAGCTCGTATGCGCGCGTCTCAGTTTCGTCGATCTGCTGATAGAAGGCACGTTTGCCGATGGCCAAGGTGGAGGCGCTCGACCCGGCGATGCGCAGCGCGAGTTCACGGACCGTCGTCGCCAGTTCGTCGGGTGACACGACGTCGTTGACCAGTCCCCAGTCAGCGGCGGTGTCGGCGTCGATGGCGTCACCGGTGAGCAGCATCTTCATCGCCCGCTTGCGCCCGATCGCACGCGTGAGCGCCACCATCGGCGTCGAGCAGAACAATCCGATGCGCACACCCGGGGTCGAGAACGTCGCGGTCGTGGCGGCCACGGCGAGATCGCAGGTCGCAACGAGCTGACAGCCGGCGGCGAAGGCCGCCCCGGCGACCTCGGCGATGACCGGACGATCGAGTTCGTGGACCGCGGCCATCATCTCCACACAGGTGTCGAAGACAGCGCGCTCGTCGTCGAGGGTGCGGTCGACGAGCTCGGACAGATCATGTCCGGCGGAGAACGCCGGCCCGTGCGCGCGGATCACGACCACCCGGACGGCGTCGTCGGAACCCAATGTCCGCAGGGCCGCGGTGACGGCGCGCATCGTCTCCGTCGACAACGGGTTGCGCCGACGCGGGCGGGTCAACGTCACGATCCCCAGTGGCGCCTCGACAACCACCTCGACCGGATCCGGATCCGAGGACCCCGTGCCGACCCCTGTTGCCGGCTGTGCTGTGTGCGTCACTGTCTTCTCCTCGCTCCCACCCCGCGTAGGGCTGTACCCGAGTCCAGTGTGCCGATCACCTCGACCCGGCATCGGCATTTCCCGACGAACCCGCCACGCCCCGTCCGTGTGGGCAGGTGTCGACCGGTCAGTCGACGCAGGGAATGGTGCCCGTGTTGACCACGGCCGGGCCGCTGTCGGGCGCGGGTCCGGAGTCGTCGGCACTGGCGTCCTGGGCCCCGTCGGAGGAGTCGTCGGTCGTCGGGGTCGCCTCCGACCCGGAGTCCGACGACGACGCACCGGACTGGGAACCGCCGGACTGGGAGGTATCGGATGAGGACGGCGCGGGCGCGGCGACCGGCACACCGAAGGCGCGCTGGACCTCGGCGCGGATCGCGACGGGATCGATGATGTTGACGTCTTGATCGTCGACGGTCGCATACCGCACGACGGGCAGGGTCTGGAAGCTGATCTTCTGATCGGGCACGCCGATCATGTCCTGGGCCCAGGAGACCACATCCCAGCCCTGGGAGAAGACGACGTCGTCGTCGACGACGCTCATCAGCCGGTTCAGCTTGCCGACGTCGGTGAGCGTCCCGGCGCTCTGCACCTGATGGAGGGCGGAGAGCAGGAAGGCCTGCTGGCGGTGGGTGCGGTCGAGGTCGCCGCGGGTCAGCCCGTGACGCTGGCGCACGAAGGCCAATGCCTGCGACGCCGACAGCCGATGCATGCCCGCACTGAAGTTCGCGCCCGAATAGTCGTCGGACACCGCATGATTGAGGCACACCTCGACGCCACCGAGCGCCTTGGCGACGTCGTAGAAACCGATCAGGCTGACCTCGGCGAATCGGTCGATGGGCACTCCGGTGAGGGTGCGCACCGCCTTGATCGTTGCGGTGCGGCCGGCATCGCGACCCTTCGCCTCGAGCGTGGCCGGATCGCTGATGCCCTCGTTGGCCAGTTGGTCCTCGGTCGCCGCCTTGGTGCGGCCGTACACCTCTTTTATCTTGGCCTGGGACACGTCGAGATCGGGCGTCTCGACGAGGTCGTCGCGCGGAATGGAGTAGGCGACGATGTTCTTCCGGTCGGCCGGGATGTGCATCAGGATCAGCGTATTGGTGTTGTAGCCACCCGAGTCGCCGTCACCGGCGTGCAGCTGTCGCATCACATCGTCGGGAAGATCGTTGCCGTTCTTGTCCTTTCGGGTGTCGAGCCCGATCAGCAGGATGTTCTGGGCGCCATCGGTCGACCGCGGCGCGCCCTGCAGCGCGTTGGAGTACCCGAGCCCGCCACGAAAAGTGCTGGCCCCCATCCACATCGCCCCACAGACGACGAAGGCGACAACCGAGCACACCACGACTGCCGCGCGTGCCAGTCCGATCGCGGTCCGGCGGCGCGCGGGCCGCGCGGAATCGTTCGCTGATAGTCGTGGTGCACGACGCCGTGCGGGGTCGCGTTCGACCGAGCGGCCCCGTGCGGTGCCGCTGCGGACCGGAATGGCCCGGAATGTGCCGGCATCGGCCCCCACCGTGCCGTCGTCCGGCGTCGACGCGACAGTCTCCCGCGCTTGCGGTCGAGGGCGACGATCCGGTGTCGGGGTCGTCGGGATGGGTCGGGTCGGGTCCTCGGAGACCGAACGGCGGGTCGGCTGCGGCTCGATGGGGCTGACGTCGAGATCGGGGTGATCCGGCGCGTCCGGTTCCGCGGGGAAGCCCCCGACCGGCGTCCAGACCGAGGTGTCCTCGTCGGCTCGGCGCTGCGCCGCCCGGCGATACACCTCGCCCGCAGTCGGCCGATCGGGCCGTGCGGCGCGGTGACGTCCGGAGGACGCACGCGACCGACGTCGATCGAACTCGCTGGCCATCCGTTCTCCACTCGTCGTCAGGGCGCCGTTGCGCGCCGCATCGTCCCCTGGGGCCGGCGGCGTCGGCACGTAAACCGCGCAAGGCTAACCCCCCGGACTGTGAGGGGACTGAGCACGCGCTCGCCCGCCCGGTCCGACGTAGACGACGAATTGCGCATTCCGCGAGCAACTTTCGACATCAATGCCGCGAAACGGACAGCGACGCAACCGAAAACGCGTGACACGAACCACAAACTCACTGTGCGCTTGGTCACAAAACAAGGGTCCCGCCAACCCCTGGTCGAGGAGCGCGACACGCCGTGATGCGCAGGCATTTCCTGGTCACTTCACAGCGTTATCTCACCGTGATGATTTTCCCGCAGGTCGCAAGCGTGGGCGTGACCTGACCGTTATCGAGCCCGTAGGGTCGCCTCCGGTCCGAGAATCACCTGCCCACCACCGGGCGGATGAGAGGAGGAATGGATGACGACCACCATGAAGAAGCTTGCTGTGCGCGCCGGAGTGATCGGTGCCCTGGCGGTGGCCCCGTTCGGCGTGGCAACCGCGACCGCATCGGCCGACACCGGCCACAACTGGGACGCCGTCGCGCAATGCGAGAGCGGCGGCAACTGGGGCATCAGCACCGGCAACGGCTACTACGGCGGCCTGCAGTTCACCCAGTCCACCTGGGAAGCCAACGGCGGCACCGGCAACCCCGCCAACGCCTCGCGCGACGAGCAGATCCGCGTCGCCGAGAACGTGCTGGCCACCCAGGGACCGGGCGCCTGGCCGGTCTGCGGTCAGTACCTCTGATCGACAACGACGCAGCACGGATCCGGTGTCTCCCGGATCCGGCCGAGGGGACGATCCATTCCATGGGTCGTCCCCTCGCTCGTCTGGCGGACGTGCTCGTCCTGACGGGCGCCGAGACGCGGCCCACAGCGTCACGACACCGCGGACGCCGCCGTGGAGTCCTTACGCGCGATCAACCGAGCAGCCAGCGGGAACACCAGCACCGTCGTGGCGCCCGCGGCCACGAGTGTGGAGGCCAGCGTCGGTGACATCAGATCGCTGCTCGTCGCGACCTGGGTGACGGCGACGATGATCGGCAGGCCGGTGGCAGCGTAGAGCGCCAGCGAGATGCGCTCGCGTCCGACGCGCAGACTTGCCTCGTGGGTCACCAGCCGCTCGCCCACCCACACCGGGACGCCGCGGGCAACGCCGATACCGACGACCAGGATCACCCACAGCATCGGCGCCGACGCCACCGCCGACGGATCGATGTTCATGCCCGAGGTCACGAAGAAGACCGGGATGAGCAGGCCGAAGCCGATGACCTCGAGGCTCTCGACCACCCGGGTGTCCTCGGGGAGCAGGCGCCGAAGGGCGATGCCGGCGGCGAAGGCACCGAGCACCACGTCGAGATCGAAGACCGCGGCCACCGCCATGAACGCCGCGAGCAGCACCACGACGACGCGCACGGGCAACTGGAAGGTGCCGCCCTCCATCTCGACGAGAGCGGCGCGCAGGGCCGGAATCCGGCCGACTCGTCGCGGGAGCGCGAACAGGACCAGGGCCGCGACGGCGAACAGGGCGAGCACGATCGCCGCTCCGCCGATGTTGCGGCTGGTCAACAGCAACGACATCGCCAGGATCGGACCGAGTTCACCGACCGCCCCGTGGGCCATCACCGCGCGTCCCAACGGCTGTTCGAGTAGCCCGTCGGCCTTGATGATCGGCAGCAACGTTCCCAATGCCGTCGAGGTCATCGCGATCGCGATCGCGACGTGTGCCGTGAAATCGCCCGGCGCCACCAGCAGTGCCACCGCGATCGTCGCGATGAGCAGACTCAGCAGCCAGATCCCGCCCGCGAGCGCACCGGGCTTGCCGCGCAGGATGTGCGGGTCGAGTTCGAATCCGGCGAGCAGGAAGAGCATGCCGAGGCCGAGCTGGCTCACCGCGGCCACCGAGTCCGGATCACCCACGGCGAGGACGTGCGGCCCGAACACCATGCCGAGAATCAGCAGCACCACCACCTCGGGGACGTAGCGGCGGGTGAGTCGGGCGACTAGCGGCGCGGCCACCGCCGCCACCGCGATCCAGAACAGGGTCACCGCGGTGCTGCGGTCGGGATCCGAGGCCGCCTCGGCAAGCACGCTCACCCGCGTTATCCTGCCGCATCGCCCTCGACGTGCCTATCATGACGCGACCACCGGCCCGCCACATCGCACCGTGAGCGCCGGCCCCGATCGCGAGGAGCGCCCCGATGACCCCGCCCGCGCAGGTGCCGTCGCCGCCCGAAGCGCACATCCATCCGGGAACCGACCGGTCGACGTTGTACATGTCGCTGCTGATGACGCCCGACCTCGCGAACTTCGCCGGAAACGTCCACGGCGGTGCTTTGCTCAAACTGCTCGATCAGGTCGCCTATGCGTGTGCGAGCCGGTATTCGCGCCACTACGCGGTCACCCTGTCGGTGGACCGCGTCATCTTTCGGGAGCCGATCCGGGTCGGTGAACTGCTGATCCTGTCGGCGTCCATCAACTACACCGGTCGGACGTCGATGGAGGTCGGCATCCGGGTCGAGACCGAGTCGATCCAGACCGGCGAGCGCCGGCACACCAACAGCTGCTATTTCACGATGGTCGCGATGGACGACGACGGCCGTCCGTGCGCGGTACCGCAGCTGGTGCCGGAAAACGACGTGCAGCGCCGGCGATTCACCGAGGCGCAGCAACGACGCGAGGCGCTGCGCTCGGCCAAGTGAGTCGCCCGGTGCGGGTCAGCTGTCGGCGGACTCCCCGGCCGCACCGCCGCGATCCTCGTCCTCGCTGCCACTGTTGTCGGCGGCGATCGCCGAACCGCCGAGCGCGCTGACCGCGATGCCGTAGGGCAAGAATCGCACCCGGCGTCGCGGATCGGTGTTGTGCTGATTGGCGCGCAGGGCGTCGATCTCGGTGGCGAATACCTGTTCCACTCGCGCATCGCCCCGATCGTCGACGTCGAACACCGCCCAGACGCCCGCACCGACCTCACCCGCCGTGGGCGGTTCCGGCTTGGTGCGGCGGCCAGAGGTGGCATCGACGAACGTCGAGAACACACTCGACGCCGCCGGCTCGGAGACGAAGCGCCCGAAAACCTGGCGCAAACCGTCGGCGGCCTCCCGGGCGAAGCGATCGAAGTCCTCGGGATCGAATCCGAAGTTCTCGTTGTGACCAGCCATCGTTGGGCCTTCCGTCGTGGCCTGTCATCGGCGTCAGGCGCTGTGGTCTCCAGTGTGGCGAGCGGGTCCCGACTTCGCCACCGCGATCGGTTCGATGACCGCGATGGATTCGATCACCGCGCCCGCGGCAATCCCTCGTCGAGTGCGCAGAGCACCTCGAGGGTGGTCCGCAGCCGGTCGAGCTCGATCGGCTGCGCACCGGCCGACGTCTCCGCCTCCAGGGCCGCGGACATCGTGTGTGCCCAGAACTCGTGGAGTCGGGCGATGCTGTCGAGGGCGAGGTCGGTCGGATACAGCCGCACCGAGCGGGCATCGCCGGGATCGGGTTCCCGGACGATCATCGCCTTGTCCTCGAGGGAGCGCATGGCGACGCTGAAGTTGCTGCGCTGCAACCTTGTTGCGGTGGCACCCTGAGCCGGGGTGCCGCCGGGGTGACGGTGCACCCACCGCATCACCGCGGCCTCGCTGCCGTTGAGAGGCACCACGCCGGACGGACCGTGCGGTCCGCGGGGCTCGACCTCGCGTGCCACTCGCAGCACCACGTCGGCGATCTCGACGAGGAGTGCTGCTCGTGACCTCGGTGTGCGTTCGACAGGCGGCATATGGATATGTTCCCATAACCATATGACGTCGTCGACACCACCCGGGATCGCAGCCGAACACAGCGGCATCACCCAACCCGACCTCACCCACCCCGGTGTCACCCGACCGGTCCTGCTCGTCCTGGCCCTGCTGTCGGCGGTGGCACCGTTCGCCACCGACCTGTATCTGCCGGCCTTCCCGGAGATGACCGGCGATCTGGGCACCGGGGCGACCGCAATCCAGTTGACGCTCACCGCCTTCCTGATCGGTATCACCGCCGGCCAGCTCGCCTTCGGTCCACTCTCGGATCGATTCGGCCGTCGGGGTCCACTGCTGGCCGGGGCACTGCTGTGTGTGGCCTCCGGCGTGCTCGCCGCGCTCGCCCCCACGGTCGGTGTGCTCGTCGCCGCCCGGTTCCTGCAGGGATTCGGTGGTGCTGCGGGCATGGTGATCGGCCGCGCGATCATCTCCGACCTCGCGAGCGGGCGCGCAGCCGCCCGGGCGTTCTCGCTGATGATGATCGTCGGCGGGGTGGCGCCGGTGCTCGCGCCGCTGCTCGGCGGGTTCCTCGTCGATCCGATCGGGTGGCGCGGAATCCTCGGTGTGGTCCTCGCGATCTCGGTCGTCATGCTCGTCTCGATCGCCTGCGTCATCACCGAGACCCTGCCCCGAGATCGCCGGCTCGTACGCCGCCGCGCCGACCACCCGGGATCGACCCGCGAGCTGCGCCGGCTCGGATTCCTGGGCTACAGCGGCACTTTCGCGTTCTCCTTCGCGGTGATGATGGCCTACATCTCGGCGTCGCCGTTCGTCTATCAGGACATGATGGGGCTCTCCAGCGGCGTGTACGGGCTGGCGTTCGGGGTCAACGCGGCGGGCCTGATGGCCGTCAGCGCTCTGGCCGTGCGTCTGGTCGCCACCCGCGCGGTCCGCGGGCTCGTCGCAGTCGGGATCACCGTGATGTCCACCGCCACCATCGGTTTCGCGGTACTGGTGGTGACCGGCGCACCGCCGGCCTGGCTGGCGGCGCCGTTGTTCGTGATGGTCTCGAGCCTGGGCCTGGTCTTCGGCAACGCCACCGCCCTGGCCATGTCGTCCGTCGGCACCAACGCCGGCGCCGCATCGGCGGTACTGGGCGCCCTGCAGTTCGGGCTCGGTGCGCTGGTGTCGCCCTTGGTGAGCATCGCCGGACCGGAGACCGCCGGCCCCCTGGCGATCGTCATGCTGGCCTGCGCGGCGATCGCGGTGTGCGCGTTCCTCGTCGCCGGCGCAGCGGCCGAGCCGCCGCACATGGTCGAACAGGCTGTGTGAGAAGGGGTTCAGACCAAACCGGCGTCGTGGACGGCGATCGCCACCTGCACACGATTGGCGGCGCCGAGTTTGCTGAAGATGTGCGAGATGTGCGCCTTGACGGTGGCCACACTCATGTAGAGCTCGGTTCCGATCTCGGCATTCGACGCTCCCTTGGCCAACGCGATCGCCACCTCGCGTTCCCGCTCGGTCAGTCGCGCGATGCCCTCGCGGGCCACGGCCGACCCCGACCGCTGCCCGGAGTCGACGACCTGTTTGATCAGCGCCGCGGTCACCGATGGACTCAGCGCGGGCTGTCCCTCGAGGACGTTGCCGATGGCCGCCACGATCTCCTGCGGTGGTGTGTCCTTCAACAGGAATCCGTCGGCACCGACCGCCAGTGCCCGCACCACGTAGTCGTCGGCGTCGAAGGTCGTCAGCACGATGACCGCGGGAGCCGGCTCGGCAGCCTTCAGGGCGGTGGTGGCCGCGATCCCGTCCATCACCGGCATCCGCAGATCCATCAACACCAGATCGACCGGGTCGCTGCGGTGCGCGTCGAGCGCCGCGCTGCCGTTGGCCGCCTCCGCGGCTATCGACAAGCCCGGTTCGCCGCCGAGCAGCAACTTCAGTCCCGACCGCACCAACGGGTCGTCGTCGACGATCATCACCCGTGCGACCACCGGCCACCTCCTCGTGTCTCCGTCACCCTGATCATCATGTTCTCGGGTCGTCTCTGGTCGGGTCGTCTCTGGTCGTCACGGCCGGCGGCAGCCAGACGTGCAGGATGAACATCCCGTCGTCGGTGCGGGTCGTCGAGTACCGTCCACCGCTCAACTCCACACGTTCGCCCAGCCCGATCAGCCCCAGACCCGACGGCGGCAGCGTCGGTGACCGGTCGCCGATCGGCAGCGGATTGGCCACCAGCAGGTCGATCCCGCCCGAGCGTCCGGGTTCGACGCGCACGGTCACCGCCGACGCCGGTGCGTGCTTGCGTGCGTTGGTCAAACCCTCCTGCAGACAGCGATACAGGGTCCGTGCGGTGGTGGTCGCGACCGTCTGCAGGTCGTCGGTGCGCACATAGCTGACGCGCATACCCGCCGCACGGCTCTGCTCGACGAGGTCGTCCACGTCGTCGCGGCCGGCCTGCGGCTGTTCCGGGTCGGCATCACCGGGGCCCTCGCGCAGCACCCCGAGTACCTCGCGTAATTCGGTGAGGGCCAGTCGCGAGTTCTCCTCGATCGTCGACGCGGTGTCGTGCACCTGCTCCGGCGTCAGATCGGCACGGTAGGCCAACGCCCCGGCATACATGCTCACCGTCGAGATACGGTGCGCCAGAACGTCATGCATCTCCCGCGCGATCCGCGCCCGCTCGACCGATCGGGCCTGGGCGACCTTCGCCTGCTGCTCCTGCTCGGCCAGCATGGCCCGCGAGCGCCAACTCGCGAGCAGTTCGCGCCGCGACCCGATGTACATACCCCACGCCACCAGTACCGCGGTGATCGCGACGATGAACGAGTATCGCACCAACGGTGACTCACTCGGATCGGGTCGATAGACGAACTCGTCTGCGACCGCGCTACACGCGATTCCCAGCACGATCTGCGGCGCGATCTCACGCCACCGCCGTCGAGTGGACAACGAGACCAGCGCCAACGCCCCGGCTCCCGAGGAACTGACCGACACCATTGCGGCCAGGTTGGTCAACGTACACACCAGAACCGGATGGGTTCGGCGCCACCAGGTCGCGACGAAGCACATCACACCGAGGGCCAGATCGAGGGTCAGCCACCAGATCACATGAGCGCCCACATGATCGGTGCGCCCGATCATCGCCACCGCGGAGATCGCCAGCATCAGCAGCAGACGCCACGTATGGCTCCACCAATTCAGCGGCGGCTGATAATCCTCGGGACGCACCCCCTCACCGTAGTGGGGGTGATCCCCCAGCCGCCTGCACCCGACGGCCAGGCAGTATCAGACTTTCGTCGTAGATCGGGTCCATCCTCGCGCCCGATGTGCACACCCGCCCGGTGCGGCAACGATGATCTCCATGATCACAGTGGAGAACCTCAGCAAACGCTACGGCGAGTACGTCGCCGTCGACAACGTGTCCTTCGCGTGCCGCCCGGGGCAGGTGACCGGCTTCCTCGGACCGAACGGAGCGGGCAAGTCCACCACCATGCGGGTGATGACCGGACTGACCCCGGCGACGTCGGGCTCGGTGACGATCGACGGGCAGGCCTATCGCGACATCCCCAATCCCGCCACCGAGGTCGGCGTACTCCTCGACGCGTCCGCACAGCACGCCGGACGCACCGGCGAGGAGATCCTGCGCCTGACCGCGATGACCATCGGGGTGCCCCGCACCCGGGTCGATGAGATGCTCGAACTGGTCAGCCTGACACCGCAGGAAGCCGGCCGGCGGGTCCGCAACTATTCCCTCGGTATGCGGCAGCGACTCGGAATCGCCAACGCGCTCATGGGCGATCCGCGGGTGTTGATCCTCGACGAACCCGCCAACGGCCTCGACCCGGCGGGCATCCACTGGATGCGCAGCCTGCTGCGCGGCTACGCCGATCGTGGCGGCACCGTGTTGCTGTCCTCGCATCTGCTGCACGAGATCGAGATCGTCGCCGACGACCTCGTCGTCATCGGCAACGGACGCATCGTCGCGCAGGGCACCAAGGCCGAGTTGCTCGCAGGCACCGGAACCACGGTGCGCTCGCTCGACGACCGGGCCCTCGCCGACGCGCTCGACGCCTCGGGCATCAGCGCGCAGCCGCAGTCCGGCGGCGGACTGTCCACCGACGCCGCCCCCGAGGAGGTGGGGCGGGTCGCCGCGGCGAACGCCATCGTGCTCACGGAGTTGCGTGCCGGCGACGGCGCCAAACTCGAGGAGATGTTCCTCGAACTGACCGCCTCCACCCAACGCGAACAACCGATGACCGCAGGAGCATTCTGATGACCACCCTCACCGTTGCCCCGGCCGCGTCCGCGCCGACGCGCACCGCCGGCATTCCGATGACCCGCCTGGTCCGGGTCGAACTCCGCAAACTCGTCGACACCCGCGCCGGATTCTGGTTGGCCGCATCCATCGGCGTGCTGTCGGTGGTCGTCGTGGTGGCGATGCTGATCGCCAACCGCAACAGTCTGACCAACCTCACCTTCGGCCAGTTCTTCGGCATGATGAACATCCCGCTGGGCATCATCCTGCCGGTGATGGCAATCCTGTTGGTCACCGGTGAATGGAGTCAGCGCTCGGCGTTGACGACGTTCACGATGGAACCGCGTCGCGAACGGATCATCGTCGCGAAACTACTGACCGCACTGATCGCCTCGGTGATCGCCGTCGGCCTCGCCCTCGCGCTCGGGGCGGTGGGCAACGTGATCGCCGGTCTCGCCTTCGCCGATCCGGCCGGAGCATGGTCGTTCACCGCTGCGGGACTGGTGAACTCCTTTGTGCTGCAACTGTTCGGGCTGCTCCTCGGATTCGGCTTCGCCGCGCTCATCCTGAACACTCCCGGCGCGATCGTCGCCTACTTCGTGCTGCCGACCGCGCTGACCCTCGTCAGCCAGCTGGTGCCGTGGTTCCACGACCATCTCGGAGCCTGGGTCGACACCGGAATGACCAACGCGCCCTTCCAATCCGAGCAGTGGGCGAGCGGTGGCGAATGGGCCAAGCTCGTCGTCTCCGGAATCGTGTGGATCGGTATCCCGCTGTTCTTCGGCGTGCTGCGCATCCTGCGCGGTGAGGTGAAGTAGCCGCAGCGGCCGCCACATCGGTACATCGGGACGTCGAGGCGCCCACCGACAACGGTGGGCGCCTCGACAGTGAATTGACAGCCAATTCCACACAATCCTCTCGGATTGCTCTCAGTGACCTTGGGCAACGTGGTCTGGTGACCACAGATCGCCATCCCGACAACCACGTTCCGGGCGAGAGCACTCCCGACGGAACGGAAATCTCGGGCACCCAGCAGGATTCGCATCAGTATCCGACCTCTCCCGGGACGCCGACCGCGCCGGTGAGTCCGCCGCCCCCGACCACCGGGGGAACGCACCCGTACGGGCAGCCCGCCGGAGGGTGGGGCCCGACCCCCGGCTACACCCCACCTCCGTCCGGCCCGTACGCGACCGGAGGATACGAGCCTTCTGGGCACCACCCGGGTGGCCACTACCCCGCCGGCCCCTCCACCATCACGCCGATACCCGCCGGAGCCACCGCACGTCGGTCGTCGATGAAACCGATCATCGCGACGGCGGTCATCGCGGGATTGCTCGGCGGCGCAGTCGCTCTCGGCGGAAGCGCGCTCGTCGATCACAGCACCTCGGCGGCACCCCAACTCGCCACCCCGGCCGCGACCACAGCCGCCCCCGCCCAGCCGGGTTCCATCACTTATGCCGCGCAGGCGGCGTCGAAGTTCACCGCCGACATCGAGGTCGCCGGCAGCCAGGGCACCGCGGTTGGCAGTGGCATCGTGCTCTCCCCCGACGGCTACATCCTGACCAACAACCACGTGATCGCCGGAGCTGGTGGCACCTCGGCGATCCAGGTCACCACCGCCGACCAGAAGACCTACCAGGCCTCGGTCGTGGGTACCTCACCGTCCTACGACCTGGCGGTGATCAAACTGCAGAACGCGTCCGGGTTGACCCCGGCAACACTCGGCAATTCGGACGGCCTGCAGGTCGGGCAGCAGGTCGTCGCGGTCGGCAGCCCGGAGAATCTGTCCAACACGGTGACCTCCGGCATCATCAGCAATCTCTCGCGCACCGTGACCGCAGGCGATGAGCAGGGTTCGCAGGTCGCGGTCTACAACGGACTCCAGACCGATACGCCGATCAATCCCGGCAACTCCGGTGGGCCGCTGGTCAATCTGTCCGGCCAGGTGATCGGGGTGAACTCGGCGGTCGACACCGGCCAGGCATCCCAGGGCGGCGTCCAGGCCTTCGGTCTGGGTTTCGCCATCCCCATCAACACGGCTCGGCGCGTCGCCAACGAGTTGCTTGCCGACGGCCACGCGACCAAGCCCGTGCTGGGGGTGACCGGTTCGCTGGCCGAAACCAACGCCGCCGACGTCGAGGGCGCCCAGGTGACCACGGTGAGCGGGGACGGTGCGGCCGCGGCCGCCGGCATCAAATCCGGTGACGTCATCACCAAGGTGGGCGATCAACGTGTGACCAGCTACGCCGACCTGATGGCCCAGATCCTCACCCACGAACCCGGCTCGACGGTACCCATCACCGTGTCCAGCGGCGGCCAGGAACACACGGTCACCGTGAAACTCGGCAGTGCCGTGGACAATGCGCAGACCACGGTGCCCAGCAACGGCAACGGAAACGGTGGCACCGGCGGCGGCACGGGAGGCCTGCCCTTCCCCTGATCCCCACATCCGATTCGACGGCCTGCCGTGCACCCCGGTGGGTCCGGGTGATCAGATGGTCGGCATGAACTCCAGCGCCACCGGGGACTCGCTGTCCACCGAGATCGCCGCTCTGGCCACCGACGCGGCGCGGTTGGCCGAGCAGTTGGCCGCCGTCTCGGAACCCGATGACGCACTGCGGTTCCAACTCGCCGACGACGCGATACGGCGCGCACGTCTGGATCTCACCTACGCCGACGCCGCGCTCTCCGACTCCTCACCCGCCCGCTCCAGTGATCGCCGGGAGACCGTCCGACTCGTCGTCACCGCCACCCGAGCGCTGTTGCGGCGCACCGCGAACGAGGTGGCGCGAGCGCTGCGCGCCCGACCGCACGCGGTGCTGATCCGCGTGGTCATCACCCTCGCGATCAGCCTGTCGTTGGTGGTCGTCTATCGATCGGTGGGATGGGCGACCTACGAGAAGGCCGGGTCGCTGACCCTGTATGTCTTCGGTGGCGTCGTCGGGAGTGTGGTGTGCACCAACGCCTTGTGCTTCGACGCCGCACGGGTGTGGACCGACATCCGGGCCGGCGAACGTCTGTGGCGAATCCTGGTCGCCAAGAACCTGATGATCCTGATAGGGGTCGCGATAGCGGCCGTACCCATCCTCGCCTACCTCGCCGTCACCACCGATCTCGACCTCGCGGCGATGATCGACCAGTTCGTCGTCATGGTGCTCGTCTGGCTCGGTGTGGGCAACGTGCTCTCCGTGGTCGCGCCGCTGCGACACGAATCGCTCTCGGCGCGGCTTCGCGACGGAACGTGGCGTCCGTATCTGGTGTCGTTCGGCATCTCCTACGTCGTCGGGCTCACGGTGAATCTGATGATCTATTGGCGCCTGTGGGCACGCCAGCTGGCGTCGGAATCGCTGACCGCCCCGTCCTGGACACTGCAGTTGTTGCTGCTGGCCAGCGGTGCGCTGCTGTGGATTTCGTTGACCGTGATCGCGGTGTCGGTGGCCGGCCTCGCACCGGTGCGTGTGATGCTGCTGCGCGAGGTGCTCGCGACCCCCACCACCGATCAGGTACGGGCGGGTGCCGATCGCAGGACGAAGGCGGTCGCCGCGTCGACGACGACGTCGAGATCCGACCCCAGATGACCGCCCAGCCACTGCCGTGCCAGCTCGGCCATCGCACCGGCGAACATCACCGCCCCGACCTGATCGGCCCTCGGACGTGACGTCCGATCCCCTTGGCGCCGAACGGTTTCGGCCAGGACGGACGACATGAGGAGTTCCTCGGTCGCCACGCGACGGGCGGCGAGCACCGGGTTGGCGCGGGCATGGGTGAACAGGATCGCGCCGCGCCGTGGATCGTCGCCGGCATGACCGAGCACGGCGCGGATACCCGCCGCGGTGCGCGATCGCACCGATCGGCCGGCGCACTCGATCGCCGCGGCGACCACACCCGCGAGGTCGGCGGCAACCTCGTCGTAGAGCTCGCCGAGTAACTCGTCGACGTCGGCGAAACTCTCGTAGAAGTAGCGGGAGTTGAGGCCGCTCGCGCGGCACAGCGCCCGCACCGACAGCGCCGACGGGTCGTGACCGAGCAGGTCGGTACCCAGCAGGTCGTAGGCCGCGGCGATCAGCAGCGCCCGTCGTTCGGTACGCCGATCGCTCAACGAGACCCCGGCCCATCGGGTCGTGTTCGACATCGTCTCACCGTACGGCGCGTGGCGAGATCACGAAAGGTCTGGTCACAGGTGTGACCAGACCGTAGTCTGGGCACATGCGTGGCCAGAAATTGTCCGGTCGCGCACCACCACGAGCGCAGGGAGAGACGATGAAGACTCCGTCCGCGATCAGGCTGCCCCGCAGCGGCCTGGGATCACTGCCGCTGCCGACCCTGCCGTTGCCGACCCTGCCGCACCAGTGGGTCGGCGACTGGCTCACCGGCTTCTTCGACGCGAACATCCGCGCAAAGTTCTTCCGGGGCATGGAGTTCGAGGAGCCGGCCGGCGATCCGGGATGGTTCGGTCCGGACAGCGCCACCTGGTATGTCCACTCGCACACGCCTGCCCTCGTCTTCGGGTTGCAGTGCGCGTCTTATCTGGAGCGCCTCGACCCGAGCATCTACTGGATGGGGATGCACCACTCCCGGCTGGTGGAACGCTCCGACGACCCGGCCGCACTGCCCCGGATCGATCCCGAGGGTGCATCCGTTCGCTTGGGACACTCGGTCGCCTTCTTCATCGGTACCGCCTACGGCAGCACCGAGACCGCCGAACGACTGGCGCGCACGGTCCGCGCCATGCATCACACGATCAAGGGCACTCGTCCCGACGGCGCCACCTACGACGCCGACGATCCTGAGTGGTTGCGCTGGAATTACGCCACCGTGGTGTGGGGATTGGCGACGGCACACGAGATCTACCATCCGCGGCCGCTGCGCGGTGCCGACCTCGATCGCTATTACGGCGAGTTCATCCGGGTCGGTCATGCGCTCGGGGGCACCGACCTCCCGACCACCAAGGCCGAGACCCTCGAGTGCCTGCGGTCGTATCTGCCGCGCCTGGCGGTGACCTACGGGGCGGCGATGGCGACCGGCACCAACGTGCCCAATCCCGCTGCGGCTGCGGTCGACTGGGCGATTCGCGACACCCTGCCCCGGTGGGCGGCGCAACTGGTCATGTATTCCCCACCCCATCCCGTCGAGCGCCGCGCCCGGCGCAGCGCGGTGTGGTCACTGCTCAATGCCGCCCACGCCGGCATCGGCGAGCTTCCGGAGTTCACCGCGGCCCGCCGCCGGGTGGCCGGCGGGACGAGCGCCGCCCACACCGAGCCGACACATGTGCCCGGCACCGACCCGGCGCTGGGTCGGGCCGAGATCGAGGCCGAGTTCGCTCAGGCCCGGGCGAGTTTCTCGACCCTCGCCAGATGAGCGTCGGCCGAACCGAATTCGTACTCGATGACGGTCAGTCGCCGGAAGTAGTGTCCGATCGCGAGTTCCTCGGTCATGCCCATCCCGCCGTGCAGCTGCACCGAGTTCTGGCCGATGAATCGTGCGGCCCGGCTGATCGTGGCCTTGGCCGCCGACACCGCCGCAGCCCGCTCGGCGGGTTCGGCGTCGAGCGACAGGATCGCCAGATACTGTGCGGCAACCGCCTGTTCGAGTTCGATGTACATGTCGACCATGCGGTGCGCCAATGCCTGGAAGCCGGCGAGCGGACGCCCGAACTGCTGACGCTGGGTGGTGTAGGCAACGGTGTCGGCGAGCACCTTGCGCATCAGCCCGACCGCTTCGGAGACCACCGCGGCGGTGGCGGTGTCCCATGCGCGTTCGAGTAGCGCGAGCGCGTCGGCACCGCGGGCGATCAATGCGTCGCCGCCCACCTGCACGCCGTCGAGGGTGAGGTCCGCGGCACGGCGGTCGTCGACGGTGCGGAACTCGTGCTGGGTCAGCCCGGCCGGCGTCGCGTCGCCGAGCGGGATCAGGAACAGGCCGATGCCGTCGCGGTCGTCGTCGCTGCCGGCGATCCGCGCGGTGAGGATCAGCTGGTCGGCGATCGGGGCGGTGGTGACAACGGCCTTGGCGCCGTGGAGAACCCAGCCGCCGTCGGACTCCTCGGCGCGGGTGGTCACGTGGTGCAGCCGTCCGCCCGAGGTGTCCTCGAGTGCGGCGGTGGCCACGAGGGTCTCGCCCGCGGTCACCGCCCGCGCGACCTCGAGTGCGCCGTCGTGTCCGGTACGCGCGAGCAGGCCGGCGCCGAGGACCACCGTATCGACGAACGGTTCGACGACGAGGGCGCGGCCGAGCGCCTCGGTGACGACCATCAGCTCCTCGGGGCCTCCGTCGTCACCGCCGACCGTCGAGGGCAGGCACGCACCGATGACGCCGAGTTCGTCGGCAAAGGCGCGCCAGATCTGTGGTTGCCATCCGTCACCGACCTTGGCGACCTTGCGGCTCTCGGTGAGGTCGTAGCGGGAATCGAGAAAGCGGGTGAGCCCGTCGGAGAGCAGTTGCTGTTCGGCGGTGAGATCGAAATCCATTGTGGGCGAAACCTTTCCGGTCAGTACTGGGGCAGGCCCAGAGCGGCCTTGGCGAGGATATTGCGCTGGATCTCGTTGCTGCCCGCGTAGATCGAGCCGGCGCGGTCGTTGAGGTAGAGCAGCGGCGCCACCGCCTGCCACGCCTGCCCGCTGACGTATCCGTCGGCCGGCGGCACGAAGTCGGCGATCGGCCCGCCCGGTGCGGCGGCGTGCGGCTGATATGCCCGTCCGCGGGGGCCCGCCGCCTCCACGCCGAGGGTGGTGATCTGCTGGCTCAGCTCGGTCGAGAGGATCTTGAGCATCGACGAGATCGCGCCCGGGTTGCGTCCGGCACTCATCTCCGCGAGCGCGCGATATTCGAGCACCTCGAGAACCTTTGCGCGCGTGCGCAGATCGGCGAGCTTGGCGGCGAACGCCGGCTCATCGGCCAGCGGCACCCCCGACGGCCCGGTGACCGTCGACGCGTGATCGGTGAGGTTTTCCACCATCACCTGTAGTGCCGGCGCGGCCGCGCCACCACCGCGCTCGAACACCAGCAGATACTTCGCGACCGTCCAGCCGTCGTCGATCGCGCCGAGGACGTTCTTCTTGGGCACCCGCACCTCGTCGAAGAACACCTGCGCCTGGACCTGCTCGCCCGAGGCCATCACCAGCGGCTGCACCTCGATGCCCGGGGAGGTCATGTCGATCAGCAGGAAGGTGATGCCCTCCTGTTTCTTGCCGGTGCGTGAGGTACGGACCAGGCAGAACATCCAATTGGCCTCGGCGGCATGGGTTGTCCAGATCTTGCTGCCGGTGCACACCAGATCGTCTCCGTCGGAGACCGCCGACATCGACAGCGACGCGAGGTCGCTGCCGGATTCCGGTTCGGAGTAGCCCTGACAGAAGAAGACGTCGCCGGTGAGGATGCCGGGCAGGTAGAACGCCTTCTGCTCGGGGGTGCCGAAGGCGATGATCGCGTGGGCGACCATGCGGATTCCCATGGGGGACAGCGCGGGCGCACCGGCCAGCACCGATTCGCGGCTGAAGATGTAGTGCTGGGTCAGCGACCAGTCGCAGCCGCCGTGCTCGACCGGCCACGCCGGCGCGGCCCATCCACGCTTGTGCAGGATCGCCTGCCACTCCATCGACGCCTCGTGATCGGTGTACACGCTGGTGCGCAGTCGACCGGCGGCGCGCAGCTCCGGGGTCAGTTCGGCGTCGAGGAACTCACGCACCTCGTCGCGAAAGGCGATGTCGTCATCCGACCAGGTCATGTCCATCGGTGTGCACCTCTGTCTGTATCAAATATATGATCTGCTTCAATGTACGACACAGGTCACTGTATCCACACATCGGGGGCTCGCCGATCGTTCCGCAATTGCCGTCGGCGCGCGGTCACCTGCGCAGCACTTCCGACGGCCGATCCCCGTACCGCCGACGATAGGCCGCGGCGAAGCGGCTCGCGCTGCTGAAGCCCCACCGCGCCGCGATGTCGGAGATCGTGCCCGCTCCGCTCTCGATGTCGTTGTGCGCGTGCGCCAATCGGATGTCACGCAAGGCCGCGGTCGGCGTCGCGCCGACGTATTCGGCGAAGGCCTCCTGCAGACGACGCACGCTGGTCTGCGCGAGCGCTGCCATCTCGGCGAGTGTCCACGGTCGCGCCGGGTCGGCGTGCAGGGCGTCGAGGACCCGTTTGACGGTGCGCGGTCGCAGTGGATGTGCCGCGTCGACGGGATCGGGCGCCACCGTGAGCAGGAACGCCGCGGTCACCGCGCCCGCCAGTTGCGGCCCGACCAGTGGATTGGCGAGCAGGTCGACGGGTTCGCGATGTTGGGCGGACAACGCCGCGACGAGGTCGAGCCACGATCGCCCGGCGTCGGTCGCGACGTCGATCTGGTCGGGCAGGACGAGGCGTCGGCGTACGGCACCGACGTGGATGCGGTCGGCTTCGCGTTCGAGGTGATCGGCATCGAACTTGACGCCGATCACGTCGCAGTCAGCGGTCCACCGGGTGATCTGCGACTCGCGGTCGGCGACGAAGACCGTCGCTCGTCCGGGGGTCGAGACCACCTCACGCGTTTCGTGTCGGGAGTGCAGTCGTCCCGACATCGGGATGTTGACCTCGTAGGCCCCCGGATAGGCGCAGGTGATCGCGACGTCGGTACCCCAGGTCAGTCGACCGATCGTCACGCCGCCGAGTTCGACGGTCCGCAGTGACAGCGCGACGTCTCCGGTGCCGTCGAGGTCGGTGAGTTCGTGCGGGAAGTACGCATCGGCGACGGCACGGTGCGCGGCGTCCCAGTCCCGGGTCTCCCCATCCGGTGCCCCGTGCCCGGTTGACGAGTGCCCGGTGGACGTGTGTTCGGTGAACATTCGGGTGGCGGTTCTTTCGTCGGCCCGGCCGGCGGGCTGCGCCGGCCTGGATCTTGTCTACCTCACATCGGCCACCTGATGCGATATCGATCACAACCTCATCGCGCATTCGGTGTCTCCCCCGCGCAATCGGTGTCGAGGCCGGTCCCGATCGGCCCTACCGTCTCCGGCCAGAGCAGTTCCGATCGCCTGCCACCGACCAGAGGAGTACGCCATGACGATCACCGAAACACCCACCCCGTCCGACCCCACTCCGTCACCGAGCTGGATCGACGAGATCACCATCACCGAGCTCGAGCGCAACCCGTACCCGGTGTACGAGCGGCTACGTGCCGAGCGCCCGTTGGCCTACATCCCCGTCCTCGGCTCGTACGTCGCCACCACGACCGACATCTGCCGGGAGATCGCCACCAGCGAGCACTTCGAGGCGATCATCACCAAGGCCGGCGGGCGGACCTTCGGGCACCCCGCGGTCATCGGCGTCAACGGGGAAATCCACGACGACCTGCGGTCGATGGTCGATCCGGCATTGCAGCCGCAAGAGGTCGATCGGTGGATCGATGATCTGGTCCGGCCGATCGCACGCCGGTTCCTCGAGACGTTCGAGGACGACGGCCACGCCGAACTCGTCGCCCAGTACTGCGAACCGGTCAGTGTGCGGGCGCTCGGCGACCTCCTCGGACTGCGCGAGGTCGGCTCGGACACACTGCGCGAGTGGTTCCACAAGCTGTCCCGGTCGTTCACCAATGCCGGCGTCGACGAGAACGGCGAGTTCACCAACCCCGAAGGCTTCGACGAGGGTGATGAGGCCAAGGCCGAGATCCGCGCGATCGTCGACCCGATGATCGACCGCTGGATCACCCACCCCGACGACAGCGCCATCTCCCACTGGTTGCACGACGGCATGCCCGACGGGCAGACCCGCGACCGCGACTACATCTACCCGACCCTGTTCGTCTACCTGCTCGGCGCCATGCAGGAGCCCGGTCACGCGATGGCTTCCACGCTGGTCGGATTGTTCACCCGACCGGATCAGATGGAGCAGGTCGTCGACGAACCCGGACTGATCCCCCGGGCCATCTCCGAGGGGATGCGCTGGACTTCGCCGATCTGGTCGGCCACCGCGCGCATCAGCACCGCCGACGTCGAGGTCGCCGGGGTGGCGCTGCCCGCGGGCACCGTCGTGCTCATGTCCTACGGCTCGGCCAACCACGACACCGCTGTGTACACCGCACCCTCGGAGTACGACATCACCCGTCCACCGTTGCCGCACTTGGCTTTCGGGGCCGGTAATCATGCGTGTGCGGGGATCTATTTCGCCAATCAGGTGTGCCGGATCGGTCTGGAGGAACTCTTCGAATCGATTCCGAACCTGGAGCGCGACACCGATTCCGACGTCGAGTTCTGGGGCTGGGGGTTCCGCGGACCAACCTCGCTGCACGTCACGTGGGAGGCGTGAGGGCGATGGCTGTTTCCGATACGACCGGCTCGCAAGCCCATCGCGTCGACGTCGTGGGTGCCGCGTCGGCGAGCGTGACCTGCGCTGAAGATCAGCCACTGCTCGACGCCTTCCTGCGTAACGGCGTCTATCTGCCCAATTCGTGCAATCAGGGGACGTGCGGAACATGCAAGGTGCGCTTGTGTTCGGGCACCGTCGATGCTCCCGAGGTCCCGGAGACGGTGCTCGGCGCCGACGATCAGGCGCGTGGATTCGTCCTGGCGTGTCAGTCGCGTCCGCGCTCGGACACCACGATCGAGGTGGAAGCGCCCGAACAGACCGGCCCTCGGCACCGACTGCGCGATGTGGCCGGGACCGTGCACGGCATCGAGACCGTGGCCCACGACACGGTCACCGTGCTCGTGGATATCGATGAGCCACTGGACTTCTCGGCCGGCCAGTACATGGAGATCGCGGTTCCGGGCACCGGAGAGTGGCGTCAGTACTCGATGGCCAATCCACCGGCGTCGGCGAGCAGGCTGGAGTTCCAGATCCGCCGGGTCCCCGGTGGTGTGGCGACCGACGGGTGGATCTTCGGCGGTCTCGATGTCGGCCACGAACTCGAGATGCGCGGTCCGTGGGGTGACTTCGCGTACGAGCCCGGTGCCGACGAGCCCGAGACGCCGATGCTGTTGCTCGCGGGCGGCACCGGTCTGGCACCTCTGACATCGATTGCGGCGCAGGCTCTCACCGACGATCCCGACCGCGAGATCCATCTGTACCACGGGGTCCGCCACGAGGCCGACCTCTACCATCAGCAGTTCTGGCAAGAGCTGGCCGAGCGCCACCGCGGGCTCACCTATGTCCCGTGTCTGAGCCGATCCGAGTGGGTCGGGCGTACCGGCTACGTGGGTGACGCGGTGCTCGACGACTTCGCATCGCTGCGCGGGTACGTCGCCTACCTGTGTGGACCGCCGGCGATGGTGGACGCCGGGGTGAAGGCATGCAAACGCCGGCGCATGCCCGCGCGCAACATCCGGCGCGAGAAGTACACCCCGAGTGGTCTCGTGCCGGCCGGCCTCAGCGCATGAGATCCAGTGATGGCCTACCCTGATCGTCGTGCCCGCCAACCGCACCCGTGCCCGCCGCTACGCGAAACGTCGTCGGCGCAGAATGGACGCGGTCACCCATGACCTCACCCCCGAGCAGTGGGAGCAGTTGGTCTCACTGTGGGGTGGATGCGCCTACTGCGAGGCTGATGGCGTTGCGCTACAGAAGGATTGCGTTCTCGCCATTTCCCGGGGCGGCCGGTACACCGCTTGTAACGTGGTGCCGAGTTGCCGGTCGTGCAACGCGGGTAAGTGCAATACCGAGGTCACCTCGTGGATGCGCCGCAAACGTCTCGACGAGAAGCGTTTTCTGCTGCGCTACGCCGAGATCTGCGCTCTGATCACCTCCGACCCCGACTCCCCGTGAGCCGTCAGCGACGGATCAGTGCCGTCGTCGCGTTGCTGGCCGCGGCCGGACTCCTGGTGGCGATCCTGGTGTTCCTGGTCAACAGCGGTCTGCATTTCGTGCTCGGCGTGGCGGGTCTGGCCGTCGCAGCCCTCGGCGCATGGTGGGCGATCACCGAACGCGGGGTCCGACGCGGCGTCGGTATCGGTGTCGGGGTGCTCGGGGTCGCAGCGCTCATCAGTGCGTTGGTGCTGGCCGTCGTTGATTTCGGCGCTTTTGTCGTGCACCTGTTCGTCGCCGTCGCGCTCGGGGTGATCGCCGTCGTCTCGGCCCGTTACGCCCTGACGCCGCATCTGCACGAGCTGGATCTGATGCACGCGCCGTGGCGGCCCCGGCATCCGGTTCTGATCTGCAACCCGAAATCCGGTGGCGGCAAGGTCGATCGGTTCGAACTCGTCGAGGCAGCACACCGGATCGGTGTCGAGACCGTCGTCCTGGGACCCGACGACGACCTCGAACAACTCGCACGCGACGCGGTGGCACGCGGCGCGGACTGTCTGGGGATGGCCGGCGGTGACGGTTCGCAGGCGCTCGTCGCCGCCATCGCGATCGAGCACGACCTGCCGTTCGTCTGCGTCAGCGCGGGCACCCGCAACCATTTCGCCCTGGATCTCGGGCTCGATCGGTCCGACCCGCGGCGCAACGTGCGAGCCTTCACCAACGGCGTGATCCGTCGCGTCGATTACGCCACCGTCAACGGACGTCTGTTCGTCAACAACGTCTCGCTCGGCGTGTACGCAACGATCGTGCAGCAGGATTCCTACCGCGACGACAAGGCTCAAACCACCGCGGCGCTGCTGCCCGAACTCCTCGGCAACAGCGCAGAACCCTTCGACCTGCAATTCACTTCGGCCGACGGTACTGCGGTGGACGGCGCGTTCCTGATCCTGGTGTCCAACAACCCGTACTCCGGCGCGCTTCTCGACGCCGGTGAACGACGACGGATGGATACCGGCCTCCTCGGCGTCGTCGCCGTGTCGCCGCGGACCGGCGCCGAAGCGGCCACACTGGTCGCCCTGTCGGCCGTCGGGTTGCGTAAGACCAGTCCGCACTGGCACGAGTTCACCACCCCGACCTTCGAGGTCTCCTCGGGTGGCGGTACCGCCTATGCGGGCGTCGACGGAGAAGCCCTCGAACTCACCACGCCGCTGCGGTTCCGCAGCCACCACAAGGGTTTACGTCTACTCGTGCCCTCCGACAATCCGCTCGCCGAATCCCGCCGCCGCGCCCGCGACGTCAGTGTCCGGGCGCTCGTGCAGATCGCGGCGGGACGGCCGCCCGGCTGATCACCTGTCGAGGACCTCGCCCCCGATGACGCCCTTCTTACCCCCGATGGTCGAGGTGTCCTTTGTCTGGTGGTCGAGGTGCGACGAGCGCCAGCGAGGAGCCTCACGTCCCGTTGAGTCACAGCTGGTTCCACCCCACAGCAAAAGCGACCGTCACCGCGGATAGGTGACAATCACCTGCCCACTCCGCCGACTCCGCCACTCCACCCGCCGATCGGTGTAGAGCGTCGGCACCCACTCCGCGAGATGCTTGCGTTGATGATCAGCCCGACACAGCGGGATCAGATCACTGAGCACCGTCCAGCCCCCGGCCTCGGGGTCGGTGTGGTTGAACGGCCGCCAATGGTCGAGGTCGCACAGGTGTGACGGCCTCCCGCAGAACGGAAACCGGCACCACGCATCATTGGCCAACACCTCAGCGCGCAACGCGGCGCTGGGTGCATACGTCAATGCCCCAGGTGGCGGCACGGTGTGACCACCGTGTCCGGTCGGATCCGCCGGCGGGGCTTGCGGCCGGTCGGAAATCTGCGGGATGAGTGGTCCCGCGGCACGGGCGGATTCGGGGTAATGGATGGTCTTCGCGACCTCGGACAGGGTGGTGGCGTAGTCGCGGTCGATCGGCCCGTACCCCTGCAACCGGGGCACGAGAATCCCGTCCGGATCCTTCAACACCGTCAACACAGGTGCCCCGGGCACCACCAAGGCCCGCCCGAACGCCACCGGCACCTCCTCCGGCGTCGGCTCATCCATGGGATCGGGGATGTCGGGTTCGACGACCGGCTCCACCACATCGACAGGTTCCTGTGCCCGCGCATTGGAAGGGGCCGGCGCACTGGAAGCTTCGATGTCCTCGACTTCAGGCGCATCCGCGTCAGCGGGTTCGGGGAGCAAGTTGTCCCACTCTGCCGCGTCCTCGGCGTCAGAGGGTGTTTCGGCCGACCCGTTGCTGTCGGTGCCACCACCTCGTTTCGGGCAATCATCTTGTCCGCATTCACAGTCGAGGTGCGCCCCCGGGACGCCGGTGATCTCACCAAGTGCGATCACCCGCAGCGATCCCACGCGGCGGGTGTCCTTGCGGCAGGTCCGTTCATCGATGAGCGCGTTGATCTGCGTCGTGAGAAACACCCCATAATGGGCGGGAACAACCGCACCCAGAGAGGAGTGTCCAGCGACATCGGAGGTGATGGTCACGTGTCCCACCAGGTCGGCGATGTCTTCGCGTTCCTCGGTGACACTGTCGGGGTTCATTGAAATCAACGCAGCGTCGAGCTGTTGCGCCAGAACCGGATCGGTGGTGGCGCGGGATCCGTAGTCCAGGACGATCTCTTCGAAGGACATCTCGGACTCGTCACCGGTATCGACGCTGTCGCTGTCGGTGTCGGTGTCCGCGCCACGTTGGGCGCAGCGCGCCATGATCGAGGCCCGGTTGGTGGACAGTTCCCCGTTCAAATACGCAGCGCGGATCAGGGGGAGTTCTTTGAGGAGGTCCGCCAGAGCTATCCAGCTGCCGGCTTTGCTGCGGGAGACCTTGAATTGCAGAGACACTTCGGCGCGTGCGAGTTTGTCGGCGTGCTCGATCACCGAGCCCCACACCTCGACCTCGGACTGGCCCGCCAAACGCTCCCGATACACCCGATCCGCCAACGCGGCGGCAGCAAGCACCGTCCGGGCTTCGTATTTGCGGGACTCGCGTAGCAGGTCCGGACCGGTCTCGGTGAGCTCATCGCGCGACATTGCGGCGATCGCGGCAGCGTCGGCATCCGGATCAGTGAACGTCAACGTCGTCGACACCCAAAACCTCCCCTCCCACGATCGGACGTGATGAGAACAAGTGTACGAAGGGGTACCGACAAAACCGGTCCGACGATCGCGCGGCTCGGGAAATCTGTGGACAACTTTTTCGGGCGATTCGACTGGGCGCTCTATTGCGTCGACTGGGCGTTAAACTTCGTCGACCGGGCGCTCGATTACGTCGGGTGGGTAGTGGATGTGGTTGCGATACTTGTCATCTCACCAGGGTCTCGAGGCTCGCCGCACGCGGCTCACACCTCGACCATCGGGGGGAAGCGTTCGAGTGACGCTCCGGGCCTTCCCATCCGATGGTCGAGGTGCCGAGGAGCGATAGCGACGAGCCTCGAGACCCCTCTCGCCGATGAGTATCCCCACCACCCGTGGAACCGAACCAGCACCGGCGCAAGCGGTCTCGAGGCTCGCCGCACGCGGCTCGCACCTCGACCATCGGGGGGAAGGGCCGAACATCCGGGGGGGAAGGAGCGAGCAATTCGGTGAGAGGAATGAGCGGCAGATAGCGATGCCCAGCGCACCCTCACCTAGGGGCGTAATGCAGATAGACGGTGCCGTTGGCGAAGGTCCGCTGCTCGATGAGCCGAAGGTCGAGGGCAGCGTCGGCGGGCAGGGCACGCAGTCCCCCTCCGACGATCACGGGGACGACGACCAGCCGGAAACCGGAGACCATTCCGGCGCGGATTGCAGTAGCCGCGGTGGTCGGCCCGAAGATCTCGACCGAGCCAGGAGCGCTCTCGGTGAGCTGCCGTAGTTCTGCGGTGTCGAGCTCTCGTACCAACCGCGAGCGATCGGAGGAGAGATCGTCGGGACTCATCGTCGTCGACACGACCACTTTCTCGATCGTCTGCCATCGGCGGGCGAACTCATGTTCTGCAGCCGTCCAGCTCCCGTCCTCCGGAGGGCTCTCCCAATACCGCATCAGGTCATAGGTCTTGCGGCCCAACACCTCTGCGGAGGTCTCCGCCATCCGATCAACATGCATGTCGAAGATCTCCGCATCCGGAGCACCCCAACCGAAATCGCCATCGGCGTCGGCGACGTAGCCGTCGAGGGACATGCTGGTGGTGTACATCAACTGTCCCATGCGCCGACCTCCTCGTGGCGAAATCTCCGTGGCGCACACCCTACGGAGAACGGACCACGAAATCCAGAGTCGGGTCATCGCTCGGGGTACCTGCGCGCTCAGCTGCCATACGGCCGTGGTGGGCGGCGAGCATCGAGCACACCAGCAATTGGATCTGATGAAAGATCATCAAGGGCAGGATGATCAGGCCCACCGGCGCTCCAGCGAAGAGTACTGCGGCCATGGGCAGACCGGCGGCCAGACTCTTCTTCGATCCGCAGAACTGGATGACGATGGCGTCGTCGCGACCGAAGCCCAAAGCCTTTGCAGCCCATCGGGACAACACCAACACCACTCCGAGGACGCCTGCGCACACCGCCATCACCACGGCGATCGACCCCACGCTGACCGACGACCAGATGTGCTCGGCCATACCGGCGCTGAACGCGGAGTACACGACCAGCAGCACCGAGCCGCGGTCGACGGTCTTGGTCAGCAAGGGGTGTCGTCCGAGCAGTCCGGCGACCAGCGGCCGACACACTTGGCCGGCAAGGAACGGAAGCAGCAACTGAAGGATGATCTCGCCGAACGATTCCGCACTCACGTGGACTCCGCCGGTGGTGGTCATGAGGGCGACGACGAGCAAAGGGGTCAGCACGACTCCGAGAAGGTTCGACAACGACGCCGACACGATGGCCGCCGGGACGTTTCCGCGGGCAACCGAGGTGAACGCGATCGACGACTGCACCGTGGACGGCACGAGACAGGCGAACAGCACACCGGTGTAGAGGGCACTGCTCAGCACGTGTGGGGTCAGCACCCGCAGCGCGAGGCCGATCAGCGGGAACACGACGAAGGTGACCGCCAGAACCGTCAGATGCAGTCGCCAATGGCGTGCTCCCGCCATCGCCTCGGCGGGCGAGAGCCGCGTGCCGTAGAGGAAGAACAGAAGCGCGATGGCCGCTTTCACCATTCCGTCGAGAATCGTCGCCGCCGCGCCCGCGACCGGAAACACCGATGCGAGCGCCACCGTCACGAGGATCGAGAGCACGAATCCGTCGATGGGGAGCTTCCTGAGCAGTCGCATGAGACATAAGTCAACGCCCGTCGGAGCCATTCGGAAACACGTTGATCACGATTATTGTGATCGAGTTTGTCGATAACTAGCCTGAGATGTGTGCTCGATCCCACCGCGCTGCGCACCTTCCTCACCGTCGTCCACACCGGCGGGTTCTCAGCCGCGGCACGCCAGCTCGACGTCGGGCAATCCACTGTGTCCGGCCACATCGCCCGCCTGGAGAAACAGGTCGGCAGAACGCTGTTGCGACGCGATACGCACTCGGTCGAGCTGACCGCGGACGGCTCGGTGATGGCCGGCTTCGCCCGCTCCATCCTCGACGAGTGCGATCGCGCGCTGAGTTATTTCACCGATGACGGCATCACCGGACGCATCCGCTTCGGGGTGTCGGAGGACCTTGTGGCCACGGGGACGCCAGAGATCCTGCGCCGCTTCCGGACCGACCACCCGCGCGTCGATATCGAGCTGACCATCGGACTCAGCGAGGACCTCCACACGAGCCTACGTGCGGGTTCACTAGATCTGGTTTTGGCCAAACGCAATCCGGGCCAACGGCACGGACAGTTGATCTTCACCGAACCGCTGGTCTGGGCGGGCGCGCCGGACACTGTCCTGCGGCCTGGTGACCCGATTCCACTCGTGACCTTTCCCGAACCCAGCATCTCGCGCACCGCTGCGCTCGCCGCACTCGCCGACGCGGGGCTCGATCACCGCATCACCTGTGTCTCCAACAATCAGCAGGGGTTGCGCGCCGCGGTGCTGGCCGGGCTCGGTGTGATGGTGCATGCGCGTCGGCTCCTGCCCGCCGACGTCGTCGAACTCGACGGCCTGCCCGACCCGGGACTCACCGAGGTCGTGGTGATCACCCGGCGGCGGCCGGCGACGCGCGCCGAGGCAGCACTCCTCGCTGTACTGCGGTCCGCGACGTGGTGAGTTCCCGCATCACACCGGCTCGCGAATCACTCCCGCGTGTCGCACCGTTCCGGACAGGCCCGGCAGTTCTTTGGGAGCCGTCCACGTCCGCAGACCGTCGCCACTGTCGGAGTAGAGGTATTTTCCCCTGGTGTAGGCGTCGAAGTACATCCGCCATGCCCCACCGGGCAGTTGGATGACCGACGGCCCTTCCACGAAGGTGCCCCAATTACCCGGTGCGACAAAGGTGTAGGGCCCGGCCAGGGTGGGGGCGACGGCGTGCTCGATGACCTTCTTGGTCTCGTTCTTGGTGAATGCGTGGTAGGTCGAACCCGCCTTCACGATGGTGGTGTCGATGTGGTCGGCGCCGATTCCCGCGAGCGGCACCGGCGGCCCCCAGTTCCGCAGCGAGGAGTCCGTCGCCGTCATCAGATACGGGATGAACCCACCGCCGGTCGACATCGACAAGATGATGTTGACGCGACCGTTCTCGACGAACCAGTCCGGCGCCCACGCCTTGGTGGTGAACGGCGACAGTGAGGGCAGGTCGCTCGACCCGGCCGAACCCGACGAACCCAGCGCACCCAACGATCCCTTGCCGTCGCCGGTACCGGGAAGAAGGAAGCAGCAGAACGGGACTGCCAGGTTCTGCATGAACGTCCAGTGGGTGAGGTCGGTGCTGCGCGCGAACCCGATACTGGCGCCGGCGGCCGTGGTGTAGGTGAGGTAATACGACCCGTCGGTGCTGCGGAAGATCCGTGGGTCGCGCACCAACCCGGACGGCGGACGATACGCCGCCTTCTGGAGGACGTCGAAATGAGTGCCGTCGACGGACTGGTAGACGTCCATGTCACGATCGCTGGCGTTGCTGAACGCCACCATCGTGTATCGCCACCCGGATTGTGGTGCGGCTCCGGCCGTCCCGGGAACGGCGAACAGCAACCCCGCGACAGCCAGGATCGCCGATATTGCCACGCATATCGTCCGCTTCGTCACCGAAGCAGTATCGGTGATGGGCGACAATTCAGAAACACCTCGGCTCACACGGGTACCACATCGTTATCCCCCGGTTTCGCCTGAGATGACTTTTCTCGCAAGGAAGACCAGGTCGTAGGTCCCGACATTCCGGCGACGGAACTCTCGAAAACCGAAACGGTTATACAGGCGAATGTTCGCGAGACTGCGCTCACCGGTGAACAGTTCGAGTCTGGTGACAGCACTGGGCAACCACACGTCGACCGCGTCGAGCAGACGACTGCCCAAACCCCTCCCCTGCAGGTCGGGCGCGACCGTGAGACGACCGAGTTCAGCGGTGTCACCGTGCAGGGTGAGTCGTACTGCGGCGACCAGACGTGCTCCGGAGGCGATTCCCAGGGCGATCACCTCCGGGCTCCGTAATTCGTCGACGATCTCGTCGACGGTCTGATCCAGCGGGGGCAGCTGCAGGTCGTTGTGCAGCTTCGCCTCGGTGACATACGCGGCCCGTTGAAGAGTCAGAATCTCACCGGCCCGCTCGACACCGATCCGGTGGACGTCACCGAAGTCGCGGTCGGACGAATCGACGTCGGTCGTCATCGGTTCGCCTTTCTGACGCTGAGGCCCGGCTTCGGGACCGAACTCGGACGCCAATCCTATGTCTCACGGTTCGATGTTCTCCAGATCCTCGAGCAGGCTCGGATGCGCCGGCGTCCAACCGAGCGCTTCGCGGGTGTGCGTGCTCGTCGAGGGTTGATCCACCGCGAAGATCGGACCGAACGCACCGAAGCTCTCGGTGGGAATCTGCTGCACCGGCAGTCCGAGCCGCCTGCCGATGACCGAAATGATGTCGGCGACTGTGTCGCCCTCGTCGGCGACCGCGTGCCACGCTGTCCCGGCCGGCGCCGATTCCAGCGCGAGGCGGAACAGTGTCGCGGCGTCGCGGGCGTGCACGGCCGGCCAGCGCTGTGTGCCGTCGCCCGGGTATCCCGCTACGCCGCTGCGTCGTGCCTGTTGGGTCAGCAGGCCGGCGAACCCACCCTCACCATGGTTGTGAACCGTCCGCGGCAGACGAATCGCACTGGGGCGCAAGCCTTTCGATGCGAGGTCGAGTAGCGCCATCACCGATCGCGCCCGGCCGCCGACGGGACCGTCGGTGGGCAACGGATCGGCCTCGGTGGACGCGCGCCCCGGAATCCACGGCGTGCCCGACACCGTGACGATCGGACGGTCGGTGCCGATGAGCTCATCCCCGATCGCCGACAACGCGGCGGTTTCCTGGGTGATCGCCGCGGCCAACGCGTCGGCTCCGTGGTCGCCGTGATCGAAGGCGAGGCTGATCACGCCGTCGGACTGCGCGACGCCGGAGCGCAGCACGTCGAGATCGGACAACCCGCCGCGCAAGACCTGCGCACCGGCGTCGGCGAGTGCCTGCGCGGACCGGTCGGAGTGAGCGAGGCCAAGCACGGTGTGGTCGTTACCGAGCAACTCTGAGACGACGGCGGAGCCGATGGTGCCGGTACCACCGGTGACGAAGACGTGCATGGATCTCTCCTGACGAGTGATGCGACTGTTGTCTCATCACTGTAGCGCGCTGACGGGACATGTGTCGCATCACTATGATGGCCACATGGCTCGATGGGAACCCGGCGCGCGCGAGCGCCTCGTCCTCGCCGCAGTGGACCTGTTCAACGAACACGGCTACGACGCGACGACGGTCGCGCAGATCGCCGACCGTGCCGGAGTCACCCGCAGCACCTTCTTCCGGCACTTCTCGGATAAGCGCGAGGTGCTGGTGGCCGGCCAGGAGACGCTCAGCCGCCTGATGGCGGAGGGAATCGCCGAGGTATCCGCCGACGCGACACCACTCGGCATGGTCAGCGCGGGTCTCGAGCGTGCCGCCGGCGAGATGGGGCCGATGAATCGGGAACTCGGACCGAGACTCAGCGCGGCGATCGCTGCCAGCACCGAACTCCAGGAGCGCGACGCCCTCAAGAGCGTCGGGCTCGCCGCCGCGATGACCGACGCCCTCATCACCCGCGGCGTTGCGGATGCGACCGCGCGGGTCGCCGCCGAACTCGGTGTGCTCGCCTTCAAACAGGGATACGCGAAGTGGACCGAGGGCGAGAAGGACGACGGCGCGCCGCTCGTGCCGTTCGTACTCGAAGCGCTCAGCGAATTACGCTCGGCCGCAGGGTCACTGGGCTGATCCCGCACATGAACACGCTGGCCGCAGGCCGACGACACTCGGTCGCGTGTCGGGAGGACGGGACGGCAGCGGCGACCGGCGACGGTCGCGCCGGCGAATGTGACGTCTCGTCGTGGTCGGGTATCTGTGCCGTGGCTGCCGGCAACGTGCATGCCGCGCGCAATACCGGCCGCTCCCATAGCGTCGGGTTGCGCAGCGACGGAACGGTTCTCGCCACAGGATGGAACGGTGACGGACAAACCGACATCGGCCGATGGCGTGAGATCGTCGCCGTGGCAGCCGGATGGAGAACCACTCTCGGCCTCCGCTCGGATGGCACCGTTGTCGCGACCGGTCGCACCGCGGAGGGTCAGTGTGATGTGGCCGCGTGGAAAGACGCCATCTCGATCGCGTGCGGAGACTGGCATTCGGTCGCCGTATTGGCTGACGGCACAGCACTATCCACCGGCAGCAATCGGCGCGGGCAGTGTGTGGTCGGCGGCTGGCACGACCTGATCGGCATCGGCGCAGGCTACCTGCACACCGTCGGCTTGCGCGTCGACGGCACCGCGCTGGCCACCGGCGACAACACCGGGGGCCAGTGCGATGTCAACCGATGGCGCACCGTCGTCGCGGTGTCGGCGGGCAGCCACCACACGGTGGCGCTCCTCGCTGACGGAACCGTGCGGGCGGTCGGCGACAATCACCACCGACAGTGCGAGGTCGCAGAGTGGCGTGGCGTTACTGCCGTCGCGGCCGGATCTGCGCACACGCTCGGACGTCTCGACGACGGAACCGTCATCGCGACCGGAGACAATTCGCATGGTCAGTGCGACGTGAGGCCCTGGCGCCTGCATCGATGACCTGCCGCTCACCCGAGCGGCGCGCCCCCGCGTGGCAAGTCAGGTACTCGCCGCGGAGGCGCTACGGCCTGCAGCGACGGCCGACGCGAGGGCAGCCAGTGCTGCGAGAGCAGCGAAGCCGAGCAGCACCAGCCAGGCCCAGTGCGCCGCCCCCACCAGTGCATTGTGTGCCGCGCCGGCCGGATCGGATGCGTCGCGTCTGCTGTCGTGTCCGGCAACGTGCAGGGTCAAGGTGACAACGGCAACGCCGGTGGCCACTCCAACATTGCGGGACAATGCGATCAACGATCCGGCGGTACCGGTTCCGCGAGCTGTGGCCGCGGCCATCACCGAGGCGTTGTTGGCAGGTACGTACACCCCGAGGCCGATGCCGAGGACCGCCAATGCAGGGACAATCCACGCAATCTCGGTCGGCCGGGACGCGAGCGCCACAATCGCTCCGAGAATCGCCACACATCCCACATCGGTGCGCATGGAGTTTCCGGCCCAGGAGTGCAGCCACGCGGTGGAGGCAACGGTCGCCGTGAGGAATCCGGCGGGCATCGCGAACAGGATCACGCCGGTCGCCGACACCGACCAGCCCAGTGGGACGAGAAGTTGCGGGATGAGCACGGTCGGCGCGATCAGCAAGAGATAACTCACCATGGCGCCCAGCGCGCCGATCGCGATCTGTGGGGTGCGCAGCGTCGGCGGATCGATCAGCGGTGCGCCCGCACGCTTTTCTCTCCGCCAGAACACCGGGAGAATAAGTGCGGGACTCACGAGCAGGATGAGTGACCCGACCAACCCCAGCGGCAAGCCGGAGAGCCCGGACAGACCGACCAGCAGCCCGATGGCGGCCAGCGTGAGCAGAGTGGTTCCGGGCCAGTCGAATCGGGGCATCGAACGCCGTTGTGTCGCGTCGGGCAGGAGCACAAGCGCCGAGACCACCGCGACGACACCGATCGGAACGTTCACCCAGAAGATCGACCTCCATCCGAAAGCGTCGACCAGGAAGCCACCGCTCATCGGCCCGAGCGCCAGGCCCAGAGACTGCACGGCGGCTTGGACGGCGAGCCCGTCGCGCAATCTTTCCTTGGGAATGTTCTCGGTGACCATTGCGATGGCGTTGCCGGCAATCGCTGCTCCACCGGTGCCCTGCAGCACCCGAAACGCGATCAACGAGGCGAGGTCCGGCGCGATGCTGCAGAGAATCGAACCGACCGTGAACATCGCATACCCGTAGAGATACAGGTTCTTGCGTCCCCAGCCGTCACCGAGTCGCGCGCATGGCGCGACCAGCGCCACCACCGTCAGCACGTAGGCCACCGACACCCACTGTGCCGACGCGAGCGACGCGTCGAAGGACCGCTGCAATGACGGCAGTGCCAGTGTGACGATGCTCGAGTCCAGCTGAATCATGAACGCGCCGAAGCTGATTCCGGCGATGGTGTACCAGTGGGACCGCGAGGACCGCTCGACCCATTCCGGTCGCCGGGGCAACTTCATGGCCGGCCGACGAATGCGCACTGCGCCTGCACTGTTCACGATCAGCCATTGTGCCCATCATCAGGCTCTCCGGCGTGGGACTCGCCGAATCATCGGAGCTGATGCCCTACATGGAGAGAGGATTCCGATGAACGAAGCGATTCACTTCGCCGATCGGCGAGTTCATGTCGCCGATGGACTTGATCGCGGGACGAACCAGGACGCACCATGTCCAGCGCTAAACGTTGAAGCGGAACTCCACCACATCCCCGTCGGCCATCACGTAGTCCTTGCCTTCCATGCGCACCTTGCCCGCGGCTTTGGCTGCGGCCATCGAGCCGGCGGCGTCGAGGTCGTCGAAGGAGACGATCTCGGCTTTGATGAAGCCCTTCTGGAAGTCGGTGTGGATCACGCCTGCGGCCTGGGGCGCGGTGTCGCCCTTGTGAATCGTCCACGCGCGCGACTCTTTCGGGCCGGCGGTGAGGTAGGTCTGCAGGCCCAGGGTGTGGAATCCGGCACGCGCGAGCGACCGCAGGCCGGGCTCGTCCTGCCCGATGGAGTCGAGGAGTTCCTGCGCGTCGGACTCGTCGAGTTCGAGGAGTTCGCTTTCCACCTTGGCGTCGAGGAAGACCGCATCCGCTGGTGCCACAGCGGCTTTCAGCTCCGCCTTGCGCGCGTCGTCGGTCAGCACCGACTCGTCGGCGTTGAAGACGTAGAGGAACGGCTTGGCGGTCATCAGATGCAGTTCGCGCACCGACGACAGGTCGAACGAATCATTCTGCGCGAACAGTGTTGTGCCACTGTTCAGGATCTCCTGCGCCTTCTGCGCGGCGGCGAGCACCTCGGCGGTGTCCTTGTTCTTGCGGGCTTCCTTCTCCAGCCGCGGAATCGCCTTCTCCAAGGTCTGGAGGTCGGCGAGGATCAGCTCGGTTTCGATGACCCCGATGTCTGCGAGCGGATCCACCCGACCGTCGACGTGCACGACGTCGTCGTCGGCGAACACGCGCACCACCTGACAGATCGCGTCGGCCTCGCGGATGTTGGCCAGGAACTGGTTGCCCATGCCCTCACCCTCCGACGCGCCCTTGACGATGCCGGCGATGTCGACGAACGACACGGTCGCAGGCAGGATGCGTTCACTGCCGAAGATCTCGGCGAGACGGTCGAGCCGTGTGTCCGGGAGCTCGACGACGCCGATATTGGGCTCGATGGTGGCGAACGGGTAGTTCGCGGCGAGCACATCGTTGCGGGTCAACGCGTTGAACAGGGTGGACTTGCCGACGTTGGGCAGTCCGACGATACCGAGGGTGAGACTCACGGGCGCCCAGTCTATCGGGCAGCTCTCGGCACACCGAGGCCGGTGACGGACTCAGGCGGTGCCCGGCACCGCCCCGCCGGTGTCCTCGGCGTCCTCCGAGTCCTCATTGGCTCCCACACCCGGTCCGCCGTCGTCGGATGCCTCGTCGAGAGGTGGCGGCTTCTCCCCCACCCGGATCGCGATCTGCTCGTTGAGGTACCGCAGGATGACGGCGATGGTCGCCGCGGCAGGCACCGCGAGGAATGCGCCGATGATCCCGAACAGGCTGCCGCCCAGGGTGACCGCGAGCAACACGATCGCCGCATGCAGGTCCATCGACTTGGACTGCAGCCACGGCTGCAACACATTTCCCTCGAGTTGCTGTACGGCGAGGATGATGCCGAGGACGATCAGCGCCGTGGTGAGTCCGTTGGACACCAGCGCGATGAGCACCGCGAGCGCGCCCGCGACGAAGGCACCGACGATCGGGATGAAGCCACCGAGGAAGGTGATCACCACCAACACCCCCGCCAGGGGGACCTGCAGGATGAACAGTCCCGCACCGATGAGCGAGGCGTCGACGAAGCTGACGATCGCCTGCGTCCGGATGAAGCCGCCCAACGAGTTCCACATCCGTGACAGCACCTCGCCGAGGTGCGCACCCGCCGGATGCCCGATCGTGCGCTGCAACCACGGAACAAAGCGCGGGCCGTCCTTGAGGAAGAAGAACACCAGGATGAGCGTCGTGAACAGGGTGATCAGCACCGACGTCGCGGTGCCGATACCGCTGAACACCCCGGCCGCAATGGTGCTGGCACTGGATTGCACACGTTGGGTGATCGCCGACACCAGGCCGTCGATCTGCTCATCGCCGAGATTCAGCGGCGGACCCTGGACCCAGTCCTGGAGTTTGTGGACACCGCTGACGGTGCGGTCGGCGAGCTCCGGCGATTGATCGACGATCGAGGGCACGATCAGCCCGATCACCCCGCCGAGCAGGCCCACCGCGACGAGCATCATCAGCAGGGAGGCCCCGGCGGGCGGCACCCCGTGTCCCCGCAGCCAGCGCACCGGCGGCCACAGCAACGTGCACGCGATGATCGCGAGGAGGACCGGGAGCAGGATCACCCAGACCTCACCGACCACCCACATCACCACCCAGAGGGCGCCGACCACCAGGATGAACTGCAACCCGACGATCGAGGTCGACCGCAGGCCACTCAGGAACACCTGCATTCTCGAGGGGGCAGCGGGTGTGGCGACGCCGGTGTCGGCCGGGCCATCTGCAGCAGGGTCGGGCAGCGGCGACGAATCGTCAGAATCGGTCACGCCACGATCCTCACACACCACCACGACGAGACTCCCGAGCGAGGGCGGCGCGGCGCGGGCTCGCCCTTCTCAGCGCAACGGATCAGTGACGCCGAGCGAAGCCGGTCAGCGACGACGCAGGAAGCGCAGCACCAGCGCACCGAGCGCATCGGCCGCGACCAACTCCGCCTCCAGCGGCGACAGCGGACGCACCGGATCGTCGGTCTCGATCGAGTCGGCGCCCGCGAGATGTGTCCGTGTCCTGCGCTGACGGGCGCATTCGGCATCGATGGTGTCCGGTCCGTACAACCCGCGCATGATGTCGAGTCCCCAGTCGGGCAACTCCGCGAGCGGGGTCTCCGGCTCCTGACCTCGCTGTCGAGGGCCGTCGAACTGCGTGCTCATGCAGACATCGTGGCACGAAGTGTTAGCTACGTCACTCAATTGCCGAACCTGGGCGACCGAGTGTCGCCGGTCCGGTGAAGCGATGGCCGATTCCCGCCAGAAAAGCCCGCCGGGCGGTGAGAGGGTGGAGCCATGACCGCTTCCACCGACGCGCCACCCCAGTCCTCGACGACGGCAGGCACCGACCCGGTCCGGGCGTCGACGGGGCTCGATTTCGAAGGGTGTTACCGCGCGCTGCAGGCACGGGATGCGCGTTTCGACGGCCAGTTCTTCGCCACCGTGCGCACCACCGGAATCTATTGCCGGCCGTCGTGCCCGGCGCAGACCCCGCGACCCGAGAACGTCGCCTTCGTCGCGACCGCGGCCGGCGCGCAGGCGGGCGGATTCCGTGCCTGCCGGCGCTGCCTGCCGGACGCGGTTCCCGGTTCACCGCGCTGGAATCTCAACAAGGATCTCTCCTCACGGGCGATGCGGCTCATCACCGACGGGGTCATCGAACGCGAGGGGGTCGGTGGTCTCGCCGGACGACTCGGGTATTCGACACGGCATATGACACGGGTGCTGACCACCGAACTCGGTGCCGGCCCGCTCGCCCTCGCCCGGGCGCATCGCGCGACCAGCGCGCGAATCCTTATCCAGTGCACCGATCTACCGATGTCCGACATCGCCTTCGCGGCCGGGTTCACCAGCGTGCGTCAGTACAACGACACCATCCGCGAGGTGTTCGGCCTGACCCCGCGCGCGCTGCGCTCGCTGCGACGGGCCAACTCCCGCAGTGACATCGACACCCCGACCGCAGCATCCGCGGCCACCGGTAGAGGCGAGCGATCGTCGGCGATCACGCTGCGCCTGGCATACCGCGAACCGTTCGACACCTCCTGGTTCGGGTGGTATCTCGCCGCGCACTCGGTCGACGGCGTCGAGCGGTATCGACCCGACGCCGATCGGCAGTGGATTCATCAGCGCGTGTTGACCCTTCCGCACGGGCCGGCGCTGGCGGAGACGACGCCCGGCGACGGATTCCTGCGCGTGCGACTCGAGCATCTGGACCTCCGGGACCTGAGTGCCGCGGTGAATCGACTGCGCCGGTTGTTCGACCTCGACGCCGACATCGTGGCCGCAACCGACGCCCTGTCCACCGATCCGGCCCTCGGCCCGGTCGTCGGCGTCGCACCGGGGGTTCGGGTACCCGGAAGCATCGACGGCGGCGAGTCACTCATCCGCACCATGATCGGCCAGCAGATCAGCGTCGCCGCCGCGCGGCGGCACGTGACGCGGCTGGTCGACGCCCTCGGTGAGCCGACAGACTGGCCGACGGCGGCCGGCGATGACGGGGGCGACGACGGTGCGCGATCGTGGCGACAGTTCCCGACGGCCGCCGCCATCGCCGAACGCGGCAGCACGATCCTGACCGGGCCCGCCCGCCGGATCTCGGCGATCGTCGGCGCGGCACAGGCGATTGCCGAACATTCGGTGGAACCACACATGGGGGTCGATGCGTCCGATCTTCATGCACAATTACTCGCCCTGCCCGGAGTGGGGCCGTGGACCGCCGACTACGTCACGATGCAGGTGACCGGTGACCCCGACGTCCTCCTTCGGCACGACCTCGTCGTTCGCCACGCCGCCCGCGATCTCGCCATCGACCTCGACGACACCGCCCAGTGGGCACCGTGGCGTTCCTACGCCTCGATGCACCTGTGGCGCCATCGGCTCATCCCCTCAGACGCCAGTACCCCGCCCACCACTACCGCAGACACGACCACCTAGGAGCATCCTCATGACCGACACCCTCGAAACACCCTCCACCCCAAGTACTTCCACCCCAGGTACTTCCACCCCCAAGGACGGCGTCGGCCTGTGGACGACGGTCTCGACGCCGGACGGCGCATTCACCGTCGTCGCCGACACCGACGGCATCATCCTGGCATCGGGGTGGACCGACACCCCCGAATATCTGGTCGCACTCGTGCACCGCGACCTGCGGCCACACGATCTGCGCGGTCCCGCAGAGCTCGGCCGCACACCGGAATTGACCACGATCACCGAGGCCGTCGAGGCCTACTACGCCGACGACTTCGGTCCGGCCGCGGCCCAACCGGTCGTCCAACGATCGGGTCCGTTCATCGAAAAGGCTTGGGCCGCATTGCGCGGGGTCACCGCGGGCACCGCGGTGACCTACACCGAATTGGCCGAGCGTGCCGGCGAACCGGCCGCCATCCGGGCCGCAGCCTCGGCCTGCGCGCGCAACGCCGCGGCACTGTTCGTGCCGTGCCACCGTGTGCTGCGGCGCGACGGCAGCCTTGGCGGATTCCGTTACGGACTGGACATCAAGCGGTCGCTGCTCGAACGGGAGACACCCGACCAGGAGGTACCCCTCCCCGACGCGGGCTGAACGACCGCATCGCGGGCGGCGAACCGATTCTGTCGGTGGTCGCGGGCAAGATCACCGACATGATCGGCATCGTGCTCGCATTCACCGTCGGCATCGTGCTTGGCGTCGCAATCGGTTGGCTCGCGTGCACGAGCCGATCGGCCGGCGCCGTCGCCGCCGCACGCGCCGAGACCGCGGCGCTGCGGTCCTCCCAGGACCTGGTCGGACGGTCGCTCGCGGCGGCCTCCGAAGACGCAGCGCGGCGGCAGTCGAACGCGATCGGCGCCGAGCTCAGTCACATCGTCGATCCACTGCACACGCTGGTCGGACAGATGGCCGACGAACTACGACGTGTGGAACGCGACCGCACGAGTGCCTACGCCGGCCTGTCCGAGCAGGTACGGGGCATGCAGATGATGTCGACGCGGCTCTCCGATCAGACCCGGGCACTGACCAACGCACTACACACCCCGCATCTGCGGGGCCGGTGGGGTGAGGTCCAGCTCGAGCGGGTCGTCGAACTCGCCGGGATGACCCGCCACTGCGACTTCAGCACCCAGGTGTCGGCGAGTTCGGAGGCCGGGTCGGTCCGCCCCGACATGGTGGTGCACCTGGCCGGTGGCCGCGCCATCGTCGTCGATGCCAAGGTGCCCCTGCAGGCGTATCTGCAGGCCGCGGACTGCGAGGACCCGCAGATGCGGCGCGACCTGCTCTCCGACCATGCCCGCGCGGTGCGCGCACACATCACCGCGCTCTCGGCGAAGTCATACTGGTCGGCCTTCGACGACACCCCCGAGATGGTCGTGCTGTTCTTGCCCGCCGACGCGGTGCTCGAGTGGGCGGTGCGCGCCGATCCCACGCTCATCGAGTTCGGCATCACCAAGAATGTGGTGCTCACCACGCCGTCGAGTCTGGTGTCGTTGTTGCGCACCGTCGCGCTCGGTTGGCGGCACGACGCGATGGCACGTGACGCGGCGGTGATCCACGAGCTCGGCGTCGAGCTGCATCATCGGCTCGACTCGGTACTCGGCCATCTCGATCGGGTCGGGACGTCGCTGCGCAGGGCGGTCGATGCCTACAACTCCACTGTGGGAGCACTGGATTCCCGGGTCGGGGTGACCGCCCGCCGGCTGGCATCGCTGGAGGCGCTCGGCGATCTCGAGGAGCCCACCACGGTCCGCACGGTTCACGACACCGTCCGCGAGACCCGCACGGCTGATCACGGGGCCGGGTCGAGCCCGATCGCGCAGTTCGACGCGCACATCACACAGAACGGACATGGCGCCCCGATCGGGTCGCCGGATCGGCCAACATGACCCGGCGGTTGGCGGGAAATCGCGCTTCACCCGGTACCGTCTACATGTGCCCTTTCCGCAACGAAGCTCTCCCGCGGTGCCACTGGACCAGCAGTCGGTGCTGCCGACCGTCCGTGGGGTGCCCTGGTGGGGTGCCGTCCTCATCGCGACAGCGCTGACCGCGATCGGCGCGATCATGGACGCCAAGAATCACGGCAACCTCGGCGCGGTGTTCAATTTCTGCCTGCTGGTCGGGTGCTGCCTGGCCGCGCTCGCCGTACGTCGCCGGGCGTTATTCACCGCGGCCGCCCAGCCGCCGCTGATCGCATTCTGCGTCGGCGTGCTGGCGCTCTACAGCCTCAATGCCGGCAACGCATCCGGTCTCAAGTCCTTGGTACTCAAGGTGCTGCTACCGATCGCCGCCAACTTCCCGTGGATGGCCATCACCTTTGTGGTGACGCTCGTGCTGGTTCTGCTCCGGTGGTTGCTGACCCGGCCCGAGGGCTGGAACGCGAAACTCTGGGGCGGCAAGAGCAACAACCGGCCGCCGGCCAAACGACGCGCGAACAAGAGCACTCGCGCTGCGGGCACACGCGCCTCCGGCGCACGCACCGAGGGCGACAAGGCCACGCGCACTCGTCGGACCGAGACCGCCACATCGTCGAGCAGCCGCGCGGCGACCGCGCGCACGGGTTCGTCTCGTGCTGCCACGAGCACCTCGTCGAGCAGCCGCGCCGCCCGGCAGAAAGACGCCGACGCCCGCAGCACCGCATCGAAGCCCCGCGCGAGCGCATCAGTGGTCGGCGCCGCAGCCACCGCCACCGACGACTCCGGTCGGGCACGTCCCCGGCGAGCACGTGCCGGCGACGCGGCCCGCAAGACCACCGAGTCGTCGGAGGCACCGCGTCGTCGTGCCGGCGATGCCGGCCGACCCACCGCACGACCGGTCCCCGTCACCTCCGAGGAGACCACGCGCATCCCCGCGGATCAGGCCGACCGACCGCGCCCGCGCGCCCGCTCGGCGGCCGCGGACCTCGACCGGTACGAGTCCGGCGCTGCCGCCGCCTATCAGTCGACGCGCTCACGCAACCGCTCCTGACCGGCGCCTCGGTACGTCGCGCCGACGTACCTCCTACGCAATAAGGTGCTCGGACACCCACCGCCCGAGCGTGCGGGCCGCCTCGTCGACGAGTGACGGCCAGTCCATCGCCCCTTCGTCGGCGCCGTCGGTGACCACCTTCACCAGCCGGCAGGGCACCCCGAACGCCGCCGCCACATGGGCAATCGCCGCACCCTCCATGTCGACGAGATCGGCGCCGGCGGCCAGTTCGGCGCGGCGGACCGGGTCGGCGACGAAGGTGTCGCCGGTGGCAAGCACGGTGCCGTCGCCGTCCGGCAGCTCCCATCGGTCGACGATCGGATACCCCATCGCCCGCAGCTCGGTGCTGCTGATGTCGTGTTCGACGACGGCCGACGGTACGAACAGTCCCTCGTGACCGACCGGCAGATGGTGGTCGTGCAGCGCGCCGGCGGTCCCGATGTTGACGATGCGTGTCACCGCGGGTCCGGTGCTCAGTTCTCGGGTCAGCGCGACCGACGCGGCGACCTTTCCGATGCCGGTGACCAGAAGCCGGGTGCCGTCGGGGATGTGGCGTGCCTCCGACCGGGTCGCGGAGACGACCAGTACCCCGGTATCGGACGACGAGGAATCTGCGTGCATCCGATGATTGTCCGTCAGCCTCTCAGCGGGTGAGCGCGAGGGTTGCCTGCGCCGCCCGCCCCAACGCCGACCCGTAGGAGGGTCCGTGGCCTGCAGCGTGGACGGCCAGCGGATGCAGTTGGTGCAGCGGGATTCGGTCGCGCCACCCGGCCGCCAATGGGTGGGTCTGGTCGTAGGCGGAGACGATGGCGTCGAGTTGTGGACAGCCGAACAGCGCGAGCATCGCCAGGTCGGTCTCGCGGTGACCGCCGTGGGCGGCCGGATCGATCATCACCACTCCGTCGGGTGTCCACATCACGTTGCCGCTCCACAGGTCCCCGTGCAGCCGGCTCGGTGGCTCGTCGTCGTCGAAGACTCCGTCGGCGATGGCCGCACAGGCCGAGCGGGTCAGTTCCTCGTCGTCGGCGGTGAGATATCCGGCGCGGCGCGCGGGTTCGAGGTAGGGCTCGACGCGTTCGGCAGCGTAGAAGGCGCCCCAACTCGCGTGGGTGCGGGAACTCAGCGGCCGTTCGCCGATGAACTGTCGTCCGTGGTATCCGGCGGGCGGCGCACCGAACGAGTCGGCACCCGCGTCATGCATTCGCGCCAGAGCGGCGCCGAACTCGCGTGCGGCGTCGGCGTCGGGGAAGGCGGAGTCCAAGCGCTGCAACTCGATTCCGCTGTCCCACACCGCGATGACGTCGACGACGGGTGCTCCGGCCTCGGCCAGCCACCGTAGACCGGCGGCCTCGGCCGCGAAGAAATCCGGGTCGGCGTCACGGCGGGTCTTGCGGAAGACGTTCTCGTCCAAGGAGTTACCGCTCTCGCGCGGCATCCGGGTCGGCCGGCACGGTCTCGGTCCGCGACACCGCACTGATCCGGGCGAGATGTGCGAATCGATCGTTGGCGATGCGCATGACGATCTCGTAGGGCAACGCGAACTTGCGTGCCCACCAATACCCGAACCGGATGTCGAAGGAGGTGTAGACCATGAACCGATTCTTCTTGATCCCCTTGATGATCGCGGCGGCGGCGGTGTCGGGGGTGACCGAGACGCGATGAAATGCATCGATCTGCTTGGCCACCCGCGGGTCCGTGCGATCGATACCAACGATCTCGACGCTGTTGACCAAGGGAGTGGCGACCGCACCCGGGCAGACCAGTGACACCCCGATGTGGTGACGACGCAGGTCGAATCGCAGAACTTCCGAGACCCCGCGGATACCGAACTTCGATGCGCTGTAGGCGGCATGCCAGGGGAAGGCGAGCAGTCCCGCAGCCGACGACACATTCACCAAATGTCCGCCGTGCCCCCGCCGAACCATCTGTGGCACAAAGCATTCGATGATGTGGATCGGACCCATCAGGTTGACGTCGACGGCCGATCGCCAATGCCGGTGCTCGAGGTTCTCCACGGTGCCCCAGACCGAGATACCGGCGATGTTCATCACCACGTCCATCACGCCGACCTCGGAATCGACCTCATGGGCAAAGCTGCGGACCCACTCGTAGTCGGAGACGTCGCCCGCGGAATGGAAGGCGACGTGCCCGCCGGCCTCGGTGACGGTGGTCACCGCCTCGTCGAGCTTGTCGGCGTGCAGGTCGGTCAACACGAGTTCGGCGCCATCGCGTGCCGCGGCAAGTGCCGTGGCCAAGCCGATTCCGCTGGCCGCCCCGGTGATCAACACCCGGCGTCCGCGCAGGGTGGGAACCGGCGGGTCCATTCTGATCAGGTCGCGTAATGACATGACCTCGACCCTAATCCGACTGTCGAGGACACTCAGCCGATCGGTAGCTTTCCGTCGAACAGGCCGTAGACGATCTCGAGCATGGCGTTGAGCACCTGCGCCGACGCGTCCTGACCCTCGGTGAGCATCAACCGCATGATCTCCGCGGGATCCTTGGTGCCGAGCAGTTGCTGGATGAACGGAAGAACCGCCGACAGTTCATCGTCGTCACCGGACGACTGTGGGGTCGTCGTTCCCGGGGTCGCGGAACCCGGGGTCGTCGTACCGGGTGTGGTGGCACCGGGGTTGCTGACGCCGGGGATCGTGGCGGCCGCAGAGCCCTTGACGTAGTTGATGATCCCGTCGGTGATGGCCATCGAGTACTTGACCTGACCGTCACGGGCGGCCAACGCGGCGGCTTCCTGCGGGTTGGAAAGGTTGCCCATTTCGATGAAGACGGCCGGGACCTTGGTCAGGTTCACCGCCGCGATATCCGAGCGGGTCTGGATTCCGTCGTTCACCCCGGCGTAATTGGCGGCCGGGAAGCCCGCCTTGAGGAAGGCGTCACGCATGATCGTCGACGCCTTGCGGCCTTCGCCGCCCTGTACCTGATTGACCGTCGCATCCGGGATCGGCAGCGTCGGCACGATCATGTGGAAGCCCTTTTTGGTCGTATCCGTACCGGTGGTGGTCGAATCCGCGTGCAGGCTGACCGCGATGGCCGCTCCCGACCGGCTCGCCGCGGCAGCGCGCTCGTCGACGCATCCGCCCCAGCCGGTGTCGTCGGGTCGGCTCAGGACCACCCGCGCGCCCTGACTCTCGAGTCCGGCCTTCACCAGCTGCGCGACGTCCCAGTTGACGGTGTGCTCGGCCACGCCGTTCACCCCGGTCGCGCCGGTCGTCTGGCAGTCCTTGGTACCGCCGCGTCCGTCGGGAACCTGCTTGGCCAGGTCGTGGCCGGCCGCGCCGCCCTGATGGCCGGGGTCGAGGAAGATCGTCTTGCCCGCAAGGCTGGTGCCCGTGGCCGGTGCGGCCGATGCGGGTGCACTTCCGGTGGTGGCGGTGAGCACCGCCGACCCCGTCAGCAGGGCGACGGCCGCAGCCGTGATCGCGAGTCGCGCTCGCGAGCCTCGTCTCCGGGCGATCGACATGTTCGCACATCCTCAGCGTCGTCGTTTCGGTCGTCGCCACCCCAAGTCAAAGCAGCAACACTGGCCACAATAGCCACAGCTTTCACACAGTCAAACAGTCGCGGGTGAGATGCGGAAATCGGTGACCTGGGCTGATCGGATTCGTTAGCCAGCTGTGACGTGACGGGCACGGGATCGAGACACGGAGGTCAGCCTAGCCTGGGCGACCCGTGGTCGGCGCAGGTCAGCGCGCGGGCAGGTGTCGGGTGATGTGCAGGATGCCGTGCTCGTCGTCGGCGGTGGTGTCGTCGGCGACGGCCGCGGTCAAGACGCTGAGGACCTCGTCACGGTCGATCCCCGTTCCGATCGCGACGATGCTGGTCTGCCTGGCCTGGCCGGCCCACGAGTCGCGACGCACCTCGACGAAGCCGCCGACCCCGTGCACGATGTGGCGCTGCCGATGCCCCGGCAGGTCGAAGTGCGCGACTCCTTTGATCCGATAGCAACCGACCGGCGGCCGCTCGAGGAATCGCGCGAGCCGGCGCGGGTCCATCGGCGCGGTCGAGGTGAACTCGACCGAGGTGAACTCGTCGTGCAGGTGTCGGTGACCGTGTGATCCCGGCCCGAGATGGTCTCCATGGCCATGCTCGTGCTCGTCGGCGGTACCGCAATCCAGGGTCTCGGAGTCACGGCGTCCGGGATCATGGAGCAACGCATCGAGGGTGAGCTGCACCGGTCCTGTGTCGTCGCCGGCACTGTCCGGTGCGTCGGCATCCGGCGCGACGACCTGATCGAACAGCATCGCCGGGTCGACCCGGGCGTCGATCACCGAGATCTGTGCCGCGGTCGGGTTGAGCTCACGCAGGACCGTCGTGATGTCGTCGAGTGCCTCGGGCTCGACGAGGTCGATCTTGTTGAGTACCACCAGATCGGCGACGGCGATGTGCAGGTCGATCTCCGGGTGCTCGTGTCGGGTACGGGCGAACAACGCCGCATCGACGACGTAGACCAGTCCCCCATACCGCATCCGGGGGTCGTCGGAGCCGGTGACCATGCGGATCAGTGCTCGTGGTTCGGCGATGCCGCTGGCCTCGATGACGATGGCGTCGATACGGGCCGACGGCCGCAGGAGAGTCGACAGCGCGGCGTCGAGTCCGTCTCGGTCGACCGAGCAGCACATGCACCCGTTGGCGAGGCTCACTGCGCCGTCGGCCTGCCCGGCGACCAACATGGCATCGATGTTCACCGCTCCGAAGTCGTTGACCAACACCCCGATTCGCGCGCCGACGGAACCATCGCGACCGCCCTCCCGCAGCAGGTGATTGAGCAGCGTCGTCTTGCCCGACCCGAGGAATCCGGCGACCACGACGACGGGAACGCCTACCCGGCTCATCGCGGCGTCACCGACGGTGAGGGATCACCCGACCCGGTGACACCCGCGGCGGCGAGACAGTCGGCGCAGATGACCGCGAGGTCGCGACCGAGCCGATCGGGATGGTTGGCCACATTGCTTGTCGCCGATCCGCATTCGACGCAGGCCGCGATCACGTCGGGATGGTCGGAGAACGCGACGTTCATCCGGTTGTCGAACACGTAGAGCGAGCCCTGCCAGAGTCCGTCGTCACCGAACTCCTCGCCGTAGCGAACGATCCCGCCATCGAGCTGATAGACCTCCTCGAAGCCGCGGTTGCGCATGAGCGCGGTGAGCACCTCGCACCGCACCCCGCCGGTGCAGTAGGTGACCACCGGACGGTTCTTGAGGTGGTCGTAGGCGCCGCTGTCGAGCAGCGGCACGAAGTCGCGGGTGGTCTCCACCGGCGGGGTGAGCGCGCCGGCGAATCTGCCGATTTCCGACTCGATGCGGTTGCGGCCGTCGAGGAAGACGACGTCGTCGCCGCGCTGCTCGACGAGTTGATGCAGATCGCGGGGGGTCAGCCGGTCACCGCCACCGATCACGCCGGACTCATCGACCTTCAGTTCCTCAGGCGCGCCGAAGGTGACGATCTCCGGTCGCACGCGCACCGACAACCGCGGGAAGTCGTCGCCGGCGCCCTCCGACCACTTGATGTCGGCTTGGGCGAACGGGGGGTATTCGCGGGTGGCCCTGACGTACCGTTTCACTGTGGCGAGGTCTCCGCCGACGGTGCTGTTGATGCCGTGCCGTGACAGGATGATCCTGCCGCGCAACCCGAGAGAGGAACACACGGCCTGCTGCCACAGCCGGATCGCCTCAGGGTCGGGCAACGGGGTGAACACGTAGAACAGGACGATCTTGGGGGTCGACACAGTGCAAGGGTACGGATCGCGATGGTCGCGCCGCGTGTCGATATCAATGGCCGCGATCGGGATCGTCCTCCTCGGCGCCGGCGCGACGGCATGCTCGCTGTCGGGCGGCAACGGTCCGTCCCAGATCGTGCTGCCGCCGACCGATCAGCTGACCACCGAGTCCGATGCCCCGAGCACATCGACGACAACCGCCTCGATCACCAACACCGCCACCGAATTACCGGATTGGAGTATTGGCCGGGTGGTCTCGCTCGCACCGCGCGCCGATAATTCCAATTATCACGACGGCGCCACCGGCTCGACGGATCCGCTGCAAGAAACGTCGGGATTTCACTTCTCCACCCCCGACCGCAACCTCAGTTGTTCCACCGGCACCAATGGGCGGGCCACGTTGGCATGCCGCATCAACAACGCAGCTGCGAACGGCACTCCCCCGGCATCGGAGCCATCGAGCTGTCAATGGGCAGCAAACCTGATCACCCTGGGCGCCGACGGCCCCACTCACGGCGCCTGCTCCAACGAGTATCCGGTGCTCTATCGCAGTTCGATTGTCGACTTCGGGACGACGATCGCCATCGGTCGATTCCAGTGTCTGGTCTCGCCGTCGGGCACGTATTGCCTCGAGTCGACGTCCGACACCGGATTCGCAGTCACCTCAACGGGTTATCGCAAGATCTACGCGAACGAGCGCGCACCGCAGTCGCTTCTCGGGCTCGACGACACTGACTCCACCGACGCCGACGGCACTCCGTCCGACACTGATGAACCGTCGAATCCCGCACCACCAAGCTGAGGATTCCTTCACGTTTTTCGCCGATTTTCGGCGTCTGTTGAGTGAGTGATTCTTTCAGGTTTCTCTTATTCGATTCCGGCTACCATACGGCTACGCCCCCCACATTCTGGGCAGTGCCGACATTTCGGTGACGCCCGGCAGCCGTCATTCAGGGCGGGCAGAAGTGAAGGCTCTGGAGGTCCACATGGCAAAGGTTCAATCGGTCGAGATCGTCGACGACATCGACGGCAAGATTCTCGACGAATACGAGACCGTTCGTTGGTCGATCGACGGCAAGGATTACGAGTTCGACACCTCGGCACGCCACGCTCAGCAATTCCGCGACGCGGTGGCCCGATACATCGAGGTGTCGCGCACCGCTGGTTCGGCCCGCAAGCCGGCCGCCAAGCGCGCCACGAGCGGCGCGGGCACCCGCAGCAAAGAGCAGACGCAGGCCATCCGCAAGTGGGCAACCAAGAACGGGTTCGAGGTCAGCGACCGGGGCCGTATTCCGGCCAACGTGCTCGAGGCCTTCGAAGCGGCTCACTGACCCACCCTCTGCCGCCGTGCAGCGACGCCTGCCGACGCTCGACGCGGCCCTGGCCGAACGCTCGGCTCGCTCGTTGGTGACCACCCGTTACAGTCGAGTGCGTGACTGAGCGGCGCAAGACCTCGAACGCCTCGCGCGCGAAGCCCTCGGCCGCGTCGTCGCGGAAATCCGCCACCTCGACGCCGTCCGGCCATCAGCCCCGGTCGACCTCCAGCAAGGCGACCTATGTGCTTGTCGGCGTCGCTGTGGTGGCAGTGGCGGCGCTGGTCATCCTCGGCTTCGTCTGGAACGCGAACAAGAAGGACCTGGGGCCGGTCAGCGATACCGTGCTCAACGAGAACGCCGCGCTGATCGTGGGTGAACCCGCCGCCCCGACCACCATCGATGTGTTCGAGGACTTCCTCTGCCCGGTGTGCCAGCAGTTCGAGAAGCAGTCCGGCCAGCCGATCATCGATGCCGTCAATTCCGGCAAGCTCCGGGTGCGCTATCACATGCTGACGTTCCTCAACTCGAGGTCGGCGTCGGGTGACTACTCCGAACGCGCCGCGGGAGCCCTGCAATGTGTCGGTGACGCCAAGGACCCAGCGCTGTTCTTCCGATTCCACACCGCGCTGTTCGTCGATCAGCCCAAGGAGAACGGCGACTCCGACCACTCCAACGCCCAGCTGGCGCAAATCGCCGCCGCGCAGGGAGCCGCTCCCCCGACGCAACAGTGCATCGCCACCGGCGCCAAGCTCGCCGAGGCAAAGCAGGCTGCAGCACAGTCGCGCACTCAACTCGAAAAGGCCATGGAAACCACGGCAGTGGGCACCCCGACGGTGTTGCTGAACGGAGAGCCGGTCAACGGGATCACCGACGGCCCGGGGTGGCTGACGGCCATTCTGACCAAGGAGACCGAGTGAACCACTGCCCTCCGAGACCGCGTCGCTGACAAGGCGATTTGTTTACCGTTCACGCGATGGTGTAACTTCGCCAGTGCCCATTTCGAGGGGCGAGAGAACAGAATACGGGGCTATGGCGCAGCTGGTAGCGCACCACACTGGCAGTGTGGGGGTCAGGGGTTCGAGTCCCCTTAGCTCCACCATAGAAACCCCTCCGACCTGCGTCGAAGGGGTTTCTTATTCCCGGGGGGGTAGCCCGCCTCAGAGTCAGAGTGGGCCCGAGAGGTTTCAGTGGGCCATCGCTGGACCACCAGGTTCACAACCGAGCGTTGGCGAACAGCAAACGGCCGTGGTGTGGTGTTTGAAGAACGCGGCGAGCATGCAGCTCTCTGCTGCAGCCGCTTGCGAGTCGGGTGTCACCCGCCATCCGACGAGCAGGTCGGCGTGGTCCGCGAGATGCCACACGCGACGGCCACCCGGGAGGTCGGTGTCCGGTGGTCGGGCGGAAGTGCGTTCGTTCGCGATCACAGTCCAGTCCGAACTCAAGACGAGTTACCTCATGCCGGCCGTCACGGACGCCTGATCTACAAGCAAGTATCCGCCTTTCGTGCAGCCTTCGCGATCGTCGGTTGAAGACGTCGATGCGGGATACGTGTCTAACAAGTTCCCGATTTTCACGCCGAAGGACGGCCTCTATGACGACGCAGTTCTGCTGGCCTACCTGATGCAAGTTCTGAGCTCACCCTCATCGTTGGCAGGGATTAGCGCTGCGTCACAGGCCTCGACGAAAACCAGCCGCAATCGACTCGGCCAGACAGCGCTGCTTAAGATGCAAGTTCAGTTGCACAGGATGACCAGCCTCGTGACGGCGCTGAATGCGGCTGACGCGCTGCGGGACAACCTCGAGCCCGTGGGTGACTCACCGTAATCCCTGCGGGATGCGTTCGGTGGGCTGATGGTCCCGGACGAGGAGTAAGCATGAAGCTTCAGCGAATCCGCGTCGAGAACTATCGGCGCCTGCAGGATTTCGAGATCGGGGTCCGGGAGCACCTGGTACTCGTCGGCGCGAACGACGTCGGAAAGTCGTCGCTGCTCCGGGCGGTCGACCATGCACTTCGGGCGAGCGTTGCTCAGCTGTATGCCAACATCACGGTTGACGACTTTCGTGACGCCACAGAGCCGCTCATCATCGAGATCGAACTCACGGACTTCGGTCAGGACGAGCGCGCGTACTTCCCGGACGAGATCTACGTCGACCCACAGACCTCCGCGACGTCGCTCACCATCCAGCTTCGCGCGGAGGCCGATGACAAGGGCTCGCTGACGATCCAACGGATCGCTCCGTTCGGCGGCACAGGACGGCAGATCTCTCGTGATCAGCTTGATGGCCTCGGGTGGAAGTTCCTCAGCGCCACAGCTTCCACGCGCGACATCCGTGAAGATCGTCACTCAGCCGTCGACGACCTGTTGCGAGCTATCGAGCTTGGCGATGAGCAGAAGGCATTCCTTGCGGTCGCCGAGCAGTTTCAGGTTCAGCTTGACGGCTCGAAACGGCTTGAAGCGCTTCGTGGTCGCCTTGCTGGACAGTTATCCAAGGCGTTGCCTGCGCGACTCGATGCCGGCGACTTAACGTTCGTAAGCGGTGCTGCTGCCACGGAGGATGTGCTCAACGACGTTCGGCTCCAGATCACCAAGGAGGGTGAGCGTCACGATCTATCGGAGCAGTCCGACGGAACTCGCGCGCTGTTCGCGATCGCACTCTATGACTTGATGACGGTAGGCGCTCATGTCGTCGGCATTGACGAGCCGGAGATTCACCTCCACCCCACATCGCAGCGAAGTCTGGCGCGGCTGCTTCGGTCGAGCTCAAGTCAGAAGGTACTCGCCACCCACTCCTCCGACATTGTGGGTGCGTTCGATCCCGATTCGATCGTCGTTGTGCGTAGGGGCGGAGATGTGGTGCAACCCCAAGAAGGGTTCATGTCTGACGACGAGAAGACCTTCGTTCGCTGGTGGGTGCGCGACCGGCTCGAGCCACTTACCGCAAAGCGTGTGATCGCCGTCGAGGGGATATCCGATCGAATCATCTTAGAACGTGCCGCCGAGCTAACGGATCGTCACCTTGATCGCCTCGGAGCCTGCGTGCTCGAAGCCCGCGGGGCGAACGAGATGGCACCCATTGACAAGCTGTTCGGTGCCACTGGCTTCGATATTCCCATGTCCCTCCTTATCGACAAGGATGCCGAGCAGGCAACCGCTGAGAAGTTCGGCGTCTCTGTCGACGATTTGCCAGGTCGTTCCGTGTGGGTATCGGACGCAGACCTGGAAGACGAGTACGTCGAGGCGCTTGGTCCCCAGGTCGTTTGGGACGCAATTTCCAACGGCGGACACTTCGCGCCGAATCAACTGTCGATATGCGCAGCAACCGGTGCGGGGGGTATGCGAACCGCTGCTGACGTCGCGGGGTTCTGTCGACGGAAAAGTGACTTCAAGGTACGGGCCGCGCTGTCAGTGGCGCCGGTCCTCACAGAGGCCACGGCACGAAAGATCGTAAGTGTCGAGTCACTCCTGAACGAGATCGCGAACTGATGCTAGAACCGACTGCATCGCAGATTCAGATTCGCGACCATACTGCTCGCGACCTGCTCGTCATCGCACCTGCCGGATGCGGAAAGACGGAAGCGCTCGCTCTCCGAGTCCAGGGGCTCCTGCAAAGACACGATATTGTTGCGCCTCAGAAGGTACTGGTCGTCACGTTCTCGAATCGGGCGAGGGACAACATCCGCGAGCGACTTCGGTCATACCTGGGGACCGGACAATTACGGAACTATGTCTCGGTCGTGAACTTCCACGGTTTGTCTGCACGGATCTTCAAGGCGCACGCGAACGTCATTGGTTTGTCACCTGATCTGGCAATTCCAGAGAGTGATTGGGTATCCACCGAGTGCCGTCGCCGGAACTTTGACTTCCCGGTAGCGAATCGAGTCAAGGATGCACTCCGCGTAGCGAAGCAGGAGATGCGAACTGACGCGGAAGTGGAGGAGTTCCTGTCGACGAACCGTGAGATGGCCGCCTTGCAGCTGGAGCGAGATCGAATCGACAGCGAACGGCTGACCTATGATGATCTGCCTCGCGTCGCCGAACTCATTCTTGCGGTCGAACCAGTTGCAGAGTTGTACCGGTCGCACTTCGGGGCGGTCATCGTCGATGAGTTCCAAGACTTGACGCCGCAACAGCTCCGCATCGTTCATCGGATCGGCTACGGCCGCACGACCTACGGTGGGGATCTTGCGCAAGGCATCTACGGGTTTGCAGGGGCGAACCCAGCTACGATTCACGTGGTGATTCGTGAGGAGTGTTCGGAAGTAGTCGAGTTCGCCGAATCCCACAGGTCGTCGCCCGCGGTGCTCGGAGCAGTGAACTCATTGATCCCTCTGACCAGTGGCACCGAGCTCACGTCCGCGGATCCCGCATCGTGGCCGCACGGCGGACTATTCGCTATCGCATCTTTCTCGACTGCGGAGGTGGAAGCGGAGCGAGTGGCGAAGCTGGCGAACAGGATTGCAGGACAGGCGCCAGGCCACCGGATAGCGATCATGGCACGTACCGTCCCGCGCCGCCGCTTCGTAGAAGCCGCCTTATCTGAGGTTGGGGTGGAGTTCCTCCGCTGGGATGACGGCGTACTTGACACCGACACCGCACGAGTAATCCGCGCCATGCTGAGCAAGTTCGACGTCGACGGGTACAACGCTGCAACCGACAAGGTCGAGTATCTTCGCCTCGCATCAGGGCTTAAGACCATAGCCGATGCAGCAACCCGGGAGAGCGTCGTCGACGCGCTCGGCTGGTGTTACGAACAGCTGCGTGAGGGCGCCCGAGGACATGCGCTCGCGGATCCGAGTCGGTGACGAGTCGACGCTCGTTACCATGCCAGGAATACACGTTCTCACTGGTCATATCGGCAAGGGGCAACAGTTCGACTGGGCGATCATTATCGGTGCCGAGGACGGAGCGATCCCCGATTTTCGCGCGAAGACTCCGGAGCTGCAGGCTGAAGAGGCGCGAGTGCTTTCCGTCATGATCTCAAGAGCGCGCCACGGTGCCATAATCACCTACGCTCGGGACGTAGAGGCCCAAACCGGGAAGCGTATACGTCGGGAAGAGTCGCCCTTCTTCACGCAGTTGACGACAGCGAACCCCCTCTGTGGTCCGGCGATACGCGAGTGGCTTGATGCGGCTGATTGGACGGCGATCGCTGCTCGATGAACGTGCCTGGTCCCGTGTAAGGGCTGTCGTGGACAGCAGACTTGTCAGAGGCTCCGGGTACGGTCCGACGCAAGAAGATGTCGACCTCGAAGGAGCGATCATGTCGCCAGCTCACTACGACTTCCCCGTGGCGGTCTCTCAACTGAAGATGCCGGACTTGACGAGGCTCATCGAAAGTGCTCAGTGATGCTCATCGAATCTGCTCACTTGTGA
>NZ_JARJDD010000016.1:0-132932 GCF_029269935.1 Gordonia sp. N1V
TATCCGGTGGGCAACGCCAACGCGTCGCGATGGGCCGGGCGATCGTGCGTTCCCCCAAGGCGTTCCTGATGGACGAACCCCTGTCGAACCTGGATGCGAAACTGCGGGTGCAGATGCGAGCGGAGATCTCCCGGCTGCAACAACGGTTGGGTACCACCACCGTGTATGTCACCCACGACCAAACCGAAGCCATGACCCTCGGTGACCGCGTCGTGGTCATGCGCTCGGGATACGTCCAGCAAATCGGTTCCCCCCAAGAGCTCTACACCCACCCCGCCAACATCTTCGTCGCGGGATTCATCGGCTCGCCCGCCATGAACTTCCTGCCCGGACGACTCGGCGCCGACGGAATCTCGACCCCGATCGGCACGATAGCGCTGCACGACCACCAACAAGTCACCGACAGCGCCGGCCGGGTCAACAGCAACGGTGAGGTCCTCGTCGGTATCCGCCCCGAACACCTCGAAGACGCCCACCTCATCGACACCGACACCCGCTCACACGGCATGACGTTCACCGCCGGGATCGACGTCCTCGAATCCATGGGATCGGACAACTACGCCTACTTCCGCATCGACTCCCACCACTCGGCGAATGACGCACTCGCCGAACTATCCGCCGACTCCGGCGCCACCCTCGGCGGCGGCGAAATGATCGCCCGACTCTCCCCCGAATCACAGATCCGTCGCGGCAGTACCGCCGAACTCTACTTCGACCCCACCAAAATCACCGTCTTCGACCAACAAACCGGCACCAGCCTGCGTGGGTGACACCCTTACCCTGATGGCATGACCACTCCGGCCGCCGGTCGTCATCTTCATGCCGTCCCCGATCTCCCCGACCTCCCCGCCGCCCTCGGGGAGGTCGGGGACTCCACCGTTGACCTCATGCGGGGCGGCGTCGAGCTGCGCATCGAACTCGACGACATCGAACCGCCGATCTGGCGTCGATTCCGAGTCCCGGCGAACATCGCACTCGACGATCTGCATCTCGTCGTACAGGCGGTGATGGGTTGGGGCGATCGCCATCTGCACCAGTGGACTCGCGACAACGATCCGCGTGCTCGCGGGCTGACCAGTTACAAGCCGACATACGCCTTCGCCGACTGGGAGACCGATGAGGACGAGCGCGACGAGGCCGGGGTGCCGTTGGCAACCCTGCTGACCCGGGTCGGCGACACACTGTTCTATCGCTACGATTTCGGCGACTGCTGGGACCATCGACTCACGGTGGAGGCGATCACCGCCGCGGCCCGACGGCCGGAATGTCTGGCCGGGGAGCGCGCGTGCCCGCCCGAGGATTGTGGTGGCACAACGGGTTACGAGCTGTTGCTGGCGGTGCGTGCCGATCCCGACCATCCCGACCGCGACTGGCTCGCAGGCCACGCCGACGCCGTCGATCCCGAACTCTTCGATGTCGACGCGGTCAACGACCGCCTCGACATCCAGTCCCGAGCAACCCAGGTCTTCGGCGTCGTCGCGCACGTCAGCCCCCTGGTTGCGACCGTCACCGCCCGACTGACCCCGACGCTGTCCCCGGACTTCTCCCGTGCGCTGATCGACTGTCGGCTCGATGAGCCGATCGACGAGATCCCCTCGGACGCCGCGTTACTCCTCGACGCCATGGGCGTCCTGATCCGCCACGCCGCGGCGGGCATCACCCTGACGAAGTCCGGGTACCTGCCGCCGTCGGTGGTGGGCGAGTTGCGACCCCTGATCGCCGACACCATCGGTGAGTCCAATCGGGAGGTCGACCACTACCAGGTCACGATGCTCCGCGAGTACACCCGCGACATCGGCCTCGCGCGTGTACTCAAGGGCCGCTATGTGGCAACGAAACTCGGCTCACGATGCGCCACAGACCCGAACCTGTTGTGGCGCACCGTCGCCGAACGCTTTCCGCTCGGCAAGAGCGACGCCGACCACGACTACGGTGTGCTGGAGCTCGTCCTGGTGGCCGGTGGTGTCATCGATCGCGCGGGGCCGGTCGCCTACACCATGTCCGCTCTCGGCTGGCGTGCGGGCGATCCGCGGGACAGCATGGGCGACGCGTACTCCCCGACACGGCGTTTCTTCGCGCTGCTGGGGGTCGAACGACCGTGGAAGTGGAGCAAACTCCCACCTCCGACACTGTCCCCCACGGTTCGTGCGCTCGCCCGAACCGCCCTGCTCACGCACCGTTGATCCTCGACCCCGGCTCGCCCTGTAGCGTCGAATCCGCACACTTGTCCAGAGCGGGGGCCGCAGATGTCGAAGATCGTATTGTTCGGGGCGACGGGATACACCGGGCGGCTGACAGCCGCCGCGCTACGGGCGCGGGGTGTCGAGCCTCTACTGGCCGCCCGCAACCGGTCCGCCTTGGCCTCGGTGGCCACCGACATCGGCGGTGCCGACACCGCCGTCGCCGATGTCACCGACCCGGCATCGGTTCGCGCACTGCTGGAATCGGGTGATGTGCTGATCAGCACGGTCGGCCCATTCCTGCGGTACGGGCGGCCCGCGCTCGACGCCGCACTCGACGCCGGTGCGCACTACCTCGACTCCACCGGCGAGGGGCCCTTCATCCGCGCCGTGTTCGATCGGGACGCCGAGGCCCGCGAGAAGAACATCGGGCTGCTCAGCGCCTTCGGATTCGATTACGTCCCCGGCAATCTCGCCGCCGGCCTGGTCCTCGCCGACACCCCCGCGGCGACGGGGGTCCGAATCTGTTACGGCATCGTCGATCCCGGCACCAGCGGCGGCACCCGGGCGTCGATGGCCGGCATGATGTTCGAGCCCGGATTCTCGTTGCGCGACGGGCGACTTCGTCCGGCACGTCTGGGAGAACGCGTGCACACCTTCACCGTCAATGGCGCCTCCCGCACCGCGGCATCGATTCCGGCGTCGGAGCATCTCGCCCTGCCCCATTCGTATCCGGAGCTGCGTGACATCGACGTCTACCTCAGCTCGCCGCCGGCCGCGGCACGCGCCCTGCAGATCGGTACCCGGGTCACCTCGATCGCCGCGCAGATCGCTCCGCTCAAGGCCCTTGGCGACGCCGTCCTCTCCCGGGCCGTGAAGGGATCGACGGGCGGACCGACCGCGGAGCAACGGGCGAGCACGTCGTCGTGGATCGTCGCAGAGGCGCTCGACGCCAACGGCGCGGTGCTGGCGTCGACGACGCTCACCGGTGTCGATCCCTACACCTTCACCGCCTCGATCCTCGCCTGGGGCGCAGCGCAGGCACTGTCCGGCGCTTTGCGCGCCGTCGGCGCACTCGGCCCCGTCGATGGCTTCGGCCTCGAAGAACTCACCGCGGGCGCAGCCGAAGCGGGATTGACGGCCCAGTAGGGACCGACGTCCGGGCAGACGAGCGGTAGTAGAGTCGACCTTGGGCCGGGGCCCTGCCGAACACCGAAGTGGAGACCGCGTGCGGGTGCTGGTCGTCGACGACGACGCGAATGTGGCCGAGACCGTCCGCCGGGTACTCACCACCGCCGGGTGGAACGTCACGGTCAGTGGCGACGGTGTGGACGCCCTGGCCCAGGCGAGCGCCGAGGAGTTCGATGCGATCGTGCTCGACATCATCCTGCCCGGCCTCAACGGGTTCGAGGTGGTTCGCGAGTTGCGGCGACGTGAGGTCTGGACACCGGTGGTGATGCTCTCGGCCAAGGACGGCGAGTACGACCAGGCCGAGGCCCTCGATTTCGGCGCCGACGACTACCTGGTCAAACCCTTCTCGGTGGTGGTGCTCAACGCGCATCTGCGGGCCGTGGTGCGGCGCGGCGGCCGGGAGCGCCCCGCCGTGCTCACCGCCGGAACGCTCAGTCTCGACCCGGCCCAGCGGGTGGTCACCCGCTCCGGGCAGGTCATCACGCTGACACCCCGGGAATACTCGGTACTCGAACACCTGATGCGCCGCAAGGGCACCGTCGTGTCCAAACATTCCATCCTGCAATCGGTCTGGGATGAGAACTACACCGGAGACGAGAACATCATCGAGGTGTACATCGGCTACCTCCGTCGGCGTATCGACCAGCCGTTCGGGGTGTCCTCCATCGAAACCGTGCGCGGAGCCGGCTACCGGCTGCGGGAGGACTGAGCAGGGCCTCGGTCCGCCGAAGAGAGATTCTCGGCCGCCGGCATCGGTAGTCGCACAACGAAGTCGACACCGCCACCGGTTCTCTCGGCCACCACGACGCTGCCGTCGTGGGCACGAACGATCTCCCGCACGATGGCCAGGCCGAGCCCGGCACCGGATCCCTGACGCCGGTCGGCGTCAACTCGGGCGAACCTGTCGAAGATGCGCTCGCGCTGCGCTTCCGGGATACCCGGACCGTCATCGCCGACGGTGATCACCGCGTCGTCTCCGTCGGCGCGCAACGACAACGACACCCGGGAGCGGGCGTACCGGGCGGCGTTGTCGGTGAGGTTGCGGACGGCGCGCGCGATCATCTCCCGGTCACCGACCACTCGAACAGGCGCCAGATGCGGTTCCACCACAACGGTGTTCGACGATTTGAGCCGAGCGATCTCGGCGCCGACGATGTCGTCGAGGTCGACCTCGATCCGCTGCAGCGGCAGCCCACGTTCGTCGGCTCGGGCCAACAGCAACAGGTCGTCGACGATGTGTTGCATTCGTCGTGCCTCGGGAAGCAGCACGGCCCGAACCGTTTCCGTGTCGATCGCGGTGTGGGAATCGTCGGCGAGGTCGAGGAGTCCGACGACGGTGGTCAGTGGGCTGCGCAGTTCGTGGGAGGCATCACCGACGAAGCGCAGTTGTGCGTCGTGGCTGGACTCCAGTCGGCGCAGCATCCCGTTCATCGTCACCGCCAGCGCTCGGATCTCGTCGTGCGCCTCGGGTACCGGTACGCGTTGTCCGAGACGGCTCGCACTGATCTCATTGACCCGCCGGGAGATTCGTGACACCGGCCGCAGGGATCGGCCGACGAGGAGGTAGACCGCCCCGGCGCCGAGGATCACGACCATCGGCAGTTCGACGGCCATGATCGAGGCCATCGTCCATTCACTGCTGCGAATGCCGCTCGCGCGGTCGAGCGCGATGACCGAATAGCGTTGTCCCGCATACCTGGCCGTCACCGCGGTCGCGCAGTACTCGCCATGGAATCCGGGGATGTAGACATCGTCGGCGTAGACCGGTGAGTCGTCGGCCGGCACGGTGCCCGCCCCCGCCGACTGGTATCCGGCAAGTGTCACCGCGCCGGTCGGCGCCCCCGGTGAGGCCACCACGACCTCGCCCTGCTCATCGAGCACCTGCATCACATCCACACCGGCGCCGGGGGCGAGATCGTCGGAGTCAACGGCGGCGGGTCCCCCGTGGGTGATGGCGGTGGCGATCTGGTAGGCCTGCCGGGCGGTAGATCGATACATCGCGTCGGTGTTCGCGCGGTGCAACATGTACAGCGTCACCGCGCCGCCGATCCCGAGAGCGACGGCCACCACGATCGCCGCGATCACCGTCGACTGCACTCGCACACCCCATCGGGCGATGGGCGACGACAAAGTTCTCTTCACTGCTCGGTCCGTCCCGCGTCCGGCGGTCACGAGTCGGCTGGTAAGAGCATCGGTCCGCGTGGAACGCTGATCGCACAGTCTATTCGATGCCCCCGGCGCCGACCAGTGTCGGCTTTCAGCGGCCCTTCAGGTGATCCGGCGAAGAGTGCAGAGCATGGTTGCCGCAGGTACCGTCGCCGAGTGCATCCTCGAGGCCGCACGTGAGAACGGAATCAGCGCGGTGTTCGGGGTCCACGGCGCCAACATCGAGGACGTGTACGCCACCGGAGCGGTGATCGGCATGCCGATGGTGGTTGCCAAACACGAGTTCGCGGCGGGCGCGATGGCCGACGGGGTGGCGCGGATGACCGGGCGGCCGGGCATGGTCGTGACCACATCCGGCGGGGGCGCGCTGAATGTGGTTGCTGCGCTGGCGGAATCCTACGACAGCCGGGTTCCGGTACTCGCGGTGATCGGTGCACCCCCGACACCACTGACCGGGCGCGGTGCCTTCCAGGACATGCTCGATCCCCCCGACACCATCGATCTCATCGCCGTCCTCGGCGGCATCACCGGATACTGTGCGGTGGTGCGCTCGGCGGCCGATCTCGGGTCTGCACTCGCCCAGTCGTTCGCCGCGCTGCGCCGCGGCCTGCCCGCCGCCCTGATCGTGCCGAAAGACGTTCAGACGCAGCCGTATGACGGAGCGGCCGGCGCCACCGGGACAGGTGCCGATTCGGCGGAGCAGGCGTCTGCTTCCCTCGACACCCTGGCCACGTTCCTCGCCGAGCGCGTCACCGCAGGCGCACACACGTGTGTGTGGGTCGGCGACGAGGTGTCGCGCTCCCATGCGGGCGAGACCGTCAGCGCGATCGCGACGATGCTCGGTGCCACGATCGTCGCCGCTCCCGGTGGCGCCGATGCCGTCACCGACCTCACCACGCACGCCGGGGTCACCGGGGTGATGGGCCATCCGTCGGCACGGCGGGCCCTCGCCGACGCCGACGTGTGCCTGGCGCTCGGCACTCGGATGACGGTCACCGATCGTGGTGGCCTCGACGACCTGCTCGACGGTATCGAGCTGTATCACGTTGGCGAACAGCCTCCTCGGTATCCCAGCAAGACCGTCGCGGTCACCTCGATCGCCACGGCGCTCATCCATCTCGCGGAGTCCGCGTCCCTGCGTCGGCTCCCGCCGCGTCGCCCGCCGCGTGCGGTTGTCGAATACCTGACGACACCGCCGGCCCCCGATCCGCATCTGCCGGGCCTACCGGCACTCATGACGGCGATCGACGCACACCTACCCCACGATGCGCACGTCTTCGCCGACGCAGGCAACGCCGGAGCCGCTGCGTTACACCATCTGACGCCGCGCCGCTCCGGCCGCTTCACCGTCGCCCTCGGCATGGGCGGCATGGGATACGCGATCGCGGCGGGGATCGGGGCCGCCATCGACGATCCGTCCCGGCGAAGCGTGGTGATCGCCGGCGACGGTGCGTTCTTCATGCACGGCATGGAGTTTCACACCGCCGTGGAGCACGACGCCCCGGTCACCCTGATCGTCCTCAACAACAACGCCCACGGCATGTGTGTGACGCGGGAGAATCTGTACTTTCCGGAGACGTTCGGTGTCAACCGATTTCGCACGTCGGATATCGCCGGCGCCGTGTCGGCGCTGTATACCGGCGTGACGGTCCGCCATCCCCACGATGCGGCCGGCACGAGCGCCGCCTGCGCGGCGCTCTTCGCCGAGCGCGGACCCAATTGTCTTGTCGTCGAATGCCACAGCGATGAGGTTCCACCGTTCGCTCCCTTCCTGCCCCGAGAGGACTCCGCATGACCAGTCAGCCCGCCCCGCTCGCCGACCTCGGGGACCGCATCGCCGACATCGACGGGCTCATCCGCGTCGAGAGCCACCCCCGCACGGTGGCGACCCCGATCATCGTCGACATGCTGCGCTCGGTGTACCCGCACGACAAGATCTTCGGGCAGTTCTGCCCGATCCAGGGGTACGTGGACGCACCGCCCCGCGAGCTGTTCTCCTGGCTCTCCGACACCCGCTCGCTGGAGGAATGGACCTACAGTCTGCGCGGATTCACCGAAACCGACGAGCCCGGCCTGTGGGTCGCCCAGGACCGGCTCGGCGACAACACCGACATCTACACCCGCACCATCTCCGACCCGAATGCGATGACCGTCGACTACCACTGTGCATGGGATCAGGGCGAACACCTGTGGATGATCTACCTGATGCGGGTCGTCGATGCGCAGGTGGTGTTGAATCGTCCGGGTTCGGTGGTGCTGTGGAACAACTGCCGGCATCCCTTCTACGACGAGAATCCCTACCCCGACACCGCGCCGCCCGATCGCCCGGTATGGGTCGGCGATTTCTGGGAGATGTTCTCTGCCGGACACCAACTCGAGCTCGACAATCTCACGGCGATCGCCGAGTTCCGCCACCACAACAACCTGCCCCTCACCCCGGAATGGATGACGTCATGACCGCCTCGACCAGACTTGATCCGACCCGCTCACCGGTGGTCCTGCGTGATCTCGCAGCCTATCTCCCCGACAACCGGGTCCCGGCCGACTATTTCGCCCGGTACGCCGCCGACGACGACCTTGCGGGCAACGTGATGTTCGCGGCACCCGCTTTTCGCCATCACGCCGCCGACGGTGAGACGTCGGCGGACATGATGGTCTCGGCGGCAGGCGTTCTCACCGATCGCCACGGGTCCGAGTACCTCGATGAGGTGAGCATCGTACTCACCCACAGTCAGCTGCCCGAGGTCCCGGTGCGGGGGTGTGGTGGCGAGTTGGCGCATCGGCTGGGATTGCGGCCCCGGACCGTCCTCGACGTCCACAACGCGGGGTGTGCGGCGTTCATGCACATGATCGACATCGCCGGTTCGTTGCTTCGCGCCGACGGTGGTGGAGCGGCGTTGATCGCGCTCGCACAGAACAGTGCGGCACAGATCTTCACCCAGGAGCAGGTGCGGGGCAAAGCCCAGGCCGCCATCCCCGGCGATGGTTCGGCCGCAGCACTGTTGACCCTCGGTGACGACGGGTCGCCGATTCTCGGGTCGGCCGCCCACTCCTTCGGTGAGTACTCGGCGGACATGGCGTCGGTGTCGTCTCCTTCTCGCAAATACTGGGAGGCCGGACCCGGACAAATCCACATCGGCTTCACCGAGTCGCGCATCACCAAGGTGCTCGCGCGCGGCAACCGTATGGTCCCCGAGGTGGCGATCGAGGTGGCCGATGCGATCGGTATCGCTCCGTCGGCGCTGGATTGGTTCATCACCAATCAGCCCAATCGAATCTTCTTGCGCAACTGGCGCGAAGCGCTCGAACTCCCCGCCGAGCGTCACCCCGACACCTTCGACGAGTGCGGCAACCTGTTCGCGGTCGGTGTTCCCACCACACTCGACACCGCGATCGACGACGGACGTGTCCGACCCGGCGACGTGGTGATGATGTCGGCGTTCGCCCACGCCGGCGACTTCGCTGCGGCCACCGCCATCCGCTGGGCCGGCAGACGATGACCCGTCACCTGCGCCCGGCTCCCGACCCACCCCTTCAAATCTCATCGCAGAGATATGCTGCACCGCAACGAGTCCGGCTCGATCTCAACGAATCCGCATATGGGCCGCTGCCGAGCCTGGCGCGCGCCCTGACCGATGCGGTGCCCTCGCTCAACCGCTATCCCGAGTTCCTGCCGCACCGCACGCGCCGCACCATCGCCGGACATCTCGGCGTCGACGACGACGCGGTGACAGTGGGACCGGGTGCCACCGGCGTGCTCGCCGCCGCGCTGCACTGCGCCGTGAGCCATGGTGCTCGACGCGGCGTATCGTCACCCGAATTGCTGACGCCGATACCCACGTTCGGTGGCTACCCGATACTCGCCGGCAGCCTCGGGCTACGGCTCCGCGGCCTACCCCTCGATGTTCACGGCCGCCCCGATCTGCAGAAACTGTACGAGCGGGTCGGCCCCGAGACCGTCGCGGTCGCAGTGTGCTCACCGCACAACCCGACCGGCGCGGTACTCGATTGCTCGGAATTACTCGACTTCTGTACCGCGCTCCCCGACGACGTGACCGTGATCATCGATCAGGCCTATCTCGAATTCTCGTATACCGCACCGGATCTCGCAGAGATGCTCTCAACACATCCACGTGTCGTCGCGGTCCGGACCTTCAGCAAGGCCCATGGCCTTGCCGGATTGCGCGTCGGGTACGGGGTGGGCCCGATTCCGTTGATCGACGAATTACGTTCTCACGAAGTGCCTTTCGCCGTCGGATCACTCGCCGAACTCGCGGTTCCACTGACCCTGGACTTGTCCGACGAGTTGTCGGAGCGGGTGCGGCGGATGCGGATCGAACGCAGATGTCTTGCCGACAGACTGCGAGCCGCAGGCGCCAACGCGCTTCCCAGTCAGGCCAACTTCTTGTTCTTGCCCGGCGCCGAGGGCGTCGCTCTCGGCGAGGTCCTCATCGCGTGCGGGATTTCGGTCACACCATATCGGCCACACGGTCTGCGGATCACCATCGGTGATCGGTACGACACCGAGCGCGTGATCCGCACCCTGGAAACGGTGGCGGCCTCGGCGTGACCGGTACTCGTGTCCGGTTGGTCTGACTCGCGCGGCAACACCACCGGCTCCCCTACGCTGGGACGGTGCGCATCCTGGAGCAGACCGCCGAGAAGTGGCGTCGTTTCCGCGGGTCGCGTTTCCTCCCGGCGACCGTGGTCACCCTGCTGTGCAGTGTGGCGGTTGCCCTGTTCGTCGGTTCCTACACGTACGCGACGGCCAATCCCCGGCCGGAGACCATCCCGATCGCCATCGTCGGCAGCCTTCCGACCGCACAGTCACGAATGCTCGAGAGTGATCTCGAGGACGCGATCGGCAGCTCGCTCGACATCACTTCTGTGGCCGACCGGGCGAGCGGCGCCGAGCAACTGGCCGAGCAACGGGTGTTCGCGATCGTGGAAATCTCGACGCCGAATCGCCTGATGACCCTTGATATCTCGAGTGCATCGGGTCAGTCGGTGGCATCACTGCTCACCGATACCCTTCCGCCCGCCGCACAGCGGGCCGGGTACACGGTCACGGTTCGGGACCTGCATCCGTTGCAGGACGGCGACCCGCATGGTCTGACGGTCTTCTACATGACGATCGCGGCGGTCGTCGTCGGATTCGTCGGCGCCATCCAGCTCGGTGTACACGCGGCCGCGCTGAAACCGTGGGAACGCATCGGATTCACGGGCGCCTACTCACTTCTCGGCGGCCTGTTGGTGACCTTCACCGTCGACCGGGTGGTGGCCACGCTCGATCTGCCGTTTTTCGAGGCGTGGTTCATCGTGGCGTTCACCATGTTCACGTGCGGCATGATCTTCACGATGTTCAGTTCGCTGATGGGCCGGTGGGCGATCCTGCCGACCTGGGCGGTGATGATCCTGCTCGGCAACCCGTCGTCGGGCGGTTCGGTGGCGTGGCCGCTGCTGCCGCGCATCCTGGCGAGCATCGGTGGGTGGCTTCCGCCGGGTTCGACGGTCAGTGCCTTGCACACCGCCATCTACTTTCCCCATCACCAGCACGCGGCACCCTTCGTGGTGCTCGCGGCGTGGACCGTGTTGAGCACCGCCGTCTATCTGGTCAAACACCACCGCTCCCCCGCCGTCCTGACCACCGTGTCCTCCGACGCCGCGGCCTGACGGCCGGTCACACCCCCGGGCGGATTCACCGGATCACCGAAACCGAGTGTGGGTGTCGGCTTTTCAGCGATTCTTCAGCGGACGAGCACAACACTTCTGGCCCATGGACACGATCAATGGCATCCCTGCTCATCCCCTCTTCGTTCACCTCGCGGTCGTGGCGATTCCGCTCGCCGCACTGCTCGCCGGCGCCAGTGCCGCCTGGCCGAGCGCGCGACGCCGTCTCGGCATCGTGCCGCTACTCGTCGTCACGATCGCCGTCGTCGTCACACCATTGACCACCTCGGCAGGCGAGGCCTTGCAGAAACGCGTCGCCGCCAACCCCGATCTCCTCCGCCATGCCGAGCTCGGCGATCAGATGATCGCCTGGGTGGCAACACTGTTCGCGCTCACCGTGCTGTGGTGGGCGGCGCATGACGAGCGCATCCTGGCCCGTGTGCCGTGGCGGCCGTCGGCTCGGGTCATCCGGATGACGACGGTCATCCTGGCGGCGGCGACCGTCGTCGTCGCCGTCGGCACGCTCGTGATGGTGGTCCTGGTGGGCGACGCCGGCGCCCGGTCGGTGTGGGTGGACTGAGCAGTCTCGCCTGCGGTCAGTCGGCGGTCGGTGACGCCTGGTCGTTGTCCTGCATGGCACCCCAGCCGTACCACCGCTGCACAGCCATCACCGCAGTCGTCCGGGGCCGCTCGTGGTCGGGGTACGGCTGGCCGCCGTAGTGCCGGGAGATGCGGTCGATGTCAGCGAACCCGTCGTCGGCGCGGAAGTCGACGACCTCGCCGATCAACGTCACGTGCGTGTACCAGCTGTCCTCGGCGAGGACCGTCAGCGTGACCCGCGGGTCGTTGCGCAGATGCCGCAGCCGGACGCGCTCGTCGTCCATGTTGAGCAGCACGTGGTCGCCGTCGAGGAGGTACCACGTGGCCGCCGACACGGGCGCGCCGTCGGATCGGACGGTCGCCATGACCGCGGGGTTGGCCTTGGCCAACAGTTCGCGGGCGGACTCGGGAAGCGGTGGACGGGACATCTGTTCTCCTCGGAGTGCTTCGGGTTCATGGTGGTAGAGCTCAGCCGGGATCGACCCCCACCAATTGTGCCGACGCCGACCACAATCCGTCGATCAGTGTTTGATCGTGAGCTTGGCGGTTCTCGGGTCCCTTGGCTTTGTGTCGATGAAAGTACACCCCGTTGATCTCCGGGTCGGGGCCGCGGCGGGCCAACTCGATCAGCGGTTGCGCACCCTTGTCGGGTGTGATGGTCCCGATGTGGCGCAGCGGCGTGCGATACAGGAGTCCGACGAACGCCGAGTCACGGCCGAAACTCGTCGCCGCGGGACCGGGATGTACTGCGGCGGAGACGATCCCCTCGTCGGTCCACCGCTGCGCGATGCCACGGGTGAACAGGATGTTCATCAGTTTCGCGGTGCCGTAGCAGCGCAGGCCGATGGGGCGCCGGCGCCGGTAGTCCAGATCGGAGAGGTCGACGTGGCCGGCGAGGTTGCCGACGCTGGCGGTGTTGACCACCAGGCAGGCGTCCGGCGCCGCCAGCCGATCTCGGAGCAGATTGGTGAGCAGAAACGGTGCGAGATGGTTGATCTGGAAGTTGGGCTCGTGCCCGTCGGGCGTGGCGTGCCGGGGATCGAAGGTACCGCCGGCGTTGTTGAGCAGTACGTCGATGTGGTCGGTGTGCTCGCGGATCTTCTCGGCGAGCCGGCGGACGTCGTCGAGTTCCGCATAGTCCGCGGTGAATCCCACCGCACCGGTGTCGGCGGTGACGGCGTCGAGTTTGCCGGCGGAACGGCCGACGAGGATCAGGTCGACATCGGGTGCGGCGAGGGTTCGGGCGGTGACCGCCCCGATCCCGTCGCTGGCACCGGTGATCACGATGGTTGTGCGCGGACTCATGGAATGGCAATCACTTTCGGTGATGGGGGCGTCGGATGCGGAACGCGTCAGCGCGGTGCGTCGCACGCCGGTGCGGGCGCATCCTCGAACAGCGGCTTGCCCAACGGGATCAGGTAGAGCACGTCGAGCACCACCAGCCCGGTACCGAGGTTTCGGCCCACGTGAGTATTTGCTTGTCCTGCAGGCTCTTTGATGATGCCGCCGGTGTGGTAGACGACGGGTGCGCAATCGGCGCCCGGATGGGTCAGCGTGCCGGCCCGCACCAACCCGATCAATTCCCCGTCGTGATAATGCCAGCCGATGCTTCCGCCGGGCGCGATGGTGATCTCCCGGACCGCCACATGCACCCCGCGCGGCACGAACGGCAGCAGGTCGGCGGGAATGTCACCTTCGGCCAGGGTCACCGCCCTGACACCCGACGACGGCGTGGCATGCGCTGCTGCGGGCAACAGGGCCCCGAGCGTGGCCAACGCGGCGAGGACGACCAGGACGCGGGTGAGTGACCTCATGTACGGACCGTACCCGGACACAATCGGAAGCGGGAGCGATTGACGGGGCCGGTGCGCGACCACCGGCCCTGCCCTCGCGCGCACCGGTGCCTACCATCACTGGAGAAGCGACCATCAACGCCCAACGGAGGACCACGATGACGAGCACGCCCGAGAACTTCACCGCCCTGCTGGCCACCGAAGCCGACGGACAGATCTCCCTCGACCGAACCACGTTGTCCGCGAACGATCTTCCCGACGGCGAGGTGACGATCGCCGTGCACTATTCGGGCGTCAACTACAAGGACGCACTCGCGGTCACCCCGCGCGGCGGGGTGGTCCGCACGTATCCGATCGTTCCGGGCATCGACGTCGCCGGGGAGGTCGTGGCCTCCGATCACCCCGATTTCGCCCCCGGTGATCGGGTCGTCGCACACGGCGGACCGATCGGCACCGAGGCCAACGGCGGCTACGCCGACTATGCTCGCGTACCCGCTGCACAGGTGGTCGCGCTGCGATCACTGAGCACCCGCGAGGCCGCCACCATCGGGACCGCGGGCTTCACCGCGGCGATGAGCGTCGCCGCGCTACTCGATCACGGCGTGCGCCCCGACGACGGACCGGTGCTCGTCACCGGCGCTTCCGGCGGTGTCGGCGCGGTGAGCGTCGATCTTCTCGCCGGGGCCGGCTTCACCGTCACCGCGTCGAGCGGCAAACCCGACGCCGAACCCCTGTTGCGCGAACTCGGGGCCACCGAGGTCATCGGACGGCTCGTCGACGAGGAGACGAAGATCCGGCCGCTCGGCAAGTCGGTGTGGGCAGGTGCGGTCGACTGCGTCGGCGGCAAGACCCTGGCGTACGTCCTGAGCACCATGAACCACAGTGGCGCGGTCGCCGCGAGCGGCCTCACCGGCGGTGCGGACCTGCCGGCCACGGTGATGCCGTTCATCCTCCGCGGGGTCGCACTACTCGGAATCGACTCGGTGCTCATCGGCGCGGAGCTGCGCCGGTCGATCTGGTCACGCATCGAAAGCGATTTGCGCCCATCGCATCTCGACCGCGTCATCAGCGAGATCGGTCTCGACGACCTGCCCGCGGCGCTCGAGCAGATCAAGGCCGGCAAGCTCACCGGCCGCACCGTCGTGCGGGTCCTCGGCGACGACTGACACCGGCGGCGAAAGCCCGCGTCACGGGGGCGGGGTACCCGCCAGATCCACGCTCTCGACGCGCGCCCCACCCCGCGCCTTCGCCCGATACATCGCCTCGTCCGCGGCGGCCAGTAGACGCCAGGCGGTCGAGGCGTCCATCTCCTGCGGTGCCCGGATAGACACGGACGCCACCCCTATGCTGAGGCCGACCGGCGCGATCCCGGGAACCGTGACGCGCACCGGCATGAGTGCTGTCGTCGCATCCAGTTCGTATGCGGCGTCGAGGGCGAGGAACACCGCGAACTCCTCACCGCCGTTACGCGCGACGGTCCCGGCATCTCCGACGGCCTCGACGAGCGCCTGCGCCACGGCTACCAGCACCCGGTCACCGGTATCGTGGCCGTACTCGTCGTTGACCGACTTGAAGTAGTCGACGTCGATGACCATCGCGCCGAGGACGCCACGGGGCTGCGTCCGGTACACGGATTCGACGTATCGGTCGAGGCCACGGCGGTTGGCGATGCGGGTCAGTGCGTCGACCTCCGACAGTCGGGCGCGACGCCGTTGGGAGGCCCACACGATCTGGATGGTCATCGGTAGGCCGAGTACACCGGCGATCACCACGTCGGTGCGGGCGATGACGGTCGGCCAGTTCATGCCGTCGCGCACCGAGAGCGCCGCCATCAGCAAGATGAACCCGAGGACGAAGACGACGTGGATGCGCATCCACAAACGCGGCAGATAGAACGTGAAGAACGCCCCGGTCACGGCAAACAGGACACACCCCACCAGCGCCTCACCCGGATCGGCGAAAGTGATCAACACCGATGCGGTCCCGACGTCCGCCCAGATCCCGAAGGCTCGTGCGGCCACGCCGTGTGTCACGACGTCGCTGACAAACCAGACCATCGCCACGACGGCATCGGCGACGATGCACGCGATGACCCATGTACGTGCGAGGTCCCCGACCGGCCCGCGCGTCGGATCGAGCAGCGTCACCGCCGCCACCACCGCGAAGTTCAGCGTCGACAAACCCACCGTCGTGCGCGTGATCCTGTGGAGTGTGGAACTCACCGTCTCCCCGTCGGCCTGATGATGGGCTAGACGATAGCGAACCACCAATGTGCGGACGTATAGACGACTTTATTCACAGCGTGAGGACCGTCACGGGGTGGCTGTGGAGTACCTGTGCGATGTCCGCAGAGGTTGATCCCGTTCTCGCGCGGCCCGTCCGACGCGTCGTGACGAGAGGACGCCGGCAAGACGTCCGACGATGTACATCGCGGCACAGATCGCGGTGACGAAGAACCCGATCGGCCAATCGGTCTGCACCGACAAGGCGATGGCGGCCCACACCGCACCGACCGACAGCACCACCGAGACCGCGATCGACCGACCCGGGCTGCGGGTGAAGCACCGGGCCGTCGCCGCCGGACCCACGAGCAGGGCGAACATCAGCAGAGCACCGACGATCGGCACACTCATCGTGGTCGCGCATGCCAGGACCAGCGCGAAGGCCATCGAGGTGTACCGGGTGTCGACGCCGTGACCGGCCGCCATGTCGGGTAGCACCGAGCCGAGCAGCAGCGGCCGATACACGACGGCCACCGTCAGCACACACAGCGCACCGAGAGCCACCATCGGGACAATGGCGATCGTCGACACTCCGAGGATCTGCCCGAACAGCAGGGCATACACCTGCGACGAGTACTGGTCGCCGCGGCTGAGGAAGAACTCACCGAGCCCCAACATGAGCACGAGGCCCAGCGCCGTCGCCACGTCACGTCGGGCGCGCGCCCCCAGCGCGGAGATCGTCATCGCACCGGCGGTGGCGGCGACACCCAGACCGAGAAGGGGGTTGGCGCCCACCAAGACCGCGGCCGCGGCGCCGGCGAAGGCACCGTGCGGAACGGCATGCGCCAGAAACGAATCCCCGCGCAGGACGACGAAGAACCCCACCACACCCGCGATGATCCCGACCAGGGTACCGGCGATCCAGGCATTGATCAGAAACGGCTCGAACATCAGCTCGGCACCGGTATTGCGATGGTGACGTGGCGTCGGCGGCCGGCCGACAGCACGCGCGCGAGGAGATAGGCGAGGAACACCAGTGTCACGATGCAGAAGCTGACCGGCCAATTGCCGTGCGTACCAGCCCAATAGTGGCTCTCATAGGAGAGCAGACAGCCCAGCCAGGTGGCGGCCACGCCGAGAACGACCGAGAGCAGGATCGCGGTGGAGAACCGCCGGGTCACCAAAAGCGCGGTGGCCGGTGGCCCGATGAGCAGCGCGGTGGACAGGATGACGCCGATCGTCAGCGACGACAACTCCACCGCCAGGGCCAAGGCGATCAGGAAGGCGCAGCCGGACAACCGAACTCGCACGCCGGCGGCGGTGGCGAGGTCATGGTCGACGAGGTCGAGTTGCAGCCACCGGCACATGGCTGCCACCAGGGCGAGTGCGACGAGGCCGAGGGCGACGACGACCGGCACCAGTGCCCGATCGATGACGAACAGCGATCCGAACAGCACCGACACCGTGGCGTCGTGTGACGCACCGGAACCATTGGTGGTCGCCAGATACAACAGCAGCGAGGTCAGGCCCAGACCGAACCCGAGGATCACCCCGGTGGCCACGTCACGACCCTGGATGCGGCGAATCCCGATGACCTCCATCAGGAGTGCCGCGAGCACGCCGGCCCCCACGAATCCCCACAGCTGGCTGATACCGAGGAGGAACGACGCCGAACCGCCGACGGCGCCGAGGTCGGCGAGCGCGTGACCGGCGAAGGACTGCCCGCGCACGACGGTGAACACCCCCACGACGGCGGCGACCGCGGCGACGAAGCCACCCACCAGCAGTGCGGTCTGGACCGATTCGGTGACGAAGAATCCGGTGAGCCACTCGTCGCTACTCATGCGGCCCCTAGACCCCGAGCTCGTCGGGTGCGACGAGCCCGGGCGAGGACATCCGATCGTCGGCGAGCACGAGGACTCGCCCGTCGGTGCGGATGACGCGGATGGGCCGTCCGTAGAGCCCGCTGAGCACCTCGGTGGTGATCACCTCGCCGGGGCGGCCGTCGACGGCCTTGCCGCCGGCGAGGTAGACGACGCGATCCATCACCGGCAGGAGCACATTGATGTCGTGGGCGGTCATGACGATGCTGACCCCCGTGGTGCGGCGCAGGGTGTCGAGGAGGTCGACGATGTCCGAGGCGCTGCCGGGGTCGAGGCCCGCCAACGGTTCGTCGAGGAGTAACAGTTGCGGTTTCCGGATCAACGCGTGCGCGAGCAGGACGCGTTGCTGTTGTCCCCCGGAGAGCTCGCCGATGCGCTTGTCGGCGAAAGCCTGCGCGTCCACCGCTTCGAGCGCCTCGTCGACGACGGGCCGTAACCTTCTGCGCCGCAGCGGTATACCGAGTCGTCCGCCGTCGATGCCGAGGGCCACGATGTCGCGGGCACGCAGCGGGGTGTCGGCATCGACGCCGACCTTCTGCGGGAGGTACCCGATCGCGCCACGCGGGGGCCGATGTACCTGCCCGGAGTTCGGCCGCAGAACTCCGAGCAACACGCGCAACAGCGTCGTCTTCCCGGCACCGTTGGCGCCGATCAGTCCCACGAACTCTCCCGGCGCCACCTCGACGGAGACGTCGTCGAGCACCGGCTGGCCGCCCAGACTCACCCGGATGTCGTGCGCGGCGAGAACGATCGAGTCCGCGGGCCCTACCACCGGCTCAGAGTTTCTCGGTCGAGGTGCCGTCGGTGACGGCCTTGGACATCGCGTCGAGTTCGGCGGTCATCCACCGCTGGTAGGTGTAGCCGGTCGGCATCGTCTCGTACACGCCGACCACCGGGATGCCGTGTGACTTGGACAGCGCCAGGTACTTGCTTGTGGTGTCGTCGGTGACCTGCTGGTTGTAGAGGAAGACCTTGACCTGCTTGTCGCTCAGCAGCGAATCCTGCAGCGTCGAGTCCTGAGGCGACGGGTCGGTGTCGTTCATGATCGCCGCCTGCAGCGTCCAGGGCGTCTTGATGTCGGTGCCTGCCGCCTGCAACATGTAGTCGGCGACCGGTTCGGTGACGGCAACCGGTGTCGCGGGGTGGGTCTTGGCGAAGCTCGCCAGGGCGGTCAGCCAGGGCTGCAGCGAGGCGGTGAACGCCGACGCATTCTTCTCGAACTCGTCCTTGTGGGCGGGTTGCAGCGTGCCGAGATCGTCGGCGATGGCCTTGGCCACCGCGGGCATCGTCTTGGGGTCGTACCACAGGTGCGGATTGGGGGTGGAGTCCGGAAGTCCGAGTACCTGTTGGGCCACAACGACTTTACGCCCGTTGACCGGGGACGCCTGCTCGAGCTTGGACATGAAGTCGTCGTAGCCCAGCCCGTTCTGCACCACCAGGGTCGCGTCGCGGAGTTCCTTGGCCACCGACGGACTCGCCTCGTAGGTATGCGGATCGGTGTTGGGGTCGCTCATGATCGCCGAGACCGACACGTAGTGCCCGCCGACCTGCGAGAGCACATCGGCGTACTCGTTCTCCGCCGCCACGGCGTGGATCGTCGAGTCGTCGGACCCGCCCGACGAACTCGAACATCCGGCGATACCGACCACCACCGCCGCAGCGGCCACCGCCGCCACCGCCATTCTGCTGATGCGCACTCTCGATCCGTCCCGGGCTTCACGCCCTACTGGCAACGACAACCATTAACAGGAGGAGGATACGACGCCAACTGCCCGACAGCCACCCCGTCGGGCGATTTGCGAAGAAGATCTTCTATCGGGCGATAAGTACCAGATGCGCTGGCGCGCATGTATTTTCGATGCCCACCGCGGAACGTCGATCAGACTTCGAGGGCCAGGTCGTCAAGATCGGCGAGCGTCTTGCCCTGCGCCGTCAACGAGTTATAGGTCCGCAAGCGGACCCGATCGATTTCGGTGTTGCTCACACCGCGTCGCCAGTAGCCGAACACCGCGGTCCGATCCTTTGCCAGGCCGAGGGTGGAGCGGAAATACGCTCGCAGCGACCGCATCTCGTCGCGTTCACCGGCGGCCCAGACGACCAGGTCGGTGGGGTCGGCGATCCGTGTCGCCGAGCGCACCAACGAGCCGGGTTCGGCGGAGACCTGCTCGATACGGACCTGCGCACCGGACACCAGTTCACCGACCGCCACGTCGTCGTCACTCTGGACGACGGCGATCGCCGATCGCCCCTCGGGCCAGACCCGCAGGATCTCGTAGAGCGCGGGAAGCGCCGAATCATCGGCGAACAGCGCAACCCGCGCACCGCCCTCCGGCGGCAGGAAGTGTGGACGCGGTCCGGTCAGCTCGACGGCATCGCCGACACGAAGCACCGTGCTCCACCGCATCATCGGGCTGTCGGCACCGTGCTGTACCACGTCGAGTGTGATCCGTGCCGCATCGAGGTCGGCGTCACGCACGGTGTAGACGCGGGAGCGGGCCTCGGCGTCGTCGAGGCCAATCCGGACAGCCACATTCGGCCGCGCCCACGTCGAATCCCGAGCCGCTTCACCGATGTCCAGCACCACACGCAGCAACCCGGCACTGGGTCGCGTGATGCGCACCACCCGTGCGGTGACGTCGGCGAGCCCACTGCGGTGCTCGTCGCCGCGCAGTGATGTCTCGTCGGGGTCACCCGAACCCGCGGGCGGGGTGGCGAACTCGGTGGCCATACGCGCTCCCATCAATTAGTTTATGGGTACTATACAAATTATGGACGAGAAGGCAAGCCTCGGCACCGACGCCCCGGCGCCACCACGGCGTCGGGGCCGCCCACCCACCCTCGACCGTGCTCGTATCATCACCGCCGGCGTCGAAATGACCTTGCCTGCAGTTACTTTCGCCGGGATGGCCAAGCAGCTCGGGGTGACTCAGGCGGCGTTGTACAAACACGTGGACGGCCTCGGCGAACTGCGCACACTCATCGCCGAGCAGATCTTCCTCGACTGGTCGATCCCCGACCCACACGCAGCCCTCCCGATCCACGAGTACCTCCTCGACTTCGCACTGTCGATACGCCTGCTCGCGCACCACCACCCCGGCATCACCCCGTTCCTCACCCGCCGAACCGACACCACCGCGACGATGGTCGCCAAGATCGGCGCGCACCACCATCGCGTCGCCGCGGTATACGGCCTGGACCCGGCAACCGCGCGGACCTTGCTTTCCGGCATCGCGTTTGCGGCTGTCGCACTGGCCGATACCGTCTACGCCTCCTACGGCCAGGAGAAACGACCGTCGAGCGCACGCGCCGACCTCCCCGACGACGACATCGAGACCGAACTCCGATGGACCGTCAAGGCCCTCGTTGTGGGTTCGCTTCACGTTGCCGGACTCGACGTGGATCCCGGACCGCGGTGGCGTCGGACGTAGACCTGGCGCGATCTCCGCAAATCACCCCGGACCGGCATCCGCGACGGCGTGCGCTGCGAGTATGCGAGCGCGGCCATATGTGGAGCACAATGGATGGTGCAGGCAATCGATCAGAGCCGCGCCACTCCCCCGACATCCCCCGGGTTGCGGCGTGCGCTCGGGAAGGACACCCGTGACGACAACCGTCAACGCCTACATCGCCACCGCACCCGACCAGCCGCTGTCGAAGACCACCATCGAACGTCGGGACCTCGCGCCGCGCGACGTCCTCATCGACATCGCCTACGCGGGCATCTGCCACTCCGACATCCACACCGCCCGCAACGAATGGGGCGGCACCACTTACCCGGTGGTGCCCGGCCACGAGATCACCGGCACCGTCTCCGCGGTCGGTTCCGAGGTCACCCGGCACAAGGTCGGCGACCGCGTCGGCGTCGGCTGCTTCGTCCAGTCCTGCGGCGAGTGCGGCCCCTGCAAGGACGGCGACGAGCAGTACTGCGTGAAAGGTGCTGTGGGAACCTACAACTCCACCACCTACGAGGGCGAATTCACCCACGGCGGCTACTCACAGCAGGTCGTGGTGACCGAGGACTTCGTGCTGCGGATTCCCGACGGCCTGGAGCTGGACGTCGCCACTCCCCTTCTGTGTGCGGGCATCACGCTGTACTCGCCGTTGAAGCATTGGGGCGCCGGGCCGGGCAAGAAGGTCGCCATCATCGGCATGGGCGGGCTCGGGCACGTGGGCGTCAAGATCGCCCACGCCCTCGGCGCCGAGGTGACCGTGCTCAGCCAGTCGATGCGAAAAGAGGAGGACGGCAAGCGGTTCGGTGCAGATCACTATTACGCGACCAGTGACGAGTCGACCTTCCGCACGCTGCGCAACGAGTTCGATCTGATCCTGAACACGGTGTCGGTGAACCTCGACCTCAACCAGTACCTCTCGTTGCTCGCGGTCAACGGCACCTTCGTCGAACTCGGACTGCCCGAACATCCCCTGCAGCTCAAGGCATTCCCGCTGCTGAACAATCGGCGCTCGCTGGCCGGGTCGATGGTCGGCGGGATCGCCCCGACCCAGGAGATGCTCGACTTCTGCGCCGAGCACGGCATCGGCGCAGAGATCGAGACGATCAGCGCCGATGGGATCAACGAGGCCTATGATCGCGTCGTCGACAGCGACGTGCGCTACCGCTTCGTCATCGACGCGGCGACCTTGGCCGACTGATCTGCCGCATCGCAACCGCGTAAGGGAAACAACTGCGGGGCACCGGTTCACACCGGTGCCCCGCAGTTGTCGCACCAGGAATTCTTGTTCGGTGCGCCGCCGGTCAGAGCACTTTGTCGATGTCGTCGGTGAGCTTCTCCGGCGTGACCGTCGGCGCGAACCGCGCCACCACCGCACCCGACTTGTCGACGAGGAATTTGGTGAAATTCCATTTGACCCGGCTGCCCAGGATTCCCGACTTCTGTTGGCGCAGCCACTGATACAGCGGATGGGCGTCGTCGCCGTTGACGTCGACCTTGGCGAACATCGGGAAGGTCACGTCGTAGGTCAACGAGCAGAAGTTCTTGATCTCGTCCTCGTCACCGGGCTCCTGGTGGGCGAACTGGTCACACGGGAATCCGAGGACCACCAGCCCCTGGTCGGCGTACTCGCGGTGCAACTTCTCCAGACCCTGGTACTGCGGGGTGAATCCGCATTTGGATGCGGTGTTCACGATGAGCAGCGGATGGCCGCGATAAGTGCTCAGATCGACGGGATTGCCGTCGATATCGGTGGCGGTGAAGTCGTAGGCAGTGGTCACGAGATCCCCCGGGGTCGTATGTCGGTGACGTCACATCGAGCCTACGCCCGCCGGTTCATACGGCGATGGCGGTGGCGACACCGTTTGTCGGTGACGCCACCGCCATCGATTACCGCGTCGGCGACACGGGCTCCGTGCGCTCAGCGCGAACCGGGCGTGCGCTGCTCGCCGGGGATCAGCTCCTCCTCCGTGTCGGGACCGTCATCGTGGGGCGTGTACGGATACTCGTCGACGCCGGAGTCGTCGGTGACCTCGACGGTCTGCTCCACCCAGTCGGCCTCGTCGGCCTTCGGAATCGGTTCTTGCGCGGGCATGTTCATCACAACCTCCTGCGTTGTCCTCGGTTCCCCGGCCGGCCATGGGTTGCCTCGGCCCGACCGGTTGTCTCAGCCCGATGTTCCGGCCGCGATCGCGTGCGGATCGCTCTTGGTCTCGACGGCGATCTTGCGCGGCTTGGCCTCCTCTGCGAGCGGGATGCTCACATGCAGCACACCGTTGTCGTAGGTCGCCGAGATGCGCGCCGGGTCGATGCCGTCGCCCAGGGTGATCTGGCGGCGATAGCTCCCCGAGAACCGCTCACTGGCCAGCCATTGCACTCCGTCGTCGGACGGGGCGCTGCGCTGCGCCGAGAGGGTCAGCACGCCGTTGTCCACGTTGACGTCGATCGATCCGGGATCGGCGCCGGGCATGTCGGCGATCAGCATGTAGTGATCGCCGACCTTGTACAGATCCAGCGGCATGAACCGCGGGGCGCGCTGACTACCGACCATCGAGCCGGTCATCAATCCACGAGCAAGCGCGTCGACATCACTGAACGGATCAAAACGAAGCACAGCACTCACCTCCTGAAGACCAGGCTGCCTGCCACCCTTTGACAGGCAGCTCTCACGCTGTACGGGTCCCAATATAACCCCGCTGCGCGCGCTCGTCTAGCACTCGAAGCAAAAGAGTGCTAATAGTCTTCAACGACGTCGTCATCGATCGTCTCACGGCGAAAAGACAAGGAGGACAGCATGACCGACCGTGAACACGATGCACCCGCCCGCACCGACGTGGTGTGGCCCGAGCCGTCGCCGCTGTCGACCTGGTGGTCGACGGTGATGGCGACGCCGGTGCGCGGCGATCACCGCAACGAGTCGACGAAGACCGCCGCGATGGCCTCCAGTCCGCGCTGATCGTCGGCGGTGAAACGCTCCGGTACCGGGCTGTCGAGGTCGAAGACTCCGATCAACTCGTCGTCGGCGCCGACGAGGGGCACGACGAGTTCCGAGCGGCTCTGCGCGTCGCAGGCGATGTGGTCGGGGACCGCGTGGACATCGGCGACGCGCTGCGTCGTGCGGGTGCGTGCCGCTGCGCCGCACACTCCGCGGTCGAGACCGATACGCACGCAGGCGGGCTTGCCCTGGAACGGCCCGACGACCAGCTCGGTACCGTCGAAGAAGTAGAAACCGACCCAGTTCAGCTGGGGCAGTGAGTGATACACCAGCGCTGAGATATTGGCCGCGTTGGCGATGCGGTCGTGCTCGCCGGCAACGAGGCCTGCTGCGGCCTCGGCGAGCTCGGTGTAGGTGCCGGTCTGGGCGGTCGCGATGTCGAAGCTCATCACTCCATCATGGACTCCGCCCGGATGGTTCCGGGTGATGTTGTACCCGGATGCCGGGCATAAGATCACCCGCGATCCGAACTGAGCGTGCGGGAACGGATGAGCACTTCGGACCCGTTCTGCGGTAGTGTTCGCGGCAACTTGCCATGATTGTCTTCTTCGCCGCATTCCTCGCGCTCATCACCTTCTGGCTGCATCGTCGCCTCGTGCGGGCCACAGCGCTGCCGCGCCCCTGGTCGGTGATCGCCGACGCCCTGCTCGTCGCGTTCTGGGCGTTGGCCGTCGTCGGTATCGCCACCGGGCGCGGACTGAATCCCTCGACCTTTCGTCCCCTGGCGTGGCTCGGGCTGACCTGGCTGGCGACGGTGTTGTACCTGGTGCTCGGGTTGGCGGTGGTCGGTATCGGCGCGTTCATCTGGCGGCTGGTCATCCGGCGGTCATCGAGTGAGCTCGCCGAGCCGAGACGCCGGCGCCGCCTGCAGGCGGTCCGCGCGGCGACCGGGGCCGTGGCCGTCACGTCCGTCGCACTCACCGCGTACGGGGTGGTCGAGGCGGCCGACCCGCGGGTCACCCACACCGAGATCCGACTCGCCGACCTCCCCGAATCCTTCGACGGCACGCGGATGGCGCTCATCTCCGATCTGCACGTCGGACCGGCCCGCGACGCCGACTTCACCCGGCGCGTCGTCGACCTCGTCAACGCGCAGCGGCCGGACCTGATCGCGATCGCCGGTGACCTCACCGACGGCACGGTCGCCGAACTCTCCGGCGATCTCGCGCCGTTGACCGCGCTACGCGCACCGCTCGGGGTGTTCGGGGTCAGCGGCAATCATGAGTTCTACAGCGACGACGGCGGACGATGGCTCGACGAGTGGGAGCGGGTGGGCGTGACCACGCTGCGCAACCAGCGCGTCGCCGTCAGCCGCGGCGGGGCGACGATCGACGTGGTCGGCATCCACGACTACAGCGCGCCCGAACCGTACCGGCCCGACCTGTCGGGCGCGCTGGCCGGCAGTGACCCGCAACGCTTTCGCCTGCTGCTCGCCCACGAACCCCGGCAGGCATTGCAGGCCTCGGATCTCGGTGTGGATCTGCAACTCTCGGGTCACACCCATGGCGGTCAGATCTGGCCCATCCGCTATCTGGTGCCGCTGCAGCAGCCGTCGGTCGAGGGCCTCGACCGGGTCGGCGAGACGACGCTGTACACGACGCGCGGCGCCGGCGCCTGGGGGCCACCGGTGCGGGTCGGTGCGCCACCCGAGGTGGCGATCCTCACGCTACGACGCGGGTGACTCCTCGGCCCGGACCGTCGAATCCCGGTTCGCACGAGCCAGATTGGAGTGCGTGCGGCCGTAGAAGAAGTAGATACCCAAACCGATCACCAGCCAGACCACGAACCGTATCCAGGTCTCGATCGCAAGGTTCACCATCAGCCCCGCGCAGCAGATCGCCGAGATGATCGGCAGCACCGGCGACCACGGAACCCGGAACGGACGCTTCATCTCCGGTTGGGTTCGGCGCAGGACGGGGACGGCGACGGACACGACCAGGAACGCGAAAAGCGTACCGATGGAGACCATCTCGGCAAGCGCGGAGAGCGGGACGAAGGCACCGAGGAGCACGACGACCGCGGTGGTCAGCATCGTGATGCGGTACGGCGTCTGCCATTTCGGGTGGATCTTGCCCGCCGAGTGCGGCACCAGACCGTCACGAGCGAGCGCGAATCCGATCCGCGACATACCGACGATGTCGACAAGGATCACCGACGTCAGGCCGGCGACCGCAGCGATACCGACGAGCACGCCCGCCCAGCTCAAACCCACCTGATTGAACGCATCCGAGAGTGGCGCGCCCTCACTGAGGTCGGTGTAGTGCACCATGCCGACCACGACGAAACACACACCCACGTAGAGCACCGTGCAGATGAGCAGGGTGCCGAGTAATCCGCGGGTCATGGCGCGGGCCGGATTCTTGGTCTCCTCCCCGAGATTCGCGACGATCTCGAACCCGCTGTAGGAGAAGAACACGACCGCCGAGGCGAACAGCACCCCGGCCACACCGAACGCCGTCGCCTCGACGCCGGTGGCCCACTGCCACAACGGTTGTCTCAACCCGCCGTCGCCGCCGGTCGGCTGTGCAGGCGGAATGAACGGGGTGTAGTTGGCGGCCTTGATGAAGAACAACCCGGCGATGATGATGAACACACAGATGCTCACCTTGAGATACACCAAAGCGTTGGTGAGCCAACCGGATTCCTTGATGCCGATGGTGGCGACCACGCCGAGCACCAGGGCGATCGCCACCGCTCCGAGGTTGACCGTCGAGCTCTCGCCGAAGAAGGTCGTCGGCAGATTGAACACATCCTGCAGATATCCGGACCAACCCCGCGAGACCACCGCCGCGCCGAGGGCGAATTCCAGGATGAGGTCCCACCCGATGATCCAGGCGATGATCTCGCCGAGCGTGGTGTAGGCGTAGGTGTAGGACGATCCCGCGGTCGGTACCGCCGAGGCCAGCTCGGCGTAACAGAATGCGGCGAACAACGCGATCACACCGGCCACGACGAACGAGATCATGATCGCGGGACCGGCGTTGTCCTTGGCCTGCACGCCGGTGAGGGTGAAGATGCCGGTGCCGATGACCATTCCGACGCCGAACCCGATGAGGTCACGGGTCCGCAGCGCCTGCTTGAGTCGCCCGCCCTCGAGCTGATGCCCCTCGTCGTTCTGGTGGATGACGGTATCGACCGACTTCTTCCGGAAGATCCCCCGGCTCTGCGTCCTTGGTCTCTCGGTCGACGGTCTCTCAGTCATCGCTCGACGGTAACCCGCCGCCGGGGTTGGCGTCACCGAACACGCCGTGGGCGGCATATCGCGCCAAAGGAATTCGACGAGGACCGACTCACGCACTCGGGGTTGACCCCGACAACGATTCCGGGGTGCAATCCCGGGGTTCGACCGGATGTGTCACGGTGGGCATCGGCCGAGGATGAGTGCATGACAGCACGCGCGTCCACCGCTCTGGGTATCGCCGCCGTCCTCGGTCTCGTTCACGCCGGGGTCAGCATCTACTGGGGTCTCGGTGGCGATGTTCTACTGAGTACTGTCGGGCAGACTGCGGACAGATTCTCTGAGGACCAATTCGCCGACGGCCGTTGGTTATTGGTTCTCATCGGGATGGACAAGGCGATGCTGGCCGTGGCACCAGCACTGACGGCTCGACGATCAGGCGCCGGCCTGCTTCGGCCCGGCTACTGGCTGGGCGCCACGGCGCTGATCGCCTGGGGCGCCATCAACACCACCACGGCGGGGCTGCTGCTCCTCGGAGCGCTACCGCGGCCCGAGCCGTTCGACAGCGCGGCGGCGGTCGGCCACGCATTGCTCTGGGACCCACTGTTTCTCGCGTGGGGTGTGGCGTTGGCCGGCGGAATGTGGCTCACCGCACCGGCAGTGGCCGACCTACGGCGGCTTTCGTCACGCGGTGGTGGCGAGCCGACCGAATCCACTGCGGTGGAAGATGAGCGGGCTGCCGGTCTCGGGGTGGTCGACGCCGTGCAACTCGAGCAGGACGATGATGTGGTCACCGGCCTCGACCTCGCGGTACACGGTGCAATCGAATTGCGCGAGACCGTCATCGAGGGTCACGGCCCCCTCGTCCGACGCGTTGAGAAGCACCCCGTCGAATCGCTGGGCCACCGGACCGGCGAGCTGGCGGCAGAGGACGTCCTGATGGTCGGCGAGCACGGTGACCCCGAGATGATCGGCGCGACGCAGATCCGGCCAGGTCTTCGAGGTGTTCGCGATCGACACCGACACCAGCGGCGGATCGAGGCTGACGCTGGTGAACGAGCTCGCGGCCAGGCCGATCACCGCTCCGTCGACCTCCGCGGCCACCGCGACGACGCCGGTGGGAAAGATCCCGAACGCCTTGCGAAGTCGCGCGGCGTCGAGGTCCTGGTTGGTTCGGAACCCGCTCACGCGTGCACCTCCAGCAATCGGGATACGACCGGCGCGGTCGCCGCCAACCAGTCGGCGTACGCCTCCGGATCGTCATGGCGGGAGTCGACGACGTAGAGCCCGCGACCGGGGACGGTCCCGCCGATCTCGGTCAACACCGGCCGCAGGGTGAGCTCGGGTGCAAGCGAGTGCGCGGGCGAACCACCGAGCATGAGCGGAATCGCGATACCGGAAAGCCCTGTGCCACCGGCGAACCGATCGAGGAACAGCTTGAGCAGTCCGGTATAGGCGGCCTTGTAGGTCGGGCTGGCGAACACGACGAGATCGGCGGCGCCGACCTGCGTCACCAGCTCGCCGATCCCCGGGTCGGACCAGTCGAGAATCGCCGTACCGAGGGTCGCGAGGTCGACGACGAGATCGGGTGCGCCACCGGTGAGTTGGGTGGCCACATACGTCGCGGCATCCAGGGTTCGACTGGCCGGCTTGGGATTTCCGACGACGACGGCCGTCGTCACGAGGCCGACACCGCTTTGACCGGCGCACCGAAGGGCACTGCGGCGCGGGCGGCGCGCGGCGGCGCCGGATGCTCCCACAGTCCACGACGGGTCAGCTCCGGCAGCACGCCCTCGCCGAACCAGTACGCCTCCTCAAGGTGCGGATACCCCGACAACACGAACTCGTCGATACCCACGTCGCGGTAGGCCTCGATGAGGTCGGCGATCTCGGTGTAGGAACCGACCATCGCGGTCCCCGCCCCACCGCGCACCAGCCCGATACCGGCCCACAGATTCGGGTAGATCTCCAGTCCGTCCTTGGAACCCTTGTTGAGCGCGAGCATCCGCTGCTGACCTTCCGACGCCGAGCGCTTCAGGCCGGCCTGGATGCGGGCGATGTCCTCGGCGGAGATGTTCTCCAGCAACCGATCCGCCTCGGCCCACGCCTCTTCCGAGGTCGCGCGGGCGATGGTGTGCAACCGGATGCCGTAGGTCAGTTCCCGCCCCTGCTCGGCGGCAGCCCGACGAACGCGCGCGATCTTCTCGGCCACCGCCTCGGGCGGTTCACCCCAGGTGAGGTAGACGTCGGCATGCTTGGCGGCCACGGCAATTCCGGCCGCCGACGAGCCACCGAAGTAGATCTCGGGAAGCGGGTCCGGGATCTGGTGCAGGGTCGCGTTCTCCACCGAGAGGTACTTACCCTCGAAGGTCAGCGTCTCCCCGGTCCACAGGCGCCGGACGATCTCGAGGAACTCGTCGGCGCGGGCGTACCGCTCCTCCTTGGTGCTGAAGTCACCGAACATGGCCTGCTCGGCATCCTCACCACCGGTCACCACATTCAGCAGCAAGCGTCCGCCGGACAGATTCTGGAAGGTACCGGCCATCTGCGCCGAGAGGAACGGAGCGGTGACACCGGGCCGAAAGGCCACCAGGAACTTCAGCCGCTCGGAGACGCTGCTGAGCATGGCCGTCGAGACCCATGCGTCCTCGCACCACGCCCCGGTCGGGGTGAGCGCCGCCTCGAAGCCGAGTTGTTCGGCACTGCGCGCGATCTGTCCGAGGTAGGGCACCGACGCCGGTCGCGACGAGGCCTGCGCCGCCACCCCATGGCCGCCGCCGACCACCGTCCGACCGTCGCCGCCGTTGGTGGGGAGAAACCAATGAAACTTCACGCCTGATCAATCCACTTCCGAATCGGGGATACCGTGCACAACCACACCATTGCACCCGACCCGCTCGGCTCACCCAAGAGTTTTCCGCGCGGTGAGTCAATCCCTGCGGCCCCGCCATCCGGGGGCTACCGGACAACGAACCCCCGCAGCGACCAACCCCTCCCCACCCGGTGGTCGAGGTGCGCAGGAGCGCCAGCGACGGAGCCTCGAGACCTATTGCGCCGGTGCTGGTTTCGGGTTCCAGCGCCAGATTGCCGAGGTCTCGAGACGCTTCGTGCTCGCTGTGCTCGCGCGAGGCTCCTCGACCACCGGGGAGGCGGCTCCTCGACCACCGGGAAGGACCACCAGGGGCCGGTGAGCCCCGCTCAGTCGTCGGAGGTGATCAGTTCGTGGATGAACTCCATCTTCTCCAGGACCTTCGGCGGCAGCACGAAGGGATAGAGGTCCTGATGGCCCATCGAGCGGTTGATCTGGTTGAGCGCCCAGGTCAGCGGCAGCCACCATTCGATGATGCGATCGAAGCCCACCTGACCGGGGAGGTCGGCGTCGAGAGTGGCGCCGGCCGGGGCCAGGGCGAACGCCGCCGCCGTGTCGAGGGTGTCGCGGATGTGGAGGTAGTGGGCGAAGGTCTCGGCCCAGTCCTCGGCGGGATGCATGGTCGCGTAGGACGAGACGTAGTCGTCCTTCCAGTTCTCCGGCGGCCCGTCGCCGTAGTGGCGATCGAGCGCGGCCTGATAGTCCTGGTCGGGATCACCGAACAGCTCCTCATAGCGTCCGCGATTGGGGCCGTCACCGACGAGCACCATCTGATAGAAGTGGCCGATCTCGTGGCGGAAGTGGCCGATCAGGGTGCGGTAGGGCTCGTCCATCGACACCCGCAGCTGTTCGCGGTGGACGTCGTCGCCCTCGGCGAGGTCGAGGGTGACCACACCGTTGGCGTGGCCGGTGATGACCTGCTGGGTGGCACTGGAGAGCAGGTCGAAGGCCAGGCCGATCTCCGAGTCCTCGTCCTTGCCGAAGATCGGCAGTTGGAGTTCGTCGAGTTCGACGATGACGCGCCGCTTGGCGAGTTCGGCCTCGGCGAACGCAGCCATGGCGTCGGTGTCGGAGTCGTCGGGACGGGTGCGGGTCAGCCGGCACGACTCGCACAGCGCGGGCAACCCCTCACCGATCTCGACGAGCCAGTTGCACGCGGCGACGCCGCTGTTGGCGCAGCGACCGATCAATGCGTCGTCGACCTGTGCCTGCTCCTTGTCGTCGAGGACCTGGATGGTTCGGGAGGGCAGATGGAAGCCCAGCTTGCTCTCGCAGTTCAGACACAGCGAGTTCTCGAAAATCAGCTGCTGGCCGCATTTACGGCAGTGGAAATCGCGCAACGTTGCACTCCTTGGGTGAATTCGAGCTCGTGGATCGCGGGGGTCGCGTGGATCAGGATTGGCCCGGGTGCGGCCCCCGCACATGCTCGACGCGGACCTGGCCCATCGATCGTTTCGTCGGAACACATGGCCGAATGTGCACATGTGAGTGCCCGACATCACACTACGGAGTGGGGCCCACCGCCGCAGGCAACTCCGGATCGGCGCACCACTGCGACCACGACCCCGGGAACAAGGCGCCCGAGAACCCGGCGATGGCCAGCGCCGCGAGCTCGTGCGCGGCGTTGATTCCCGATCCGCAGTAGGCGATGACCTGCGCATTCTCGGTGACCCCGGCCTCGGTGAACCGTTCGCGCAGTTGCTCGGGAGACAGGAACCGTCCGTCGTCGGCGAGATTCCCGGCCGTCGGGACACTGACGGCGCCGGGCACATGTCCGGCGCGGGGATCCATCGGTTCGGTCTCCCCGCGATACCGTTCGCCGGCGCGGGCGTCGAGGATGACCACGTCGTCGCGGCCGTCCCGGATCTCCGAGGACAGTCGCGCGACCTCGTCGAGCGACACGTGCGGGAGGTCGCCGCAGGTCAGGGTGACGGTGCCGGGACGCGCGGCGGTGTTGCCGGCGGAGACACGCATCCCGGCCGACCGCCAGGCGTCGAGCCCGCCGTCGAGCATCCTGACGTCGAGGTGTCCGGCCCAGGTCAGCAACCACCATGCGCGGGCCGCCGCCAGGTTGCCGATGTCGTCGTAGACCACCACCGGCGACGAGTCGTCCACACCCCAGCGTCGCGCGGCGTCCTGCAGGCGATCCGACGACGGCAGCGGATGGCGCCCGAGTTCGGCCGACGGCGGGTCGGCCAGTTCGGAATCGAGATCGACGTAGACGGCGCCGGGGATGTGACCCTCCCGATACCGGTCACGCCCATCGGTCCGCCCCAGCGCCCAGCGGACGTCGAGGATCACCGGCGGACGGTCCGAGAGCATCTCCTCGGTCAGTGCTTCGACGTCGATCAGGTTCTGCGCCATGAACATTCACTCCTCTGTCGCCGGGGTGGCACCCGACTCCGTTTCGCCGCCGCGGGCCGCGATGACCGCGGGGGCCATGACCGCAGCGAGGTCGGCGGCGACATCGCGGTCGCTCTCGGGCGGCATCGCCACGTAGCTCAGTGCCATGCGCGTGATCGCCCGCGCGATACGCACGGCGTCGTCGTCGGCGAGCCCGAGCCACGAGGTGGTGAGCATGTCGGTGAGACGCGCGCTCGCGGTCGTGATCAGCGGCGCGGCATCGGTGGTGATCAGCCGCAGCAGATCCGGCTTGGCCTCACCACGCTGCAGCGACGTGATGAGCGGGTCGGCCGCGGCCACGGCGAAGAACGCGGCGAATGCATCGTGCAGCGCGCCGTGGATATCGTGTGGGCGCTCGGCGACAGTCGACGCGACGATGCCGGCGAATTCCGTGGCCAAGCGCATCGCATACGCCTGCGCCAGACCGTGGCGGGAACCGAACTCGTTGTACACGGTTTGGCGTCCGACGCCCGATTTCCGGGCGACGTCGGCCATCGTGATCGACGGCCAATCCTTTTCGACCAGCAGATCTCGCAGACCGTCGAGCAGAGTTGTGCGCAACAGCGCCCTACTCGCCTCCGCATAGGTCTGTCGGGTGGTCACCTCGACGAGGTTACCCAGCGGGTCCGGCATGCCGATCGAGAGCCGAGGTCGGCAACCACCGTCAAGACTAATCTTGTTGATTTGTCTTCTGTAAAGACAAATTGCTTGCTATTGTCGGGTCACACGGAGTCCAGCGAAAGCGATTGTTGTCATGCGTGTTGTCGATCAATTCATCAACAAAGCCCAGGCAGTGGTACCGATGGAGCGCCAGATCCAGGGCCTGCATCTGTTTCACCGCGCCAAGACACTGGTGGCCGGTGACGGCCAGCCACGCTTCGCGGAGTCGGCCATCCCCGACGTTGCGGAGCTGGATCTCACCGAGATCGACGTCAGCAATCCGTTCTTGTGGCGTCAAGGGCAGTGGCAGCCCTACTTCGCGAGGCTGCGTGACGAAGCGCCCGTGCACTTTCGGGCTGACAGCGCTTTCGGTCCGTTCTGGTCGGTGACCCGCTACGACGACATCGTCTCCGTCGACAAGGACTTTCAGACCTTCTCTGCCGAACCCCAGATCATTCTCGGCGCGCCGCCCGAAGGACTCGATATCGAGATGTTCATCGCGATGGACCCGCCGCGCCACGACCAGCAACGCGCCGCGGTTCAGGGCGTTGTCGCTCCGCAGAATCTGGAGGAGATGGAGGGCCTGATCCGTTCGCGGGTCCAGGATGTCCTCGACGCGCTGCCGGTGGGTGAGCCGTTCGACTGGGTCGACCGGGTCAGTGTCGAGCTGACCTCACGGATGCTGGCCACGCTGCTGGACTTCCCGTACGAGGACCGACGCAAGCTGGTGCAGTGGACCGACTTGGTGGCCACCAGTGCATCGGCCACCGGCGGGGTCAACAACACCCATGAGATCTATCGGGGCGCCGCCGACATGGCGCGGAGTTTCAGCGCACTGTGGCACGACAAGGCGGCTCGTCTGGCGGCCGGCGAGAAGCCCGGGTACGACCTGATCACACTCATGCAGCTCTCCGAAGACACCAAGGACCTGATCAACCGCCCGATGGAGTTCCTCGGCAACCTCGTGTTGCTGGTCGTGGGTGGTAACGACACCACACGCAACTCGATGACCGGCGGTGTGCTCGCGCTCAACCAGTTCCCGGAACAGTTCGACCGCCTTCGCACCAACCCTGGGCTGGTTCCGAAGCTGGTCCACGAGATCCTCCGATGGCAGACGCCGCTGGCCTACATGCGTCGGGTCGCCACCCGCGACACCGTTCTGAACGGCCAGTTCATCCGTAAAGGCGACAAGGTCGTGATGTGGTACGCCTCGGCGAACCGAGACGAGCGCACATTCGACGACCCGGACAGCTTTGTGATCGACCGGCGCAACGCCCGTCACCACCTGGCCTTCGGGATCGGTACGCATCGCTGCATGGGGAGTCGGCTGGCGGAATTGCAGTTGCGGATCCTGTGGGAGGAACTGCTGGCCCGATTCGACGACATCGAGGTCCTCGCGGAGCCGGAGCGCGTGCAGTCGAACTTCGTGCGGGGTTACAGCTCGATGATGGTGCGCCTCACCCCGATCGGCGGTCGGCGGCCGGAGCCGGGCCCCTACCGCACACATCTACGCGAGGCCGGCGACAACGACTCTGCAGCAAGCAGTTCGGCGGCAAGCAGTTCAGCCCCCATGCCCACACGGCCATCTCGTGAAAACCGTGGTGCGGCAATGCAGACGCTCGATCTGCGGGTGGCCCGCCGGCGGACCGTGGCCGAGGGCGTCGTCGAGCTCACCCTGACCGATCCCACCGGTGGTTCGCTGCCCGACTGGACTCCGGGCTCGCACGTCGAGCTCCTGTTGCGGCCGGGGATGTCGAAGCACTACTCCCTCTGCGGAGATCCCGCAGACCGATCGTCATGGACTGTCGCGGTCCTGCGTGAACGCAACGGCCGCGGCGGATCCCGATTCGTTCACGAAGAACTGGCCGAGGGTTCGCACCTGCAGGTCAGGGGTCCCCGCAACCACTTCGCGCTCGTCGGCTCACCGCGATATCAGTTCATCGCCGGCGGCATCGGTATCACCCCGGTACGCGCCATGATCGCGGCAGCCCAGGCCGATGGGGCCGAATGGAACCTGTTGTACTGCGGTCGGTCTCGGAACTCAATGGCATTTCTCGACGAACTGGGGGCCGACGATCGGGTGACGGTCTGGGCCGGTGACGAACACAGCGGGCGGTTCGATCTCGACGCGATCCTCGGCGAGCCGCGGGCCGACACCCTGGTCTACTGCTGCGGACCCGCCGCGCTGATGGACGCCGTCGAGGAGAAGTGCGCAGCATGGCCGGACGGGAGCCTGCACCTCGAGCGGTTCGTGGCCGCGACCGGCGACGCGCCCGAGGGCGCACTCGACTCCTTCGAGGTCGAGTGCGCGGTCTCGGGGGTGACTGTCACGGTCGAACAGGGCACGACGATCTTCGCCGCGGTCGAGGAGGCCGGTGTCGACGTCATCGGTTCGTGCATGGAAGGAATCTGCGGTACATGTGAGGCCGATGTTCTCGGCGGCGCCCCCGACCATCGCGACTCCGTGCTGTCACGTGCCGAACGCGAACGCGGCGACACGGTCATGACCTGCGTCTCCCGATCACTCTCGCCGAAGCTGGTGCTCGACCTGTAGAACCTCGACCTATAGAACGCTGCAGCGTCAATCCGAGGTCACCTCCGGGCAGACGGCGGTCTGCGCCATGGTCCGTACGATCGGTCATATGAAGCAGGCTGACGGCGAGTACTACGTGACGGCGCAAGAAGTGGCGGCGTTCGAGGAATCGGGCAAGCGCTACTGGTACATGCGCGAGGACGGATCGACCGACCTCTACCTCGACGATCTCGAGATCACCCATGGCTGGCCGATCTTCCTGATGGAACGCGACGCCGCATGGTTCGCCAAGTGGGGCGGCGACTACGAGAAGGCCGTCGAGACCGATCTGAACCCGCACCTCATCAAGAACTTCGAGGAGCTCCTGACGCAGGGCAACTGGCCTCACGACCAGGACTGACCAGCGACTGTCAATGAAGTTGGGGTAGCCTTACCTCATCATGGGTTTCTCGTTCGCGACGGTCACCGGTACCGACGACCTCACCCCGCACATCCGTCGGGTGCACCTGCGCGTCGAGCATCTCGCCCGTCTACAACTGCCCGGCGGGCCCGACGACGCCGCGGGCCTCTACTTTCCCGAGCCCGGCCAAAGCCGACCTCCCGCAATGGAATTGCGCGACGAGGTGTGGGGATATCACGACCTCGACGAGCCGCCGGAGGGCCGTAATTACACCATCCGCTCCGTCGACCACCGAACCGCGACCGTCGACGTCGACTTCGTCATCCACTCGCGTGGTCCGGCGACGCTCTGGGCCCAACGAGCCGACGTCGGTGATGCGGTGGCGATGTCGCACGCGCGCGGCTGGTACCGGCCCGCGCCGGGCACCGACTGGCTCCTGCTGGGAACCGATCTCGCCGGATTACCCGCCGCCGCCCGCATTCTCGACGAGCTCGCCACCGATCCAAGGCCGGTGACGCTGGTGGTCGAGGTGATCGACGAGGGCGACCTCGCCTATCTGGGCCACCTCGCCGACGGCGTCGAGGTCATCAGCCTGATCGGCAGCGGCAACGGCATCTCGGCGAGCCGATTGGGCACGACCATCGCCGCGCTCGACGTTCCCGCCGGGATCGGATACTGCTGGTTCGCCGGCGAGGCCGCCGAATCCCGTACGGTGCGCAAACACTTTCGCCGCGAACACCATTGGCCCGCCGACCGCTACGACATCATCGGTTACTGGCGCTACGACGGTGAGGCGTGGGCGCGACGCTACGCCGAGCACGGCAACGAGCTACTCGCGGTGTATCAGCAGGCGATCGCCGACGGCAAGGACGAGAAGCGCGCTGCCGAAGAGTTCGACGAGGCGCTCGAACAGGCCGGATTGTGATCCCCGCACTCGTTTGAGTACCTGGCGACTCAGTACCGCGCGATCTGACCGTCCTTGGGGGCGCGATACATTCGCCACAGCACCCGTGGGACAGCCCGCAATGGCACGGCCCGGGGCCAGTCCCGTGCGCGCAGCAATGCCTCGGTACCACCGTCGACGGTGATCACCGATCCGGCCATGAAATCGGCGGCGGGCGAGAGCATCAGCATCACCCACTGCGTGATCTGCTCCGGTGTTCCATACTCGCGCAGCGGAATCGGGAAGGACCGGACGTTCTTCGACGACGCACCGGTCAGTTGCGATTGCAGCAGCGGGGTCATTACCGGCCCGGGGGCGATGATGTTGACCGCGATCCCCTCCCCCGCCCATTCAGGATGGGTGCCGTGCACGCGACACCATCGGGTGACCGCGATTTTCGACGCCGCGTACGCCGCAGGGCCCGACAGCGCCTTACCCCGCCTGCGCAGGATCCGGGTGGCCCCCTCGGTGTCGCCGGCCTCGAGTCGGGCGACCGCGCGGCCTGGTACCAGCGGCGTCGCTGTCGTCGAATTGGAGCCGAAAACAACCACTTTCGACTTCTCACCGGCGGCAAGCAGTGGGCGGAAGGCGGTGAGCAGTTCGGTCACCCCAAGGAGGTTCACCTCGACGATGGTGCGTTCGGCTCCGCGCGCCGGGCCGAGACCGGCCGCGAGAACGGCTCCGGCGAGTGCGCCCTCAGCCCGGTCGAGGACCGCGGCGATCGCCGACGCACGCCCGTGCGGCGTCGAGAGGTCCGCGGTCACCTCGGCGCCGTCCCGATCGATCCCGATCACCGTATGCCCGGCCGCACGCAACGAATCGGCAACCGCCGCACCCATTCCCGACGCCGATCCGGTCACCACGTATGTCCCCACACGTTCTCCCTCAGCCGTGGTTGCGCGAACGCGCTCCCCGTTGTTCTGCTCGCAGCGTACGGTCATACGCTTCGTTGAAAGCGCGCAGTTCGCGCAACAGGACCTCCGGGGTACCAGGGTCGAGATCGGCGAAGACCTGTTTGAGGCGACTCACCCGCAGCATGCCGTCATGGGTGAATGCGGCCCGTCCGCTCTCGGTCGGGCGGATGAGCCTGCTCGTCGAGCCCTCGACGTCGAAGCGTTCGAGGTAGCCGAGTTTGATCGCGGCGTTGACCTGCCGGTTGACCGTGGACTGTTCGAGGTCGAGTTCGTCGGTGAGTTCCCGCAGGGTCCGTGCACGGCCGTCGGAGAGGACGAGCAGGATCGCGAACGCCGAGCTCTCGAGCACCGACTCGGCGGGGTGTTCGCTCTTGCGTCGATGAAAGCGGCTGAGTTCCTCGACGATGTCGCGGTAGAGCGGCGACGGCCACGGTGCGTGGTCGGCCCCGTCGAAGGTCACCGGCGCCGGACGTGACGTGCCGTTGCGCTCACCCTCGCGGAATCCGCCCACTGCGACCTCTTTCGACATCCGGCTCACCGACATTCTGCCGCAGCCGCCCGGTATGTCCGATTGAGGAGCCTCACGAGCTGCGCGGCTTGCATATGTACCTTACATATGTACGCTACATATAGCTTAGGAGGTGCGATGTCAGACACCAATTCGTCGCCGGCAGCAGAGAACCCGGCACCAGTAGAGTCCGTTCCGCGCAACGGGTCGTCCAATGGCGCCGCGATCGCCACCGTCATCGCGCTGTGTTTCGGTGGCCTCGTCGCATCCTTGATGCAGACGCTGGTCATCCCGATCCAGCCCGAGTTACCCACCCTGCTGGGCACCTCCCATTCCAACGCGTCGTGGGTGATCACCGCGACATTGCTGGCCGCCGCGATCGCGATGCCCATCGCCGGCCGCCTCGGCGATATGTTCGGCAAGCAGCGGGTCCTGGTGGGCAGCGCCGCGCTGCTCGTCGCCGGTTCCATCGTGTGCGCCCTGAGCAGTTCGGTCATCCCGATGATCGCCGGGCGTGCGATCCAGGGCTTGGCCATGGGCTTCATCCCCGTCGGCATCAGCCTCATGCGTGAGGTCACGCCACCCAAGATCACCTCGATGGCGATCGCCGCGATGAGCGCGACGCTCGGTGTGGGTGGCGCGATCGGTCTGCCGCTGTCGGCGTGGATCGCGCAGAGCTGGAACTGGCACGGCCTGTTCTGGGTATCGGCGATCCTGTCGTTGGCCGTCCTCGCCCTGGTCGTCGTGGTCGTCCCGCACGTCCCCGACGCGGTCGGTGGCCGTCTGGACTTCGTCGGCGCGATCGGCTTGGCCATCGGTTTGTCGGCCGCGCTCATCGCCGTGTCCAAGGGCAACGACTGGGGTTGGACGTCGGGCACCACGCTCGGCACGCTGATCGGCGGTCTCGTCGTGCTCGGGGCGTGGGGTTTCTATCAGCTGCGAACCCCCGAGCCGCTCGTCGACCTGCGGACCACCGCACGTCCGGCGGTCCTGCTCACCAACATCGCCGCCGTCGCCATCGGCTTCGGCATGATGGCGCAGTCGATCGTCATCCCGATGCTGCTCGAGATGGACGTTCGCACCGGAGTCGGACTCGGCCAGACCATGCTCGAGGCCGGCCTGTGGATGGCGCCCGGCGGACTGATGATGCTGGTCTTCGCCCCGGTCTCGGGCACGCTGATCAACAAGATCGGCGCCAAGTACACCTTGGCCATCGGCGCGACGGTGCTCGGTGTGGGCTATCTGCTCGCGATGTTCCTGATGAACTCTCCGTGGCAGCTGATGATCGCGTCGATCATCGCCGCGTCGGGCGTCGGCATCGGCTATGCGGCGATGCCCACCTTGATCATGGGCGCGGTGCCGATGACCGAGGCCGGTGCGGCCGTCGGCCTCAACGGATTGATGCGCTCGATCGGCACCACCGTCTCCTCGGCGGTGATGGCGGTGCTGCTCACCACCTCGACGATCAGCATGGCGGGCAACGACATTCCCACCCATACGACGTTCAAGTGGTGCTTCCTGGTGGGTGCCGTCGCCGCGTTCGTCGGTGTGGCCATCACGCTGTGTATCCCCAAGCGCGGCCCCAAGCCGACGCCGACGGGCGTGGTGATCGCCGACTCGGCAGCATCGGGCTCGGCGACACCGGGCTCGGCGACACCGGCCACCTCGCACTGACCCCGCGCTCGGCCCGTCAGACCAGCCGGTCGCCGGTCTCGGGGTGGAACAGGTGAACCGCGTTGTCGGCCTGCCGCAACCGGATTCCCTCTCCACGCTTGGCCGGCGCCCGCTGTGAAGAGCGTGCCACCACGACCATCGGATCACCGTCGAGGTTGTGGACCGATTCGTCGGCCAGCGAGGCGTAGACGTAGGTTTCGCTGCCGAGCTCTTCGAGAAGTGCGACGTCGGCGTTGAGTCCGGTGCCGTCGTCGGAGAGCGCGAGGTGCTCGGGCCGGATGCCGACGACGACCGAGCTCAGCCCGGACTTGCGCAGTGCCGCCTGCGATGTGGCGTCGATGTCGATGTCGGCTCCGGCGATCGAGATGGCGCCGTCGCGGATCGGCGCGGTGAACAGGTTCATCGCCGGTGATCCGATGAAGCCGGCGACGAAGGCGTTGACCGGGTGGTCGTAGAGTTCGGCCGGGGTGGAGAACTGCTGGAGTACACCGTGTTTGAGCACGGCGACACGGTCGCCCATGGTCATCGCCTCGACCTGGTCGTGGGTGACGTAGACGGTGGTGGTACCGAGTCGGCGTTGCAGCGCGGCGATCTGGGTGCGTGTCTGGACCCGCAGTTTGGCGTCGAGGTTCGACAGCGGCTCGTCCATGCAGAACACCTGGGGTTCGCGCACGATCGCGCGGCCCATGGCGACGCGTTGACGTTGTCCGCCGGACAGTTTCGCCGGTTTGCGGTCCAGATAGTCGGTGAGGTCGAGGAGTTTGGCAGCCTCGGCGACCTTGCGCTTGCGTTCGTCGGCGGGGATGCCACGCATCTTCAGCGCGAATCCCATGTTCTCCCCCACGGTCTTGTTGGGGTAGAGCGCGTAGTTCTGGAAGACCATGGCGATGTCACGATCCTTGGGGGCGACGCCGACCATGTTGTCCCCGCCGATGCGGATCTGCCCGGAATCGATCTCCTCGAGTCCGGCGAGCATCCGCAGCGCCGTGGATTTGCCGGAGCCCGACGGTCCGACGAGGACCACGAACTCGCCGTCAGCGATGTCGAGGTCGAGGGAGTCGACGGCCAGTGACTCGGCGCCCGGGTAGACGCAGCAGGCCTTGTCGTAGGTGATGGTTGCCATGAGGTTCTCCTGTTGGTACGAAAGCGCTTGGGTGAGTGGGTGACCGGCGCGATTACTTGATCGCGCCGAAGGACAGGCCGCGGACGAGTTTGTTCTGGGCGATCCAGCCGCAGATCACCACCGGCAGCGCGGCCAGGACCGACGCCGCCGACAGTTGCGCCCAGTAGAGGCCCTGCCCGGACATGAAGCCGGTCAGGAAGACCGGCATCGTCTGCCCGTTGACGGCGGTCATGTTGACGGCAAAGAAGAATTCGTTCCACGAGAAGATGACGCAGATCAGTGCGGTGGCCGCGATACCCGGAGAAATCAGCGGCAGAATCACCTCACGGACCGAGGTCCACAGACTGGCGCCGTCGATGCTGGCGGCCTCGAGTAGTTCGCCGGGCACCTCGAGGAAGAACGACCGCATCATCCACACCGCGATCGGCAGATTCATTGCGGTGTAGAGGATCACCAGGGTCCACACGTTGTCGAGCATCCCGATCTTGCCCACGATCACATACAGCGGGATGATCGCGGCCACGATCGGCAGCATCTTGGTGGAGATGAAGAAGAACAGCGCGTCCTTGGTCTTGCGGACCGGGCGCAGCGACAACGCGAAGGCCGCCGGCACACCGAGGACCAGAACCAGGATCGTCGAGACGATGGTGGCGAACAGCGAATTGAGCAGTGGCGTACCGATTCCGGCGTCGAAGACGTTGCGGAACTGCTGCAGGGTCGGGGCGAAGAAGAACGTCGGCGGGTTGGTGGCGGCGTCGCTTTCCTTCTTGAACGCGGTCAGCACCATCCACAGCACCGGGAAGAAGAACCCGATGGCCAGGATCCAGGTGAGTGCGGTCAGCCCCATCTGGCGTGGGTTGCGGCTGCGGCGTACCTCCGGCGTCGACGCCGGAGTGGTGGTCGGGGCGGGGCGGGTGTCGGTACTCATCAGGCCGGCTCCTCTGTTCCGGTGAATGACTTGAAGATCAGGCGCAGGGCCAGTGACGCGACGACGATCGTGCCGATCACCGTGACCACGCCCATCGCGGCGGCCTGCCCGATGTCGAATCCGAGGAAGGCACGCTGATAGATGTAGTAGGACAGGTTGGAGCTGGCCACACCCGGTCCGCCGGAGGTCATCATGTAGACCGCATCGAAGGTGTTGACCAGGTAGATGGCGCCGAGCACCGTGCCGAGCTCGATGAACCGCCGCAGGTGCGGCAGGGTCAGTTCGCGGAAGAGCCGGAAGCTGGTGGCGCCGTCCACGCGTGCGGCCTCCTGGATGTCCCGCGGCATCGACTGCAGTCCGGCGAGGATCAGCAACATCATGAAAGGTGTCCACTGCCAGACGAGTTCGGCCATCACGCTGGCGAGTGGGAATTCCGAGAGCCAGTCGGTGTGAATGCCGAACGGGCTCAACGCCCAGTTGACCAGGCCGTTGGTCGGCGAGAGCAGGCTCGTCTTCCACAGCAGCGCCGCGGCGACCGGTGTCACCAGGAACGGGGTGATCAGCAGGGTCCGAACCACGCCGCGCCCCAGGAACTTCCGGTCGAGCAGCAGGGCGAAGATCAGTCCGAGAACCACCGAGATGATCACGGTGCCCACGATCAGCAGGATGGTGTTGAGGGTGACCGTCCAGAATTGGCTGTCACCGAACACCGCGACGTAGTTGTCGAATCCGACGAAGCGACGTGAGCCCGGACGCACCAGGTTCCACGACTGCGTCGAGTAGTAGAGCGTGAACACGAACGGCACCTGGGTGACCACGATCATGAAGATCAAGGCGGGCAACAGGGGTCCGCGTCGACGCCAGCCCTCGGCGCGACTGATCTGGTCCTTCTTCGAGGTCACCGGCCACCCCTGATCGGGGGGCACGTGCGCGCCTCGCGCGGATACTGCGGTGGCCATCTCTACTGCTCCCTCTGGTAGGACTTGCCGACGACCTCGGCGTACTGCTGGGCCTGTTCGAGTGCGTCGTGGACGCTGATCTGCCCGGCGATCGCCGCCGAGATCTGTTGGCTCACGCGGGTTCCGAGATCCTGGAACTCGGGGATCGCCAGGAACTGGATTCCGGTGTAGGGCACCGGCTCCAGCGTCGGCTTGTCCTGGTTCGCCGCCTGCATCGCCTGCAGGGTCTGCTGCGCGAACGGCCCGGAGATCTTCTGATAGGCCGGCAGCTGGTAGGTCGAGAGCCGACTACCGGGCGGGACGTGCGTGGCGCCCAAGGTGTTCGCCACATGTTCGATGTACTTGCGGTTGGTCATCCAGTCGATGAACTTCCACGCGTCGTCGCGGTGTTTGCTGCTCGACGGGATCCCGAGCGACCAGGTGTAGAGCCAACCGTTGTCGCCCTTGGCCATTCGTGGGGCCGGCAGGTAGCCGACGTCGCCGGCGATGGTCGAGGTGTCCGGGCTCTCGAGCACCGACACCGCCGAGGTGGCGTCGTACCACATCGCGACCTGGCCCTGCGACATCAGGTTTCCGCATTCCTGGAAGCCCGACGACGAGGCACCGGCCTCCCCGTACTTGCGCACCGTGTCGACGTAGAACTGGACGGCGGCCTCGACCTGCGGACTGGTCAGCTGGGCGTTCCAGTTCTCGTCATACCAGCGACCACCGTAGGCATTGATGACGGTGTTCAGCGGGGCGAGCACCTCACCCCAACCGGGCTTGCCGCGCAGGCAGATTCCCGCGGTACGGTCGTTGGTGAGTTTGCGAGCGGCGTCGGCGACCTGCGGCCAGGTGGGGTCCGCGGGCAGCGTCACACCAGCCTGCGAGAACAGCTTCTTGTTGTACATGAGGAATGACGACTCGCCGTAGAACGGGGCCGAGTACATCGAACCCTGGTACGAGAGCGCTGATTTCAGAGTCGGAATGAAATCGTTCGCGTTGTAGGAGGGGTCGGCGTCCATGTACGGGGTGAGATTGACCAGCCACCCGTTCTTCGCCCACATGGGTGTCTCGTAGTTACTGATCATCACCACGTCGAACTCACCACCGCCGGTGGCCACCGACGCGGTGATCTTCGCGCGCGCTTCGTTTTCCGAGAGTGTGACGAAGCGGACCTTGGTGCCCGGGTTCTCCTGCTCGAACTGGCCGGACAGCTTGATCGCGTCCTGCATCTGCGAATTCGAGACCATTGCGACCGTCACTTCGCGGTCACCGCCGCCGGTGAGCGAGCCGGCACCGGCACATCCGGTGGCCAGCAGACCGATCGTGGCGGCCAAGGCCACCAGTCCGGCCTTGCCGCGGCGGCGTGACGGGGAGAGATGCCCGCTCGGGAATCTCGCTCGTAGGGATCTCACTGCTGACCTTCCTGTTGTGAGACAAGCCATTCCGCGGTCGGGACGTCGGTGACAAGGATGGTCGCGTAGCCGCCGCGGAGTGCGCCGAGAATGGATTCGGCCCGGTGGGTGCCACCGGAAATCAAGATCGCCGTGGGGCAGGCCTTCACCGCGTCGAGGGGGACCGAGACGGTCCGCTCCACCAGACTCGATTCGACGGCGATGCCCTGTGCGTCGTAGAAGCGCCCGCCGATCTCGCCGACCGCGCCGAGTTCGAGCAGTTCGTCGAGGACGATCGCATCGATGAATGCGCCCTCGAACAGGGTCGTCGATGTCGACACCGAACCCACTCCGAAGAGCATCACCTGCGCGCCACGTGCTGCCGACAGAGCCTGGGAGACAACCGAATCACGATTGAGGGCGGCGACGGTGTCGGGGTCGACGAACAACGGTGCGACCAGGCGCAGCGGCTGCGCGTGCAGACGCTCGGAGAAGCGGGCCAGCGCGTGGTCGACGCCGGTGTGGTATTCGACGGAGGTCATCGAGCCGTCCATCTGCACCACGCGTTGCGCCGCCGCGTTGGCGGTCATCGCGTCGGCGGTCGCGACCTGCTCCGGACCCCAGGTGAAGCCGAAGGTGTCGGCGGGTTGGATGCGCCGCGACAGGATCGACGCACCCGCGCGGCCGAGAGCGGCATTGCCCGACGCGGTGCCGTCGGCGACCTCGTCGATGATCAGCACCTCGTCGAGACCGAAGATCTGCTCCACCGTGCGTTCGAGGTCGGTGTGAATCGACGCCGACAGATGCTCGGGAGCGGTCACCGACACCTGGACGAGCCCCTGGGCACGGGCTCGCGCGATGAGCCGTCCGGCCGTCGGACGTGACACCCCGAGCCGGCCGGCGATGTCTGCCTGCGTCAATCCCTCGAGGTGATACATCGTCGCGGCGCGCACGAGCAGCCGCAGATCCTGACCGGTGTCGGCGGCGGGCCGGCCGGCTGACCCACGCCCGGTGGCCGGTCGTTTCGGTGGACCGTCGGGCACGTCCTTCGCGGCATCTGCCACATCTTTGCGAGAAGGCACTCGTCGACTCCGTTCGATCTCGGTGGTCCTGTGGAGCGTGGTGAGCATCTGCTCACTAGCCGTTCATGTGCTCAGTACGCTAACATCCTCGATGTGAGCCACGCAACAATGATCGAGAAACGTGATGCGCTGTCCGAATCCATGCGCGCCGGCGTTCTGCATCCCGACCTCCATCTGTCCGTCGAGGAGCGCCCCGTACCCACCCCGGCCGTCGGCGACGTGTTGGTGCAGGTCAGCGCGGTCGGAATCTGCGGGTCGGACACCCACTACGTGCGGCACGGACGTATCGGCGACTTCGTCGTCCGCGAACCCCTGATCCTCGGCCACGAGGCCTCGGGCACGATCGTCGCCGTCGGCGCAGACGTGGATGCGGCACGGATCGGCGAGCGCGTATCGATCGAACCGCAGCGGCCCGACCCGGCGTCGGCGGAGTCGATGCGCGGTGCATACAACCTGTGCCCGCACATGCGCTTCTACGCCACCCCACCGGTCGACGGCGCTCTCGCCGGGTTCGTCACCATCGGCGCCGCCTTCGCCCACCCGATTCCCGACGAGATCAGCGACGAGGCGGCCGCACTCTTCGAGCCGTTGTCGGTGGGCATCGCCTCGATGCGCAAGGCGGGCGTGGGCCCCGGTGACGCCGTGCTCATCGCCGGGGCGGGCCCGATCGGACTGATGTGCGCCCAGGTCGCCCGGGCGTCCGGGCTGACCCGCATCGTGCTCAGTGAACCCGATCCCGAACGTCGCACGCGAGCACTGGATTTCGGTGCCACCGAGACAACTGCCCCCGGCACCGGGTTGGCGCCGGTGGATGCCTTCATCGATGCCAGCGGTGTCGCGGCCGCAGTCACCGCGGGTCTGCGTGCGTTGCGGCCCGGCGGACGGGCCGTGCTGGTCGGCATGGGCTCCGACACCATGGACCTGCCGGTCTCACTGATCCAGAACCATGAGATCGTACTGACCGGGGTCTTCCGCTACGCCAACACCTGGCCGACCGCGCGAGCGTTGGTGACGTCGGCCGCCGTCGATCTCGACGCGATGGTCACTGCCCACTACGGGCTCGACGAGATCGCCGAGGCACTGGACTCCGATCGCATACCCGGAATGATCAAAGCTGTTGTCCATCCGCAGGTTTCGCGATACCGCACAGGTACCCGACCCGAACCGACCCGAAAGGACCGTTCGTGAGCACTCTCGCCGACGCCCTCCCGCTCAACACCACCATGCTGGGTTCTGTCGGTGACGTGCCGACGCCGCGCTACGACCGGGCCACGGTCACCACGGGCATCGTGCACTTCGGAGTCGGCGGCTTCCATCGTGCCCACCAGGCCTTCTACGTCGATCAGCTGCTCGCATCCGATCCGTCATGGGGAATCTGCGGTGTCGGCGTGCGGCCTACCGACGCGCGGATGCGGGATGCGCTTGTGCCACAGGACGGTTTGTACACCCTGACCCTCAAGCATCCCGACGGTGCGGTGGAGACATCGGTGATCGGCTCGATCGTCGAGTACCTCTATGCACCCGACGATCCGGAGGCCGTTCTGGAGAAGCTCGCCGATCCGGCCGTCCGCATCGTGTCCCTGACGGTGACCGAGGGCGGCTACAACTTCTCGGCGGCCACCGGCGAGTTCGACGCCGACAATCCGGACATCGTTGCCGATCTTGCCGGAACCGCGCCGCCGACAACCGTCTTCGGACTCGTGGTGGACGGCCTGGCCCGACGCCGCGAGCGGGGCGTGCCCTCGTTCACCGTGATGTCTTGTGACAACATCGCCGGTAACGGCCATATGGCGCATTCGACGTTCCTCGCCTACGCCCGGCTGCGCGATCCGGAGCTGGCGGCGTGGATCGACGAGCACACGCGGTTCCCGAATTCCATGGTGGACCGCATCACCCCGGCCACTCCCCCAGAACTGGCCGGCGAGGTCGCTGAGCGTACCGGGATCGCCGACGCCTGGCCGGTGGTGGCCGAACCCTTCACCCAGTGGGTGCTCGAGGACCATTTCTCGTGCGGCAGGCCGGCTCTCGAGGATGTAGGTGTGCAGGTCGTCGCCGACGTCACGCCGTACGAACTCATGAAACTCCGTCTGCTCAATGCCGGACATCAGGCACTGTGCTACTTCGCCCATCTTCTGGGGTATCGCTACGTTCACGACGCCGCGGTCGATCCCGATCTTCGGGAGCTGTTGCGCCGCTACATGTCCGAGGAGGGCAAGCCGACGCTTGCACCCTTGTCCGACGTCAACGTCGATGCCTACATCGAGACGCTGCTCGAGCGATTCGGCAATCCGGCCATCGCCGACACGATTGCCCGGCTGTGCCAGGACTCCTCCAACCGCATCCCGAAATGGCTGGTACCGGTGATCCGGGACCGTCTCGCGCAGCGTGGTTCCGTGAGACTGTCGGCCGCGGTGGTGGCGAGCTGGACGCGCTACGCCGAGGGGGTCGACGAGCACGGCGATGCGATCACCGTCGACGACCCGCTGTCCAATCACCTCGTCCCGTTGGCGCAGCGCTCACGTACCGAACCGCTGGCATTCCTCTCCGACACATCACTGTTCGGCGACCTCGCCGAGGACGAGTCGTTCACCGAGCCGTATCGGTGGGCGTTGGAATCCCTGCGCAACAGCGGTACTCGTGCAACCCTCCAGGAGCTGCTGTCATGACCCTCGTCGCCGGCGTCGACTCCTCGACGCAGTCGTGCAAGGTGGTCGTCTGCGACGCCGACACCGGCGCCGTGGTGCGCTCGGGCAGCGCACCACATCCGGGCGGCACCGAGGTCGACCCGGAGGACTGGTGGCTGGCGCTGACCGAGGCCATCAGGGCTGCGGGCGGTATCGACGACGTCGCCGCGCTGTCGGTCGCCGGTCAGCAACACGGGATGGTGTGCCTCGATGCGGCCGGGCGTGTGGTGCGTGAAGCGCTGCTGTGGAACGACACTCGCTCGGCCGCCGCCGCCGACGATCTCATCACCGAGCTCGGCGGCCCCCATAAGTGGGCGGAGGCCGTTGGCGTGGTGCCGGTGGCGGCGATCACGGCCGCCAAGCTGCGATGGCTGGCCGACCACGAACCCGACCATGCCGAAGAGACCGCGGCTGTCTGCCTACCCCATGATTGGCTCACCTGGAAACTCGCCGGCGGCACCGACATCGGCGCTCTGACGACCGACCGCAGCGATGCCTCGGGCACCGGCTACTTCTCCGCCGCCGACGAGAAGTATCGAACAGATCTGCTGCAATTGGCATTTCGCGATCGACTACCGAGGATTCCACGGATCGTCGGACCCGGTGAGGCTGCCGGGAAGACATCCGGCGGTGTCGTACTCGGCGCCGGTGTCGGCGACAACGCCGCCGCGGCACTGGGTTTGCAGGCGGGTACCGGCGACGCGATCGTGTCGTTGGGAACTTCGGGCGTCGTCAGCGCTGTCGGCGAGGTCGCGCCGTGCGATGCCTCCGGGATCGTCGCCGGGTTCGCCGATGCGACCGGGCGGCACCTTCCGCTGGTGTGCACACTCAATGGCGCAACGGTGTTGGCGGCGACTGCGCAGATGCTCGACGTCGATCTGACGAGGTTCGCCGACCTCGCGCTGTCGGCTCCCACAGGCGCCGACGGCCTGACGATGGTGCCCTACTTCGGTGGTGAACGCTCCCCCAATCTGCCTGCGGCGACGGGAACCCTGGCCGGGATCACCCCCGCCAACTTCTCCGCCGCCCACGTCGCACGTGCCGCCGTCGAAGGCCTGCTCTGTTCGCTCGTCTACTGCCGCAACCGGATCGAGGATCAGGGCATCAACGTGCAGCGGTTCCTGTTCATCGGCGGGGGCACCAAGTCGTCGGCGGTACGCGCGATCGCTCCCGCCTTGTTCGACGGCACCGTGGCGCTGCCCGCCGACGGTGAATACGTGGCACTCGGCGCCGCCCGCCAGGCCGCGTGGGCACTGACCGGCGAGCTCCCGGAGTGGCGCGTCGAGTCCGAGACAGTCACGGCTACACCAACTCCAGAAGTATTCGCGCAGTACGCCGCCGCAGCGAAGTGGTACTCGGCGGCTGTCGGCGGGTAACACCCGAGGCTTGCTGTTCGAGGCGTGTTGCGTCCACCCACCGGTACGGCGGGTCTCGAGGCCTCGTCGCTGGCGCTCCCTTTTCTCCCGCTGGTCGAGGTGCCGAGGACCGCTAGCGGAGTTCCCTTTTCTTCCGGTGGTCGAGGTGCCGAGGAGCGTTAGCGACGAGCCTCGAGACCTGTTGCACCGCTGCTGGTTTCCGGCCATTTACGGAAGCACGTGACGGGGTCTAGAGTCCGTGGTCACCGAGTAGTTGGGCGAGTCGGTTCTCGACCGGCGAGCCAGGGTCGGGGGTGAGGATCTCAACGAGGTCGTAGTACCCGTGTCCGATCGGGACTCGGGTGCGCCGTAGTCGGCCGGTGGGCAGCATCGATCCCCGGTCGTCGCGCTCGGCGAGATCGGTATCGGCACTGGCAGCGGCCCCACTTGGTGGTGGGTCGGGTGGTGGATGCAACTCCGCGCGGACGCGAGCCAACGCCGCGGCATAGGTGGCCCCGACATCGGGTAGTGCGTTGGTGCGTTTCGGGTTCGGTTCGGCTGCGCCGACGGGGGTGTTTGTGCGCCACCAGCATCGTCCTGCCCACGGCCCGTCCCGATAGATGCCGGTCGTGAATTGTCCGGGTTTGTCGCCGACCATGCGGTTGTGTTTGCCGCAGGCGGGGGCGAGGTCACCGATGTTGGTGAGCCCACCTTTCGCGTGGTCTGTGGTGGCGTGATGGATTTCGACGTGCGCGGCGGGTTGGGTGCATCCGGGAAACGAGCAGTACTCGCCGCCGTCTTTGGCGAACAGTGCGATCCGCTGGCCTTGGCTCGCCAACCGGGCGCGCCCGAGGTAGAGGGGCAGACTGGTGTGGTCGTCGAACACCGCCAACCAGGGTTGGCTGTGAGCCGCTAACGCGATCACATCCCGGATTGGGAGGAGGGTGCCGGTCGCGGTGACGCCCATCCCGGTCTGCGCAATCAACTCCGACAGCGATGCTTTGATGATCAGATGCGGCGGTAGGCCTCGATGGGATTGGGGGCCGAGACCGACATCCAGTCCGGCGCGCAGGACTGCTTCCAACGCGTCGTGGTTGCGTTGGACCTGGTCGCGGTGATCGCGGGCTGCCGCGGCAGTCAACGCGTCGGGGTCGGCGTCTTCGCGACTGCCGGTGGGGGAATCGGGGTCGGCGGGGTTGTTCATTCCGGGGGCTGCCCACGCGGCGAGTACCGCTTCGAGGTGCGCGGTCAGGGTCGGGGTCATCTGCCCCGACAACCCACTCATTTTCTGCGCGTCTTGCCGGCCGATGCGGATCTGGCGGCGGCGTTGCCGATCCGAATCGTCGGTCAGGTGGCCGTCGGGGTCGAGGTGCGCCAACACCCGTGCCCCCAAAATCCGCAAATCAGACGGGGTGTGGGTGCGGGCGAACCCGGCCATCGTGGCGTCGGCCGACATTTTCTCGTCGAACGGCACTGCCGCGGGAATGCGGTCCAACACGTCGATCACCACCGCCGCATGCGACGAGCCGGCCGCACCGGAGGCCATCGCGTCGGCCAACGCCGGGTACTTCGGCGCGGCGACCTCACCGGTAAAGGTGTGGAAGGTGGCGGTCGCTTTCAGTTGCTTCCACCGCCGCCACGGTTCCGACACACGCAACAAGCCGATCATGGCGTCGGTGATCGACCCGAACCCGTACTCCCGGGCCAAATGCCGGTCGGAGAATTCCACAATCTGCCGATCCCCCTGAACGGTGACCCGGGTGATCAACTGTTCGGTGGACTGGGCGACCGCGACCAGGTCGTCGTTGGACAGGCCGGTCAAATCATCGGTGGCCAGCGCATCGACCACACGGTGGGCGAGGGCGAGTTTCTGGGTGGTCGACAACCCCGACACGTCGGGCAGTGCGTCGTCGGGGAACGCGGTGTCGACCATGATTGTCACCCCCCGGCGATAGCGAACACGTGTTTGCGTGTTGTTGTGTTCGAGTGTATGCCGGTATTGTCGGGTTGGCAAGAGGTTGTCGAATGTTTTTTCGGGTGAGTCTTCGTTGGGTTCCAGCGTCGGTTCGGCTCGGTCTCGAGGCTCGGCGCCTGGGGCGCCTCGCACCTCGACCACCGATGAACGGCTCGGCGCCTGGGGTGCCTCGCACCTCGACCACCGATCGGAAAGGGCTCGACGGGAAGGCGGAAGAGCGCCCTTACCACCGTGGGGACGGTTCACTCACCTCCAGAACCCGCGCTCCTCCAGGAGCGCCACCGCACGATGACCGCCGCGGAGGAAGTGGCCTTCGGTCAGCGTGCGTGCCATACCCGGCGAGCGGCCGGCGAGTGCATCGACGATCTCGCGATGATCCCGCAAGGACGACGCGACCGAGTCCGGGTGGGAGTCGAAGAAGCCGGACGGGATTGCCCCGCTGAGGAGTTTGAGTTCGGCGATCAGGCGCCGTGAGCGGGTGCCGAGGTTGATCAGCCGATGAAAGCGGAAGTTGAGGCGCTCGATCTCGAGGAGCTCGGTCGCCTCCTCCATCTCGGTCGCCAACACACGCAGCTCGTCGAGGTCGGTGTCGGAGAGAGTCGCCGACGCACGTTCGGCGGCCAGCCCGGAGATCACGCCGAGCATCCAGTAGTGATCGCGAATGTCCTCGCGGGACAGGTCGGCCACAAAGGCGCCGCGCCGTGGAATCGTCTCGATGATTCCCTCCCCGCTGAGTGAGATCAGCGCCTCACGCACCGGCAGTTTGCTCATCCCGAGAGATTCGGCGACCGCATCCTGATCGACCTTGGTTCCCGGCCGCATCTCGCCGGCGAAGACCATGCGGCGGATCTCCTGGGCCGCAATCTGCTTGAGCACCGACGATGCCGCCTCGACCGATCGACCACCCACGGGCTGTGCCACCACTGCCTCCTCGACTCACATCAACGCGCAGAGATTATCAAACTCAACTATCACTCACCCGCTATGTAAGACATAGCCAGGAGATATAGTTCGGATAGTTGGCACAACCCCACAGATTTGATAATTTCGATCGCATGGCTTCACCCGCACAGCAGCACACCCCGGCCGTCAGCGCGGACGACTTCGAGCAGATCCGCTCGGTGGTCCACGACTTCATCCGCACCAAGGTCGTGCCGCGCGAGAACGAGATCGCCGAGACCAACGCCATCCCCGACGACCTGCGCGCCCAGGCAGCCGAGATGGGACTGTTCGGCTACGCGATCCCCGAAGAATGGGGTGGCCTCGGCCTCGATCTCACCCAGGACGTCGAGCTGGCGATGGAGTTCGGCTACACGACGCTCGCTCTGCGGTCGATGTTCGGCACCAACAACGGCATCGCCGGGCAGGTGTTGGTGAACTTCGGGACCGACGAGCAGAAGAAGGATTGGCTCGAGCGCATCGCCTCCGGCGACGTCGTCGCCTCCTTCGCGCTCACCGAGCCCGGCGCCGGCTCGAATCCCGCCGGCCTGCGCACCAAGGCGACGCTCGACGGCGACCAGTGGGTGATCGACGGGCAGAAGCGTTTCATCACCAACGCACCGATCGCCGACCTGTTCGTCGTATTCGCCAGAACCCAGCGCCGGGAGCGAAGCGAGCGGGCTGAATCAGAACAGTCCGCAGAAGGCAAGAACACAGGTATTGCCGTATTCCTGGTTCCTGCCGACACACCAGGGGTCGAGGTCGGAGTCAAGGACAAGAAGATGGGCCAAGAAGGGGCGTGGACCTCCGACGTCAGCTTCGACGGCGTGCGTGTGCCCGCCTCGGCTCTCGTCGGCGGTGACGAGGAGACCGGATATCGCGCCGCGATGACCTCCCTGGCGCGAGGTCGGGTGCACATCGCTGCGCTCGCGGTCGGGCAGGCACAACGTGCCCTCGATGAGTCGGTCGAATACGCGGCCAATGCCACCCAGGGCGGAAAGCCCATCGGCTCTTTCCAATTGGTGCAGGCCATGCTCGCCGACCAGCAGACCGGGGTGATGGCCGGGCGCGCACTCGTACGTGACGCCGCGCTCAAATACGTCACCGGCGAGGACCGACGGACCGCACCATCGGTGGCCAAGCTCTACTGCACCGAGATGGTCAGCAAGGTCGCCGATCTCGCGGTGCAGGTCCACGGCGGCACCGGTTACATGCGCGAGGTTCCGGTGGAGCGGATCTACCGCGACGTCCGCCTGCTCCGGCTTTACGAAGGCACCAGCGAGATCCAGCGACTCATCATCGGCGGCAACCTCATTCGTGCGGCAAGCAAGTAGCCCACCGCGCCACACCATCTCAGCACACTCACACGACAGGATTCCCATGCCCGGACCACTCTTGAAGGACCAGACCGCCGTGATCACCGGTGCCGCACAGGGTATCGGCTTCGCCATCGCGCAATTGTTCGTCGACGAAGGCGCCCACGTCGTCATCGGTGACATCAATGCCGAGGCCGCGCAGAAAGCCGCCACCGAACTCGGCGGGGACGGTGTGGCCGTCGGCGTGGCGTGCGATGTGACCCGCGGCGCCGACGTGGACGCGCTACTCGCAGCTGCTGCACAACATTTCGGACCCGTCGACGTGATGGTCAACAACGCGGGCATCACCCGGGACGCCACCATGCGCAACATGACCGAAGAGCAATTCGACCAGGTCATCAACGTCCACCTCAAGGGCACCTGGAACGGCACCCGTAAGGCGGCGGCGATCATGCGCGAACGCAAGAGCGGCGCCATCGTCAACCTCTCCTCCCTGTCGGGCAAGGTCGGCATGGTCGGACAGACCAACTATTCGGCGGCCAAGGCCGGGATCGTCGGTATGACCAAGGCTGCGGCGAAAGAGCTTGCGCACCACGGGGTACGGGTCAACGCCATCCAGCCGGGTCTCATCCGCTCGGCGATGACCGAGGCGATGCCGCAGAAGGCGTGGGATCAGAAGATGGCCGAGATCCCTATGAAGCGGGCCGGTGAGGTCAGCGAGGTCGCCACGGTCGCACTGTTTCTCGCAACTCACCTGTCCTCCTACATGACCGGCACGGTCATGGAGGTCACCGGCGGACGGTTCATGTGACATGAGCAGCAACCGGTTACGCCGCGCTGCTCTCGAGGCGGTCTGACATGCCGACCGAACACGCCCGGCCCCTGACCGGGATTCGGGTGGTCGAGGTATCGAGCTTCGTCGCCTCCCCACTATGTGGGCTGACCCTCTCGCAACTGGGCGCAGAGGTCATCCGGGTCGATCCGATCGGCGGCGCCGCCGACGTGAATCGTTGGCCGCTCACCGACGACGGCACCACCTCCATCTACTGGACAGGTCTCAACAAGGGCAAGAAATCGGTCACCGCCGACCTGCGCTCTCCCGAGGGTCAGCGGATGGTCCAACGCCTCGTCACCGAATCCGGTCCCGGCGGCGGCATTCTCGTCACCAACTCCGGCGGCCGGGAGTGGATGAGCCACAACACCCTTGCCGGGCTCCGCCCCGACGTCATCCTCCTGGAGCTGCTCGGCGGTTCAGACGGCTCCCCCGCCGTCGACTACACCGTCAACGCGGGATTGGGATTCCCACAGATTACCGGCCCCGTCGACCACGACGGCCCCGTCAATCACGTGCTACCCGCCTGGGATGTGGTCTGTGGCCTGTATGCGGCGCTGGCCGTAACCTCCGCGGTGCGCCGGCGCGAGCAGACCGGCCAGGGCGCGTCGATCCGCCTGCCGTTGGAGGACACCGCACTGTCGATCGCCAGCACCCTGGGCTATCTCACCGAACCCCAGGTCAACGCACACTCACGCCCGGCGACCGGCAACGACGTGTACGGCACCTACGGTACTGACGTCGTCACCGCCGACGGCGACCGCTTCATGCTCGTCGCACTGACACCGCGTCATTTCCGCGATCTCGTTCGTATCACCGGAACCGACTCCGTCATCACCGCGATCGAGCAGGCTCTCGACGCGGACTTCTCCCGTGAAGCCGACCGCTACACCCATCGCAGCGTGCTGAATGCGTTGTTCGGCAAGTGGTTCGCCGAACACTCCACCGACGAGGCGGCCGCCGCCCTCGACGGGTCGTCGGTGCTCTCGCAGCGCTACCGCAGCTTCGACGAGGTGATCAGATCGGGAGCACTCACCGACAACCCGCTGTTTGCCGAACTCACTCAGGCCGGCCTCGGGACCTACCTCGCGGCCGGACATCCGGCGTCGTTCGACGGCGAACACTATTTCACCGGGCCGGCTGCGCGATTGGGGGCGGATACGCCGGAGGGGTGACAGCGTCTCACTGCCGCCGGCATGCTGCTGTGTGCCCTCCGAGCGACGCAGTGACCACTGCCGCCGGGGTGCATGACATGCGCAGATTGTGCCGTTCCTGCGGGGTCAGGTTCCAGCGTGCGCGAAACCAGCGCGTAATCGCACCGCCGCCATGGCACAGACGGCCGTTCCTCATCGAAGCGTTTATCGACCCCACCTCCACATCGGTTGCGCCACCGAGGTTCCGGTGTCCATTCCACCGGGCGTGTGACCAGTTCTATCTGGTCTGTCTACTCCGGCCCGGATGGCGACGACAGCGATGCAGGGAGGTCTTGACGCGATGTGGGCGCGCTGCGCGACGATTTCTACGCGATCTTGACGACCCTGCCACCACCTCGGACGACGCAAGCTGTTCGCCGAAGAGTGCTTCTCACAGCGCGTGCCGCGCCAAGAACTCCTCGATCGCCCCGGCGAACACCTGATTGTCGTCACCGGCGACCATGTGTCCGGCCGCACTGACGTCGGCGATCTCCGCCTGCGGGACAAGGGCTTTCATGGATGCGATTCCGGAATCGCTGACCACGTCCGACTTTCCGCCGCGCACTATCAACGTGGGGATCGTAACCTGGCGTGCCGCCGCGGTGAGTCGAGCCGGATCGGTGTGCCGTCGTGGCTCGTCGTCATCGGAGGCGATGAACGCCGGGTCCCAATGCCAGTACCAGCGGCCGTCCTCACGCAGCCGGACATTCTTGCGCAGGCCGTCGAGGTTCTTGGGGCGTCGACGTGTCGGGTTGTAGGCGGCGATCGCGTCGGCGACCTCCTCCAACGACGCAAAGCCGTCGATGTGGTCGGTCATGAACGTCTTGATCCGGTCGATCCCCTCGGGTTCGACGTCGACGACCACATCCACCATCACCAGTGCCGAGGCGAGGTCGGGATGCTCGCCGGCGACGCACAGGCTGGTGATCCCACCCAGCGACGCGCCGATCAGCACCGGCTTGGCCGGCAGGGTGGCGAGTATCGCGACAAGATCGTCGACAAAGCCGTCGAGCGCATAGTTGCCATCGGGCGCCCACGAACTGTCACCATGCCCCCGGGAATCGAAGGTGTACACCTCGCGCCCCTGCTCGGCCAGCGCTTTCGCACTCCGATCCCATGAATGCCTGGTCTGACCACCACCGTGGAGCATGACGATCGGTGCCGAGTCTGCGGGCGAGCCCCATCGGTCGCCGATGATCGTCACCGAACCCGACTCGACGGAGATCTGTACTGCTTCGGCATCGTGCGTGGGAGTCATGGCGAGTCCTTTCCGAGGTCACATGGCTTGCACCTCTGACATCGACATAACCAGACTCACGGCTGGACGTGCACGTCGGCTACCGAAACCGCACTCGGGGCAACTCCGATCCCCCCGATGGTCGAGGTGCGAGGCGCGTGTGCCGAGCATCGAGACCAGCTGCACCGGTGTTGTTCTTGCTCCACCGCACATCGGATACCGCTCGGCGCAGGGGGTCTCGAGGTTCCTCGCCCCAGGGGGCTCGTCTCACCTCGACCAGCGGAAGGGTGGTCACCGCCGGCAACCGAAGCAGACACCTCGACGATATGGAGGTGGCCACGGCAACCATTGGAACGTGGCGACTACCGCGCGGCGGCGAAGTACGGCCGGTACTTCCGCTTGCCCTCGACGATCTCGATGGCCATCGCGAGGGCGACGCTCACACTGTCGGTATCGGTCGATGCTGCGCGAGAAAGGATGTCGCGGGCGGTGTCGGCGATCGCGTCGACCCGGCCTTCCAGTCCTTGCTCCCCATCGTGGATCTCGGCCTCGACGGCGAGCAGCCCGCCCGCGTTGGCGACGAAGTCGGGGACGTGGACGATTCCCCGGTCGCGCAGGTCCCGTGCGAGCGCCGAATGGGCGAGCATGTTGTTGGCGGCTCCCACCAGGATCGAGGCGCGCATCCCGGCGATCACCCGCTCGTCGATCACCCCGCCACCGGCGCACGGTGCGACGACGTCGACGTCGGAGAGCAGGATCTCGTCGAGATCGACTGCGGTGATGCCGATCTCGTAAACGGCGCCGCGTACACGCTGCGGATCGATGTCGGCGCCGAACACTTGGGCCCCGGCACCGGCCAGCATGCGTGCGGCGTGCAGACCGACATTGCCCAGACCCTGGATGGCGACACGCGCCCCGTCGACCGACCGGCCGGATGCCTCCAATGCCACCTCGATGCTGCGGACCACTCCGCGAGCGGTGAAATACGACGGGTCGCCGCGCTGACTGGACACCACCTCGACGTGGCGTCCGATCAGTTCGAGATCACGCACCGAGGTGCCCATGTCCACGCCGGGGATGTAGCGGCCACCCAGGGCGGCAATGTATTTCGCGTGGGCTACCAGGATTTTGTCACGGTTGGCCACGCGGGGATCGACGTTGATCACACTCTTGCCGCCACCGAGCGGCAATCCGGCCAGTGCCGCCTTGTAGGTCATCGCCTGCGCGAGGTTCATCGCGTCGGCGATCGCGTCGGCTTGTGTGGGGTAGGCGCGCATACGCACACCGCCGAGCGATGGGCCGAGGGTCGTATCATGCACGGCGATAACCGATTCGAGGCCGGCTTCGGGATCGCGGCAGAGCACGATCTGCTCGAAGTCGCGGTTGGAGAAGTCGTCGAGGATGTCTGCCGAAGATGCTGTGGTCATGGCGCAGGACGGTAGTGAGCCAGACAACGGGCCCACAAGGACTTGGCGCGAACTACCGCTCACAACGCAAATCTTTGTCAGCTATGCCGCTGCTGCGATAAATTGTTGCGCATGGTCGAGCTCGACGATGTGGATCTTCAGCTGCTGGCACTGCTGTCCGACGACGGCCGCGCCACCTTCTCCGATCTGTCGTCACGGGTGAATCTGTCGGTGGCCGCGACCAAACGTCGCGTCGACCGGCTACGGGCCCAGAATGTCATCACCGGATTCACCGCCACCATCGACCACGCGGCGCTGGGCCGACCCGTCGAGGCGTTCACCGAGGTCCGCTACGTCGGGACGTCGCAGCCCGACGAGATGATGGCCGAGATGACGCGCATCCCGGAGGTCGAGGCCGTCTACACGATCGCGGGCGATCCCGACATGCTCGTCAAGGTGCGCGCACGCGACCACAGCCACCTCCAGCAGGTGATCAATCACCTGCGCCGCGGCGGCAAGGCCACCGGCACGAAGACCATGATCGTGCTCGGCTCGTGGCATCGGTGAGCGCAAAGAACATGAACTGATCACCCGGATTCGTTGAATCTTTTGCGTTCACGAGCGGATTCGACGATTCTTCTCGACGTGTCCCACGTCACACTGCTTGCATGAACGGCACTACCGGCTTCCGACTGTCCGACGAGACCGGGCGACAGTGCACGCGGTGACCCCGCGCGCCCCGCCCCGACAGCCCACCCCTGGGGGTCGGTAGCCAGATGCGCTCTGCGCCTAGCGAACCCGCTGTGAGGAGACACCCATGCCCGGAACCGGGATATGGCGGACAAAATCCGTCGAGCAATCGATCGCCGAGACCGATGAACCGCGCAGCAAGTTGCGCAAGGATCTCACGACACGTGACCTGACCGCCTTCGGCGTCGCCGTGGTCATCGGCGCAGGCATCTTCACGCTCACCGCCCGCACCGCGGGCGACCTGGCTGGACCATCGGTCTCGTTGGCCTTCATCCTCGCCGCGGTCGCCTGCGGGCTGGCCGCCCTGTGCTATGCGGAGTTCGCGTCCACGGTGCCCGTCGCCGGCAGCGCCTACACGTTCTCCTACGCCACCTTCGGCGAGTTCATCGCGTGGATCATCGGCTGGGACCTGATCCTCGAATTCGCCTTGGCCAGTTCGGTGGTGGCCAAGGGGTGGTCGCTCTACCTCGCCGACTTCATCGGCACGTCGACCACCATCGCGATCGGCGGGTTCAAGGCCGACTGGGGCGCGGTGCTGATCATCGCGGCGATCACCTTGACCCTCGCCTTCGGCGTGAAACTGTCCTCGCGCGTGTCCACCATCATCACCGCCATCAAGGTGGCTGTCGTGCTGCTGGTGATCATCGTCGGCGCCTTCTTCATCAACACCGACAACTACCGTCCGTATGTGCCTGCCGCCGAACCAAACACGAGCGGGGCGTCAGGTCTGCACCAGACGTTGTTCGCCATGCTGAGCGGATCCGACGGCAGCAACTACGGGTGGTACGGCCTGCTGGCGGCGGCGAGCCTGCTGTTCTTCGCGTTCATCGGATTCGACGTCGTGGCGACCACCGCCGAGGAGACCAAGAACCCGCAGAAGTCCATTCCCCGTGGCATTCTCGGCTCTCTGGCGATCGTCACCGTGCTGTATGTAGCGGTCACCATCGTGCTGACCGGCATGGTGAACTATCAGCAACTGCGCACCGGCAGCCCGCTGGTCGGCGACGGAAGTGCGACCCTGGCAACGGCTTTCGAGGCACATGGGGTGACGTGGGCCGAGACCGCCATCAACGTCGGTGCGCTCGCCGGTCTGACGACCGTTGTCATGGTGATGATGCTCGGGCAGACCCGAGTCCTGTTCGCGATGTCGCGCGACGGCTTGATCCCGCGTTCGTGGGGCACCACCAACAAATCCGGGAACCCCGTGCGTATCACCATGATCGTGGGTGTCGTCGTCGCCGTGATCGCCGCGGTGTTCCCCATCGAGACCCTGGAGCAGATGGTCAACATCGGCACCCTGTTCGCCTTCGTCCTGGTGTGCGCCGGCGTCCTCGTCCTGCGCAAGACCCGCCCCGATCTCAAACGCGGATTCCGGGTGCCCGGCAGCCCGTTCGTGCCGATCGTCGCGATCGTGGCCTGCGGCTGGCTGATGATCAATCTGTCCGTCGAGACCTGGATTCGTTTCGTGGTGTGGATGCTCGTCGGGATCGTCGTCTACGCCCTCTACGGTCGTCGACACTCGGTGCTGGGGTTGCGCGCACGCGCGGCGCGTGACGCTGAGGCCGGCTCGTCGGAATTCGCCATCGTGCTAACCGAGATCGTGCAGACCGAGGCAGTGATCGATGAAGCGGCCGAGGACCGGGTCCCAGCCCGCGACTGAGCGTCCGAAACCCGCCGACAGCGCCCGTCACAACGCCGACAGCGCCCAGCTGGGCGTCGAGAGCGCTCTGACGGGCGCTGTCGGCGGTCTACAGAGCGCTGTCGGCGAAAAGCCGGGCGCCGTCGGGGCGGTCAGCGGAACCTGATCAGAGAGCGCCCTTGTCCGCATCACCCGCGGGCACTGCGGTGAAGGTTTTGACGTCGAGCGGGCCGGCCAGCAATCCGCCGATCGCGGCTCCGAGTTCGGTCAGCGCGGGGGCGCCGCCGTGGACCTTGAGGGCATCGGCGGATTCCCACTTCTCGATCATCACGAACTCGTTGCCGGTGGCCGACTGGTGCAGTGCGTACAGCTCGCAGCCCGGCTCCTGGTGCACCTTGTCGATGGCGGTCAGGATGGCCGCACGGACCTCCTCTTCCTTACCGGGTTGCGGGGAAATCGTTGCCACCACGATCACTGCGGACATCGTCGTCACTCACCTTCGTCTCGTCGAACACAATCTCGGATGACGCTACGCCGGATCGCGGCGCAGGGGAACAGACTGCTGCGGAACAGACTGCTGCAGAACGGGCTCAGGCCAACAGTCGCCACAGCCCGATCAGCCCGACCACGACGATGAGGATCCGCAACGCCGTCGGCGGGAGCCGGCGCCCGTATCGGGCGCCGAGGACCCCACCGACCAGCGACCCGACGGCGATCAACCCGGCCGCGGTCCAGTCGATGCGATCGAAGGCCACGATCGTGTAGGTCACCGCCGCAACCACATTCACGATCAGCGAGAGCAGGTTCTTGGCGGCGTTGAGGCGCTGGAGGTCGTCGGGGGCGATCACGCCGAGCGCCCCGATCAGCAAGATGCCCTGCGCGGCAGTGAAGTACCCGCCGTAGATGCCGACAAGGAAGGTTGCCGTGGTCATCGCGGCGATCCTGGTGGGGCTCAGCGGAAACGCCTCGGTCACGGCTCCGGTATGGCCGAGGATCCCGGATCGGCTCAGCGACCATCGCTGGATGCGTGGTCCGGCGACGACCAGGATCAGCGCCCCGACCAACAGGACCGGCACGACCTTCTCGAACACCGTCTCCGGCAGATGCAGGAGCAGGAAGCACCCCAGCAGTGCGCCGAGGAAGGAGCCGGGCATCTGCCAGCGCAGCCGTGGCCACTGTCCCTGCAGTTCGCGGCGATAGCCCCAGGTTCCCGACACACCGCCGGCGACCAGACCGATCGCGTTGGAGATCGTGGCCGTCACCGGCGGCACCCCGAACGACACAAGGGTGGGGAAGGTGATCAGCGTGCCGCTGCCGACCAGCGCGTTGATGGCGCCCGCTCCCACTCCCGCGACGAGGACGGCAATGAGCTCCCAGGTGGACATGGCCTCCAGGGTGCCCGGTGGTCCGGGCGGGATGGTCAGGTGGGTGGGGTCGGCGAGTCCGCTATTCCACGAAGGTGATCGGCAACGATCCCCACGCGCGCAGCGTGTTGTTGTGGTGTCGACGCGGCGTGGCGGTGAGTTCGATGCGTCGGAAACGGCGCGCAAGGGCGGTCAGGACGGCCTCGGCTTCCAGGCGCGCGACGTGCTGCCCGACGCACTGGTGAATGCCCATCCCGAATCCGACGTGACCGGACGGGTTGCGGGTGATGTCGAAGGCGTCGGGGTTGTCCCAGTGGCGCGGATCGCGATTGGCCGATCCGAGGAACATCAGGATCTTCTTGCCCTCGGGGATCAGAACGTCGCCGACCAGGATGTCGCGGGTGGCGGTACGGAAGAAGGTCTGCACCGGGGCCTCGACACGCACGGCCTCGTCGAATGCGATACGGGCGAGAGAAGGATTGGCGCGCAACAGGTCCCACTGGTCCGGGTTGGTCGCGAAGGCGTGCAAGACCGCGGCCAACCCGTGCACGGTGGTGTCGACGCCGGCCGAGAGGAGCGACCGCACGATCGTCGGCGCCTGATCGGTGGTGATGTCACCGCGATCGGCCGCAGCCCAGATCTGCGCACCAAAGGTGCCGTGGCCATCGCGGCCGACCGGCGTCAACCGGTCTCGCCCGCATTGCTCGTTGACCCAGCCGGACACCGCGGCAATCCGGGGCTCACCGGCGACGACGAGGTCGTTGTGCGGGCCGAAGGAGTTGAACAAGTGATCGCCGTAGGGCAACAGGTTCTCCCGGCCGTCCGCCCCGATCCCGACCGCGTCGGGGAACACGCGCAGCGGGAACGCCTCGGCGATCTCCGGGACTGCGTCGATCGGCGTGTTCGCCGGGAGTGCGGCCACCAACTCGTCGGCATCGGCGCACCAGAGATCGCGTAAACGTCGCAGGGCCCGCACACTCAGGATCTCCGAGAGGACGGCGCGGGGCGCATCGTGGTGCGGCGGATCGGTTTCGAGCAACAGGCTCGGTGGTCGCCAGGGCTTCTCGAGCCGGAAGTTGCTCAGTCCGACGCCGGCGCCGGATTCGAAGTCCTGCCAATCGGTCAGCGCCGCATGCACTTCGGCGTAGCGCCCCATGGCATACAGGTCGTAACGGTTCAGATACACCACAGGACCGGAGTCGCGCAGCATGGCGTGGAAGGCGTCGGGCGACTCGAGGATGTCGTGGCCGAAGGGGTCGGCGTCGCTGAGTGGGGCGTGTGTCCGGGTGGTGTCGGTGGCGGTGGTCATGGTCTTCTCTTCAGAGGTCGAGGACGAGTGTGTCGGTGCAGGAACGGGATACGCAGATGAACATGCAGTCGTTCTGTTCTCGTTCGGAATCGGTCAACAATGAATCGCGGTGATCGGGACGGCCGTCGAGCACGCCGGTGTCGCAGGTGCCGCACGTGCCCTGGCGACACGACGACAGGACCGCAACCCCGGCGTCGGAGACGGCCTCGAGGACCGACCGGTCCGGGGGCACGGTGACGGTTTGCCCGGACCGACGCAACTCCACCTCGAACGACCTACTCCGCACGGGCGCCGAGAGTTCTTTGGGGACAAAGTGTTCGACGCGTACCGTGCCAACCGGCAGGGTCGCACCGGCATCGACGACGGCCGAGGTGAGTTCGGCGGGCCCGCAGCAGTAGACCGCGGTTCCGGCGCCGACGGCGTCCAGTTCGGCGGCGAGGTCGGGACGTGGCCCCTCGTCGGTGGCATGGACCCGCACCCGCGGATCGTCGGCGAGTTCGTCCAGGTAAGCCATGGTGTGTCGCGACCGTCCGACATAGATCAGCGTCCAGTCGATGCCCAGCAGATCTGCCTGTCGGCACATCGGCAGGATCGGGGTGATGCCGATCCCACCCGCGACGAACAGATACCGCTCGGCGGGCACCAGCGCGAAGTTGTTGCGCGGCCCGCCGATCGGCAGCGCGTCTCCTACCGCCAGCTGGTCATGAATGTATCGAGAACCGCCACGTGACAAGGGTTCTCGCAGAACCGCGATCCGGTAGTGGAATGGGTCCCAACGATCTCCGCACAGCGAGTACTGCCGGATGATGTCGCCGGGTAGGACGACGTCGATGTGTGAACCGGGTGACCAGTCGGGCAGCCGGTGTCCGTGCGATTCGGCCAGGGTCAGTTCGACGACGCCGTCGGCGACGGGCGTGCCGGCGACGACGGTCATCACCAGGCCGTCGGCGGCGGCTGCGGCCACCAGACGGACCGGCGTGGACGACGCGTGCGGTGATGTGGTCATGGTCACAAGGGTTGGATATCGCCGACACCGCCCACAAGACGATTCCCATTGAATGGGAGTGCTACCACCACTGTCAGCGCCGATCGATCGGGCGACGCAGTTCGCGACCGATCCCTCGAGCCGCCGCCTGGAGTACCGCGACGTGGCTGGTCGGCCGGTCGTCGCGGGGAACCACCACCGAGATGGCCGCGACCACGAGGTCTTTGGAATCGCGGATCGGCACCGCGATCCCCGTCGCATCCTCGTGGATGAAACCGGGGCACACCGCGACGCCGGAGCGTCGAACCTCGGCCAGGAACGCCCGCAGGTGACGTGGATCGACGATGGTCTGCGCCGTGTACCGCGGTAGCGTCCGGCTCAGCACGCGTTCCTGGAATCCGGCGGGCGCGTGGGCAAGGAGCACCAGGCCCGCCGAGGACGCGTGCAGCGAGAGCCGCCCGGCCACGCGTGTCACGTTGATGACCGCGCCGGGACTCGACAGGCGCTCGACGAACAAGACCTCGGCGCCGTCGAGCACACCGAGTTGCACGTGGTGTCCGACGATGGCGTGTACGTCCTCCAGGAACGGCATCGCCGCCTCCCGGAGCCCGAGCGTCGGGGATGCCCGAGACGCCAACTCCCACAGCCGTACCCCGATCCGGACCCGACGATCCTCGTCGCGCCGGAGCAAGCCGAGACCGACGAGGTCGTCGACGAGGCGCGATGCCGTCGACAACGGAAGCCCGGCGCGTTCGGCGATCTCGGTGACGGTGACGGTGATGTGGTCGGCGTCGAAGACCTCGAGGATGCGGACGGCGCGCTCGAGTACCGACTCCCCCGATGTCGACCGGGCCATCACTTCTCCTGTCGCGGCGTGGCGGACGCGCGATGTCCGGCGCTTGGGCACACAGCGTAGACGCAGTGGTGCTACTGATGGTGGGGTGATGCGCATCGTTCCGAACACAGCTGCGCCCCGGGTCCTCGTATCGGTGCTGTGCGGCGCCGCCCTCGGGGTCGGGGTCGGCCTGCTCGCCCGGGATGCCGGGCATGGCGTCCTCGCCGGAATCGCGACGACCGCCGGGGTTTTCGTCCTTCTCGGCTGGGTGGCGTTGTGGCCCATGGACGCCGCCGACACCCGAGCGCACGTGGGACGGGAGGATTTCCGTCCCATCGTCGACGAGGTGATCGTGGTGGTCGCGGCACTCTCGGCGCTGGGCGGGATCATCGGACTACTCATCGACGGCGGCTCGCACGCCCACTGGATACCCGCGGCGATCGCCCTACTGGGGGTGTTCCTGTCCTGGGCGAGTCTGCACCTGATGTACGCGACCCGGTACGCATTTCTCTACTACGCCAAGGGAAAAGCCGGCGGGATCGACTTCAACTCCGACGACCCGCCGGCCTTTCGCGACTTCTTCTACTTCAGCTACAACCTCGGTATGACCTATCAGGTGTCGGATACCTCGGTCTCCGACCGCGAGATCCGGTCAGTGGCCCTACGACACTGCCTGCTGTCCTACGTCTTCGGAGCAGTCATCCTGGCGACGACCATCAACCTCGTCGCGGGGATCGTGGTGGGCTAGGTCAAAGGTCGAGCCGGACGAATTTTCGCCCGATGGTCGAGGTGCTTCGCCCGATGGTCGACGTTGGTCGAGGCCGCTTCTCACCCGATGGTCGAGGTGTGACGAGCCCCCTGGGGCGAGGAACCTCGAGACCACCGACAGCCGACGCTGGTCCGAAACCAGCACCGCCGCACGAGGTCTCGAGGCCCGGCGCCTGGGGCGCCGGGCACCTCGACCATCGGGCGGAAAGCACCGTCGACGGCGAGGCCCCTACAGGCCCATATCCCGCCCGATGAGGTCCTTCATGATCTCGGTGGTGCCACCGAAGATCGTCTGGATGCGCGAGTCGGTGTAGGCGCGAGACACCTTGTACTCGTTCATGTATCCGTACCCGCCGTGCAGCTGCACGCAGCGGTCGATGACCTTCTTGGCCAGTTCGGTGCACCACCACTTGTTCTTGGCGGCGTCGACGGCGGTCAGGTCACCGTCGAGGACGGCGCGCAGGCAGCGGTCGATGTACTGCTCGGCGATGTCGAGTTCGGTCGACATCTCGGCGAGGTAGAACCGATTCGCCTGGAACGCACCGATGGGTTGCCCGAAAGCCTTGCGGTCCTTGGCGTATTGCAGGGTCTCCTCGAAGACGGCGCGAGCGCCGGCGATGGCTCCGATACCGATCGACAGCCGCTCCGACGGCAGGTTCTGCATGAGGTGGTAGAAGCCCTTGTTCTCCTCGCCGAGGAGGTTTTCCCGGGGCACCCGGACGTCGGTGAAGTGCAGTTCGGCGGTGTCGGCCGCCTTGAGGCCCATCTTGTCGAGCTTGCGACCCCGCTCGAAGCCCTCCATGTCGCGTTCGACGACGAGCAGCGAGAATGCCTTGTGCCCGGCGCCCGGGTCGGGGTTGGTGCGGCACACGACCACCACCAGATCGGAGTTGATGCCGGCCGAGATGAAGGTCTTGGAGCCGTTGAGGATGTAGTGGTCGCCGTCGAGGCGGGCCGAGGTCTTGATCCCGGCGAGGTCGCTACCGGCGCCGGGCTCGGTCATCGCGACCGCGAGAATCGTTTCGCCCGTGGCCATCCCGGGCATCCACCGAGCGCACTGTTCCTCGTTGGCCAGGTGCAGGAAGTAGGGGACGAGAACGTCGTTCTGCAAACTCAGACCGGGTGCGGCGCTGCCGAAGCGGGCGAATTCCTCGACGATGACGGCGTTGAAGCGAAAGTCGTCGGTGACCCCGCCGCCGCCGTACTCCTCGGGGATGTTGAAGCCGAGAAGTCCGGCGTCGCCGGCCTTCTTGTAGGCCTCGCGATCGACCTGGCCTGCGGCCTCCCACTTCTCGACGTTGGGTGCGCATTCGCGGGCGAGGAATTCGCGGGCGGATGCGCGCAGCTGCTCGTGTTCAGCCTCGAAGACGGTACGTTTCATGGATTCAGATCCGTTCGATGATGGTGGCGTTGGCCATTCCGGCGCCTTCACACATGGTCTGCAGACCATAGCGTCCGCCGGTGGCCTCGAGGTGATTGACGAGCGTCGAGAGCAGTCGGGTTCCCGAGGACCCGAGTGCATGGCCGAGGGCGATTGCCCCGCCGCGCGGGTTGAGCTTGGCGGGGTCGGCACCGAACTCGTGCGCCCACGCCATCGGCACCGGCGCGAAAGCCTCGTTGACCTCGTAGGCGTCGATGTCGCCGATCGACAACCCCGAGCGCTTGAGCACCTTGTGGGTTGCCGGGATCGGCGCGGTCAGCATGAAGATCGGATCGTCGCCGGCCAGTGAGAACGCGTGGAATCGGGCACGCGGAGTCAGGCCGAGCTTGGCGGCCATGGTGTCGCTCATGATCAGCGCCCCGGAGGCACCGTCGGTCAGCGGCGAGGAGTTGCCGGGGGTGATGTGCCAGTTGATTTCGGGGAAGCGCTCGGCGTATTCGGGGCTGTAGAACGACGACTTCAGTCCGGACAGACCTTCCTGGGTGGTCTGCGCGCGCACCGTCTCGTCGACGGCGTGGGTGACCCGGTTGCCGTCGGTGTCGGCGACCTCGATCGGCAGGATCTCCTTGGCGAAGAAGCCATCTGCGGCAGCCTGAGCGGCACGACGATGCGACTCGGCGGCGAAGGCATCCACCGCATCCCTGTCGAACTTCCACTTCGCCGCGACCAGCTCCGCCGAGATGCCCTGGCCGACAAGCCCTTCGGGGTAACGAGCGGCGATGCTCGGCCCGTACGGGCTCTGCCCGACGGTCGTGAAGCCCATCGGTACCCGGCTCATGGACTCGACACCCGCGGCGATCACGATGTCGTACGCGCCCGCGATGACGCCCTGTGCGGCGAAGTGTGCGGCCTGCTGACTCGACCCGCACTGCCGATCGACAGTGGTCGCCGGCACCGACTCGGGGAATCCGGCCGACAACAGCGCGGTGCGCGAGATGTTGAGCGCCTGTTCCCCGGCCTGGCCGACGCAGCCACCGATGACGTCGTCGACGAGCGCCGGGTCGAGGTCGTTGCGCTCGACAAGGGCGCGCAGCACGTGCGCGAGCAGTTCGACGGGTTTGGTCTGCGAGAGCGCGCCGCCGGGCTTGCCCTTGCCGGAGGCAAGGCGGACGACGTCGACGATGACAGCTTCGGGCATGGGGAGAACCTCCGGAGGATTCACGGCGCCCGGGTCGCGGCGAGGCGTGTGCGCCCACGCAAGAACCCGAACCACCGACTGATCGTTCGCTAAGTTTGTAACACGGCGGTGTGATGCAGATCAACAAGGTCGCAGGTCCGGACGCCCCGCGAGTTGGCCGACGCCGACGGTCTGCCACCCGCGTCCGCACGTTCGGACGGCGTTCATGGTCGGCGCTACTAGGATCGGACCCTATGGCCCGCGAGAGGAGATCGACGCCGTCGCGATACGCGCGCGTGCGGTTCCTCGAGGCAGGTCTCACCGTCCTCGCCGAGGACGGATTCGGTGCGCTCAAACTCGCGGGGGTCTGCGGCCGCGCCGACGCCACCACCGGCAGCTTCTATCACGCTTTCGACAACTGGGCCGAGTTCACCTCGGCGCTGATCGCCTACTGGCGCGAGGAGAAGAGCCAGCGGCCGATCGCCGAAGCGCGCAAGGTCACCGACCCGGTCGAACGCCTCGCGGCACTGATGGACGTCGGCCTGACCCTGCCCCACGATTCCGAGCGGGCCATCCGCGTCTGGGCCGCCCAGGATCCGGAGGTCCGCAAGCATCAGGAGGAAGTCGACCTCGAACGCCGCGACTTCATCGCCGAGACCTACCGTGAGGCCCTCGGCGACGAGTTCGCCGCCGAGGAGTACGCCACCATCTCGATGTATCTGCTCGTCGGATACGAAAGCGGGACGCTGCGCTCCTACGAGGCCCTCGACCTCGGGTTCCGGATGTTCCTCCAGAGCGCGATCGGCCCGCTCGGCGAACTCGGCGACGGGGCCAGGACCCCGCCCCCCGACCACTGACGTATGCCCGTCCTTTCGGATCTCCCTGGCTGAGCCACACCCCTTGCCAAGTGTGACCCCTTGCACAAAAGTGTAAGTCATCTTATAGTCGGTGCCACGACGCAAGGAGGCAGCCATGCTCAGGATCGACCGCAACCACGGCCTCGACCCCGACACCGACTTCGGCGAGATCTACCGCAATCTCGTCACCTACGAGTTTCCCTGGGACATGAACCAGGCACTGAGCTTCGCACTCTTCCGCACCTACGCAGTGCCGAGCATCGGACGACTGCTCGACGAGACCGGCGAGTTCACCGGACGCGTACAGAAGCGCTACGACGACACCGGCCTGCTTCTGGAAGTTCCTCTACTGGAAGGGATTTCGAGTCAACAGGGTAAAGCGGCCATTCGCCGCATCAACCAGATGCACAAGATGTACGACATCACCAACGACGACATGCGTTACGTCCTGGCCACATTCGTCGTCGTGCCCAAACGGTGGATCGACGATTACGGGTGGCGCCGGATGACCTACGAGGAAGTGCGCGCGTCGGTGCTCTACTACCGCTCACTCGGAAAGCACATGGGGATCACCGACATCCCGGAGACGTACGAGGACTTCACACGCCTGCTCGACGAGTACGAGGCATCACACTTCGCCTTCGACGCCGGGGCACGGCGCGTCGCGGACTCGACCATGCACCTGATGACGACTTTCTACCCGAAACCGGCGGCGCCCCTGATCGACATCTTCAGCCGCTCGGTGATGGACGCCCCCCTGTTGCAGGCGTTCCACTATCGCAAGCCGAATGCTTTGGCGCGCAAGCTCTCCGTCGCCGGACTCCGGGCACGCGCCCGGGTCGTCGCACTGCTGCCCTCTCGGCGCAAACCCCGCCTGGTCCGGGACATGCCACGAATCCGCAGCTACCCCAACGGCTTCGAGGTCGACAAGCTCGGCACCTTCGCCCCCGGATGCCCGGTACACCGGACGACCGAAGTGATCGAAGAGGTCTCAGCCAGCTGACCAAACCCTGGATCTCAGCCGTCCACCGCGCCGAACTCCACTGCGGCGAGTGCGATCCGCACGTACTCCGCCGCCGTCTCCGCAGGCGTCTTGGGCCCGTCGGGGTGATACCAGCTCGCGATGCCCTGACACATGGACAAGATCGCCCGTCGCGCGGAGTCGGGAACCGATGTCGCGAAAACCCCAGCGCGGCAACCGTCTTCGATGGCGTCACGCAGCTGCCCGTCGATGGTATCGCGATGCTCGCGATACCAGCGGCCGTTCTCGGCAGTCAGTGAGCGGCGCTCGGAGTCCAAGAAGGCCAGGTCCCGGTGGTTGGCCATATACAACGCGGTCGCCTCGACCAGCGCCGAGAGCCGGCGCACCGGATCGTCGCCGGCCTCGGCGAGCGCGGCGTCGATGTGGGCGCTGACTGTGCTCATCGCGTGGTCGAACAGCGCGACGAGGATCGCCTGCTTGTTCTCGTAGTGGTAGTACAGCGCCGGAACCGTCACGCCGACCTCGGCGGCGATGGTGCGCACACTGGTGGCGTCATAGCCGTGCTCGACGATCTGCGTGAGGGCGACGTCGAGGATCTTCGGCAGAGCCAGCGGCGGATAGTGCCGCCAGTCGTCGACGGGAACGGCCACGGCCGAACGGGCGTGCACCGGTGTGGCCTGGCCCATCGCCGCTCCCATCGTGGACAAGTGTGTTCGGTCTACAAGTGTTCGTGATCGGCGTCAATGCTAGACGGCCGGATCGAGTTCGCGATGCTCACGCCCGTCGCCGCCACGTACTACCCTGACCTGGTCCGGGCGCTGGGCCCGAGCACTCCCGACCGAGGGGAATGTCGCCGATCATGAGCGCGGACCCGATCACCGCACTGGAAGCCGAGCTCGCCGACACCTGGCGGCGCGGCCGCAACCGGACGCGCTCCCGCGCCCATGCGATCGATCCGCGACTCGACCCGTCGGCCTATCCGGTGATCACCATCCTCGCCGGCCACGAGTCACTGCCGATGTCGCGACTCGTGCATGAGCTCGGCCTGGACAAGTCCACGGTCACGCGACAGGTCGACGCGGTGGTGCGCCTCGGGTTGGTCGAGCGCTCCCCCGACCCACATGACGCGCGGGCGCGGGTCGTCCGCCTCACCGACGCCGGACGCAGTCGATACGACGAGGTTGTCGCCTCGTCGGTGGTCGAGTGGCGTAAGCGCCTGGCCGAGTGGGATCCCGAGGACATCAGGACACTCACCGACCTGCTCCACCGACTGAGCGACGACACCGACGACACCTGAGGCGTCGAGCGGGTAGAGGCTACCGCTGAGGTACCGATCACATCCGAATCGGACAGGAATACCTCCCGATAGTTGCATGTTGCATCTATTACGCTTATAGTTGCGCTAGTCAACTAATTGCTGCGCGTCGGCTCCGCGCATATCTCGGCCGGGCGGACCACTGGTCCCCTCGCCGTGACACCCGACTTGTTCCCCGCGTTCCGCGGACGGATTCGACCTGATTCTTCGGGAGGTTTTCGCATGAGTACGACCGTTTCGAAGCGCGCACCCGCTTCGTCGACGGGCGCGCCGATGACTCACCGGCAGCGCATCGAGGCACTCGTCGGACTGCTGCTCGGCATGTTCGTCGCATTCTTGTCCTCGACCATTGTGTCCAACGCATTGCCGGTGATCATCACCGACCTGCACGGCACCCAGGACCAATACACCTGGGTTGTCACCGCCACCCTGCTGGCCTCGACGGCCACCACCCCGTTATGGGGCAAGCTCTCCGACCTCATCAGTAAGAAACTGCTGGTGCAGATCGCTCTGACGGTGTTCACACTCGGCTCGATTCTGGCCGGATTGTCCCAATCGGTGGGCATGCTGATCGGCTTCCGCGTCATCCAGGGCCTGGGACTGGGCGGCCTGCAAGCGCTCGTCGTGATCGTCATCGCCTCGATGTTCAGCCCGCGCGAACGCGGCCGCTACCAGGGTCCGATCGCCGCGGTCATGTCCCTGGCCACCGTCGCCGGCCCGCTGATCGGCGGCGTCATCGTCGACACCAGCTGGCTCGGCTGGCGCTGGACGTTCTACGTCTGCGTCCCGCTGGCGGTGATCGCCCTGCTCGTCATCCAGCGCACCCTGAACCTCCCGGTCATCCGCAAGGAAGTCCGCATCGATTACACCGGCGCGGTGTTGATCGCCTCCGGTGTCAGCACCCTGCTCATTTGGGTGACGTTGGCGGGCAAGAACTTCGACTGGATCTCGGTGTGGTCGATCGGCCTGGTCGTACTCGGCCTGGCATTGATCGCGGCGGCGTTGTTCGTCGAGTCGCGGGCCAAGGACCCGATCATCCCGCTGCGTTTGTTCCGGGACCGGACGATCGCCCTGGCCACCGTCGCCAGCGTCGCGGTGGGCGTCGCACTGTTCGGTAGTGCGGTCTTCCTCGGCCAGTACTTCCAGATCGCCCGCGGCTACTCCCCGACCTCCGCAGGCCTGCTGATGCTGCCGATGATCATCGGTTCGATGCTCTCGGCGACGGTCTCCGGACAGCTGATCACCCGCTTCGGCCGGTGGAAGGGCTTCATCGTCGCCGGCGCGGCGCTGATGACAGCAGGATTCGCCCTGCTGTCGACGATCGGCGCGCACACCAACATGGTGCTGCTCGACGGATACCTGTTCGTCCTGGGTGTCGGCATGGGCATGAGCATGCAGAATCTCGTGCTGGCAGTGCAGAACAACGTGTCCCCGGCCAACCTCGGGTCGGCGACCTCGACGATCACGTTCTTCCGTTCACTCGGTGGCGCGGCCGGCGTGTCGGTGCTGGGAGCGGTGTTGTCCAATCACGTCGCGGATCTGATTACCAAGGGGCTCAGCGCACTTGGCGTCGACACCTCGACGACGGGCTCGGCGGGACTGGCCAATCTCAACGATCTGCCCGCGCCGCTCGCCGACCTGGTCCGCGGCTCCTACGGCGACGGCACCGCCCGGATCTTCCTGGTGGCCGGCGTGATGGCGGCGATCAGCCTGATCGCGGTGCTGTTCATCAAGGAGGTCGCGCTCAAGACGCACAGCGCGCTCGACGAGCACCTCGAGAACGTCGACGTCATGGCCGACGACGAGCAGAAATCGTTGCCGGACAACGTCATCGACGCGGAGCTGATCGACACCGATGACAGCCGGGCGCGGGCCGACGGCGCCCACCGCGACCGGGTGCCGGCCACCTGATCGACCCCCATCGTCCACTACTGCAGCGGCTCACGGTGATCCCCCGTGAGCCGCTGGTTGTTACAGGAGCCCTTCGATCATGCGGCGTAGCGTGGCGAACATGCGCCCCCTCACCGTCCTGACCACCTCGGCCGCGACCGCCGCCGCAGCCGCCATCGGCTCGTTCACCACCAGCAAGTCGGTGACCACCTGGTACCCGACGCTGCGCAAACCAAGCTTCACCCCGCCGCGTGCCGCCTTCCCGATCGCGTGGACGGCCCTCTACGCCGACACCGCGGTCACCGCCGCCGCGGCCTACGACCGCCTGTGCAGCGACGGTCGCGACGCCGAGGCCCGGGCGCTGGCCGGCGCACTCGGGTGAACCTGACGCTCAACGCGGGATGGAGCGTGGTGTTCTTCGGCGCACACCGGCTCGGACCGGCCGCACTCCTTGCCGCCGCACTGACCGCGAGCAGCGCCGATCTGACCCGTCGCACCGCGTCGGCGAGCACCCGAGCGGGTGTGGCACTGGCGCCGTATCCGCTGTGGTGTGCGTTTGCGACCGCCCTGTCGACGCAGATCTGGCGACTGAACCGCTGATCGGCGCTTGCGCTCATGGGCAGGTGCCGCATACACCACCCGACACCGCCGCGTTCGGCATCGGCGGATAGAATTCACTATCGGACACGGGGGATCCGAGGCAATAGCTGTATTCGTGCGCTGCACATGGAGGGATGCGCACTTGTCCCCAGAGGCCGACGACCGACCTGGCACACTGCTGGGCAACCAAACGAGAGCTTTCGCCGCGGCGACGGACGCCCCACAACTGAGGCACAGTTGGAGCACAGCAGGGCGTGCGGTCGAGGACGCCGGCGGCAGAGAGGTACTGCTCCAGCGTGGAATCGCGATCCTGACAGTGCTTTTCGGCGTTCTCGGTTTCATCGCATCCACGACCCCTGCCGGAACACAGGGATCGGTCGTGCGGACGACGATCTTGCTCATCGCGGCCGGGTCCACGATCCCGGTCGCCTTCTCCGTGTCCAGGATCAGCTTTGGCAGTGTGTGGTGGTCACGTCCTCGGTCTCTACGCGCCCACAACCACCTGTTCGTCGCGTACGCAGACATTGGTCTGACCATCGCGCTGTGCACCTTTGCGAGTCCGCTCCTTGCCCTGCACGGCGCCACAACATTCGCGGTCGTCGGTGCCTATGTCGCGCACTTCGTCAGGTTCCGCGTCGTCATCGCGCACTTGGTGTTCAGCAGTGCGGTGATCGTCGCGCTCGCCGCACGCGCCGTGTACGACGGTCACCCGATCGGCATGGTGCTCTACTTCGCGTTGGTGTCCCTGGTCGCATCGAACGGCATCGTGCTCATGTTGAGCGCATACTCGACAGCATTCAAGAGCACCATGCAGACTCAGCTGGACTGGGCCAATACCGACGCCCTGACCGGCGCGCTCAACCGACGTGGGTTCACCGTTGCAGCCGACGGCATCGTCGCCGCAACTCCACCCGTCGCCGTGATGATGCTCGACGTCGACCGGTTCAAGCAGATCAACGACGCGTACGGGCATTCGGTGGGAGACGCCATCCTCAGTCGGCTCGCGGCGCGTGTGCAGGAGTTGGCAGGCCCCGATGCCGTCGTCGGACGTCTCGGTGGTGACGAGTTCGCGATCGCACTGCGGGCAGCGCCGGGAGCGGTGTGCACCCTCCTCCACGCGATCCAGGAGACCCCGATCGACGTGCTCAGCGGCTCCCCGGTGACGGTGAGCATCGGGGCCGTGATCTACCGGGAGTGGCCGATGCTCTCTCACGAGTATCGCGACCTACTCGAACAGGCCACCGCGCTGGCCGATGAAGCCTTGCTCATGGCCAAGAATGCCGGACGCAACACCCACACCATCATCGATCCCGATCATGTGGCCGAGGCCGCCCCGGAACGGCACATCGCTCCGATCGACTCACTCCGGTCACGCCGACGTCCCATCCATCCCCCAAGCACTCATGGACACGGTCGGCACAGTTAAGTGACACTTTGCGTTCTTGACAAATCGCAGCCGTCTTGAGCATTTTCACATCCTGACAAACCGCAGTTGTCAAACGTCCGAAAGTCGCTGTCGCTGTGGGCAAGCGACATCGGCACGAGCGTGGATAACATACAAAAGATCGCATCGGGGGAAGATCGGCGAACATCTGAGTGCTGTCAATAAAGAGAGGCCAGTTCTGTGTCATCCTCTCTGTCGGCGCGCTCCTTGCGACGTCGCGGCAAGGTTGGGGACGGCCTCGATGACGATCTCCGTGAACGACAGGTCTCGACATCGGCCAGGTCAGCGATCTTTCTGGCAGGCGGTCGTGATCGGGTCGCGCAGTGGGGAATTGCGGCGTTGACGTTGTGTTTCGGCATCGTTGCAGCCGTCGGCGCAACGACTCCCGACGGAACCCGCGGATCGGTCGTGCGCACGACAGTGGTTCTCGCACTCGCGGTCTCGACCGTCCCGGTGGCCATCGTGATGACGCGGATGCGCATCTACACCTCGTGGTGGTCGAGGGCTGTGGGCTCACACTCCCTGACCTCGTTGAACAACGTCTTCGTTCTCTACGCCGACGTCGGGATCGTCGTCGGACTCTTTGCCGCCCGGAATCCATTGCTGGCAGTGCAGGGCTGTGTCCTGTTCGCGGTCATCGGGGGATTCGTCGCGCATTTCGTGCGACTCGGAGTGATGTACGCGCACATGGCTTTCAGTAGTCTGGCGATCATGAGCTTTGCGGTAATTGCGGGGATCGAGGGTGCCCCCGCCGGTACCGTCGCGTACAGCGCATTCGTCACATTCGTCGCATCCAATGGAATAGTTCTCTTGCTCCGCTCGTACTCGGCCGCTTTCAAACAGGCATTGCGCACCCAACTGAATTGGGCGAATACCGATCCGCTGACCGGAGTTCTGAACCGCCGCGGCTTCGACTCCGCGGCCACCGGCTTTCTCCAGTCGGGCCGATCCGTCACACTGATCATGATCGACGTCGACCGGTTCAAGCAGATCAACGACGCCCACGGCCATTCGGTCGGGGATGCGATCCTCAGTCGATTGGCCACCCGTATCGCCGACATCGCCGGACCCGGTGCCGCGACCGGAAGGCTCGGCGGCGACGAGTTCGCCGTCGTCATGCGGGCCTCCGGCGACGAGGCGCTGGCCGCGATCGAACAGATCCGTGAAACACCACCCGGCATCCTGGGGGAAACACCGGTCACGGTGAGCATCGGCGCAGTCGTCTATACCGGTGCCGACCAGTCCGCCGAACCCGCACACACGATACCGTCTCTGGCAGAAGCGATGTCGATCGCCGACGATGCCCTCCTCGCCGCGAAAGAGGCTGGGCGCAATACCCATATCGTTGTCGATGCCGACATGTACGAAGTCTCGGTCAAACCGGGGCCATTCAGGAATGGTGGGTGTACTTCGCGGCCGACGATGCGCACGCGTATGCGCCCCCGGCCCGCCGAACGCATCGCCGCCAACGGCTACGTCGAAACCCTGGTCTGAAAACTCGATTTCGCTACTGCGATGGCGCGGCACTCCCCGGCTCGACCGAACTCGCCAGCGTGCGTGACACCGCCCACGCCGAGAGCAACCGCAACGCATCCGCCGACGCCGACGCGGGCACGGCGTGGTAGATCGTCAGCGCGTGTCCGGGATCGCTGGGTAAATCCATCGTACGATACGACAGTTCGATCTCACCGACGGCGGGGTGGGTGAAGTACTTGGTGCCCACGAAGTGCAGGCGCACTTCGTGTTCAGCCCACATTGTCCGGATTTCGATGCTGCGCGTGGCGAGTTCACCGACCAACGCCGACAGTGCCCGAGCATTCGGATACTTGCCGGCCGCCAGACGCAGTTGCGCGGCCGCCACCCGGGCAGCGCCGTCCAGTTCGGATACAACTCGCGCGGCGCGGGATCGAGAAAGGCGAACCGCGCGATTCGCCCGCCCCGGAGCACTGTTGTCGAGCATCGGTGGATGCTCCACACCGACCACGGTACGACTCGGCTGCTGCCGATAGGGGGTACAGACAGGACCCCCTTCCACGCTGGCGCGATGCGACCGCGGCGGGGCACCATCGAAGGGTGTCCGCACTCGACAACGAGTCCCGCGGGATCTGCCGCTCCGAGGCTCACGCCCCCATGTTCGCCCAACTGACGAACCAGCCACCCGACAACCCGAAAGGCCCTTGATCCCAATGGAAATCACCCGAAGCTCGATCAGTACCGCCAAGGGCCCGGCGGACTGGTTCACCGGCGACGTCTACATCGACGCCGTTGCCGCAGCACCCGCACCCTCGCGGATCTCGGCGAATCTCGTTCACTTCATGCCGGGCGCACGCACCTTCTGGCACCGGCATCCGTTGAGCCAGACGGTGTTCGTCACCGAGGGCCTCGGACTGTGCCAACGCCGCGGCGGGCCCCTTGAGGTGATCCGGCCCGGTGACCGCGTCCTGTTCGAAGCCGACGAAGAGCATTGGCACGGCGCAGCACCGGATCGATTGATGGTGCACCTGGCGATCAACGAGGCCGACGACGATCACGCGGCGGTGCACTGGCTGGAGCCGGTGAGCGACGAGGAGTACCGGGTGGCGCCGCAGTGACAGCACACCACGATCACGTGCCGACCATGAGTGACAAGATATTCGAGCTCTCTACGAACGGAGCAAAAAGCATGACCATCCTCGACGAGACCTACACCCTGTCCAACGGAGCGACCATTCCGAAGCTCGGCCTGGGAACCTGGTTCATCGACGACAACGCCGCCGAGGCCGTCCGTGCCGCAATCGAGATCGGCTACCGCAACATCGACACCGCGCAGGCGTACGGCAACGAACGCGGCGTCGGTGAGGGAGTCCGGACCGCCGGCGTCGCTCGGGAGGACCTGTTCGTATCCACCAAGCTCGCCGTCGAGATCAAGGACCACGACGCGGCCGTGGCCGCGATCGACGGATCACTGGAGAAGCTCGGCCTGGAGTACATCGACCTGATGCTCATCCACAGCCCGCAACCCTGGGACGACTTCCGCGGGGGTGACTACGCCGACGGAAACCGCCAGGCGTGGCAAGCCCTCGAAGAGGCCCACAGTGCAGGCAGGATCCGCTCGATCGGGGTCTCGAACTTCCTGGAGGCCGACCTGGAGAACATCCTGGAACACGGCAATTTCACCCCGCACGTGAACCAGATCCTCGTCCACGCCGGCAACACCCCGACCGAGCTGATCGCCTACTGCCAGGCCAAGAACATCGTCGTCGAGGCCTATCCCCCCATCGCCCACGGCGAGATCCTCACCAACCGCACCGTGGGAGTGATCGCCGAGAAGTACTCGGTGCGCGTGCCGCAGTTGTGCATCCGCTACACACTCCAACTCGGCACCGTGTCGCTGCCCAAGACCGCCAATCCCGATCACATGCGCGCCAACGCCGCGGTGGACTTCACGATCTCCGACCACGACATGGAGACGCTGCGGGACCTGACCGAGAAGGACTACGGCGACAGCGCGGTGTTCCCGGTCTACAGCGAGAAGTAGCGACGAGCCGAGCGGGGCCGATGGACGGCACCACCACGGAGGCGATAACGCATGGACCTGTTCGCGGCAGTTCCGGTGACCGATCTGCAACGGTCGATCGACTGGTTCGACCGGCTACTCGGCGCAGTGGACACCTTCGACCCGAACGATACCGAGCGGGTGTGGACACTCGCCGCCCACCTACACCTGTACGCGGTTGTCGCGCCCGACGACGCCGGCCATGGCGGGTCACGCTGTTCGTCGACGACCTCGACAGCTTCCTCACGGCTACCGAAAAGCGCGGCGTGACACCGGAATCCGAAGAGACCTATGACAACGGCGTCCGCAAGACGATCTTCGGCGATCCCGATGGCAACGAGATCGGCATCGGGGGCGGACCGGACACCGGGCGCGGATGAGGACGGGCGCCCGGGGTCACCGCGCAGACCGGCCGGTCACGCCAATACCCCGTCCACGAACTGGGCGACCCCGTCACCGAAGGACCAGTCCTCGCGAGTGTTCGCCGCCACCGAGATCACCAGATCGGCACGGCGCAAACCGGTTTCGGTATGCAAGCGGTCGGCCAGCGCGCCGAACGCAGCACGTTTCTGGTCGAGGCTGCGGCCCTGCTGGAAGATCTGGATGACCACCGCGTCGTCGGTGCGCTCGAAGCCGAGTCCGGTGTCCTCGAGGATGATTCGTCCGGGTTTGTGTTCAGTGATGATCTGATAGCGATCGCGCGCCGGGGCGGCGAAGTGCTCGAGCATGACCTCTTGCACCACGTCGGCGAAACGTCGAAGCTCCGCGTCGGTTCGACGGCCCTCGGTCAGGTGGATGTGCACCAGCGGCATGTGAGTTCTCCTAATTTGTCCTGACAAAGTGTCATGATTCCAGTATGTCCTGACATATCTATCTTGGCAATCCCTGCCGACGTCTTCCGCCGGCCCACTTCGGCGCGACGACGCCCCACAGACCCGCTTGTCGTATTCGGGAACTATGCGGTGCGCTCGTCGAATGACGTCGGTTCGATTTCTCCCACAACGGATTCAGCATCTCGACGATGGTGGCTATGGTCGTGCGACAAGCGTCGGTGCCAGTCGGCGCACACAACCGGGGTGGGAGAAGAACACATGATCATGGGCGGTCCGCAATTCGCGACGAATCCGACATCGGTGACCTGGCAGCAGGTCAAGGCCGGAATGCTGACCATCATCGGGATCTGGGCCCTGGTGACGGTGATCGAAATCGCTTCTCTCACCATCTCCATCGTGGCCGGCTCCGGTCTCGCCGTCGCGGCGACCGGCATCTCTCTGGTCATCTCCATCATCGCGCTGGCGTCGACGGCATTCGTGAGCCGCGGCAAACTCTGGGCCTGGTGGGTCCTCTATGTCCTGGGACTCATGTCAGGCGTGGCCGTGTTCCAGTCGTTCACCAATCACCTGTGGATGTCGGTCGCGATCAACGTGCTCGCCTTCCTCACCGTGATGCCCCTGAGCACCGATCCGATCAAGCTCTATTGCGGACGCAAGATCACCCGACGCCGTCGGTGATGCGACAACCCGGGGTCGGCGCGAATCGACACCCCGACCACAAGGACACCGCGCGATAATCGGTGGATGACCCACCTGTCAGTTGCGATCGACGCAGCCCACGGCCAACAGTGGCGACAGTTCGGCGAACTCATGCTGGCATTCGTACTGTCGTCGGTGATCGGGCTGGAGCGCCAATTCCGGGGCAAGAGCGCCGGATTGCGCACCCAGACCATCGTCGGCACGGCGTCGGCCCTCATCGTGCTGGTCAGCAAGTACGGATTCGGTGACGTCCTGGAGAACGGTCAAGTCGTCTCGACCCCTCACGCGTGGCCGCTCAGATCGTCTCGGGGATCGGATTCCTCGGAGCTGGACTGATCATCACGCGACGTGGCGCCATCCGGGGGCTGACCACCGCGGCATCGGTGTGGGAGACCGCAGCGATCGGTATGGCCGCAGGCGCCGGGCTGCCACTGTTGGCGTTGCTGGTCACCGGCCTGCACTTCGTCATCGTCTTCGCCTACACACCGCTAGGACGGTTCGTGAGCGCACGCGGTGTCATTTGCCACGGTGATGGGACCGCTGTGAGCTGATTTTTGCCATGGGGATGGGACCACCTGGATTGCCAGTTATGGGACCACCGGCGCGTTGCGCTGGTGGTCTCTAGTTTTGTCCGTTGACTCTGCCGTGACGAACGTCATGGAAGGACAGCGGGCACATGGGCTATCGGGAGGTTGCTGTGGAAGAGATCAGAGAAGTCCTGCGGTTGTGGCTGGGTCTGGCGGTGGGGTTACCGTCGCCGGGGCTGCGCACGATCGCCGCGCATGCGGGGGTGGACCGCAAAACGGTGCGCCGCTACCTCGCGGCCGCGCACGCGGCTGGGGTGACGCGCGAGTCAGGGGCGGCGGGGCTCACCGATGAGGTGATCGGTCAGATCGTGGCCGCTGTCCGTCCGGCCCGCCCGAATGGGCATGGGCAGTCCTGGGAGCTGTTGGTGCCGTTCACCACACAGATCCGGGACTGGGTGGCCGGGTCGGAAGAATCGAAACCGTTGACAGTGAACAAGATTCACGAATTGTTGGGCCGTCAGGGGTGTGTGGTGCCCTACCGTACGTTGGTGCGGTTCGCCACCGAGGAATGCGGGTATCGCCGCACGGCCACCTCGATGCGGGTCGCCGATGGTGAGCCGGAAGTAGAGTGTCAACTCGACTTCGGCTATCTGGGGATGCTCACCGACCCGCAGACCGGCCGGCGCCGCAAAGTCCATGCGTTGGTCCTCACAGCGGTGTATTCGCGGCACACGTTCGTGTGGCTGACGCATTCGCAGACATTGGCCGCGGTGATCGCCGGCTGTGAGGCGGCGTGGGAGTTCTTCGGTGGCGTGTTCGCGGTGCTGATCCCCGACAACATGAAACCTGTTGTTACCCAAGCCAATAAACTGAAACCTCAGCTGGGTCGTGGGTGGTTGGGGATTACGCCCAGCATGCCGGATTCGTCACCGACACCGCTCGGGTACGCACGCCGACCGACAAGCCACGGGTGGAACGCACGATCCATTTCGTGCAGAACAACTTCTGGGCCGGCGAGAACTTCACCAGCCTGTCTGAGGCGCAGGCTGCGGCCCAGGTGTGGTGTGCCGGGCGAGCCGGTCTACGTATTCACGGCACCACCGCGATGGCGCCAGCAGTGGTGTTCGCCAGCGACGAAGCACCCCGGCTGTTGCCGGTACCAGCCGCCTACGATGTGCCGATCTTCACACGGGGGAAGGTACACAAAGACTTTCACGCCTCAGTCGGCAAGGCGTTGTACTCGTTGCCCGAAACATGGATCGGCACCGTCCTCGATGTGCGCGCCGACAGCCAGTGTGTGAAGTTCTCTCACCGTGGGCAGTTGGTCAAACAGCATCCTCGCCAGCCGCCGGGTGGGCGCAGCACCGATGCCACCGACTACCCACAGGACAGGGGCGCGTATGCGATGCGCAACATCACCGCTCAACTCGAGGTATGTGACCGTCACGGCCCGAATATCGGCATCTACGCCGCCCGTCTGGTCGATGACCCACTGCCGTGGTCGCGGATGCGGTCGGTCTACGCGCTGATCGGGTTGGTCAGCCGCTACGGGCCAGACCCGGTCGATACCGCATGCGCCACCGCGTTGGCCCTCGATGTCATCTCGGTACCCAAAATCGGCTCCATGCTCGCCCGCGCCACCGAGAAGTCCACTCCAGCACTGCCCGCCGCCGCGGGCCAGTCACCGAGTCGTAGCCGTTTGGGTTCCCACCGCCGGGCGGGGGTGGTCGTGAAGGCGAGCATCTGCGTCCAGGCGATCAACTCACACGCCACCGCGATGATGGCACACCAGATGCGGTTCTGATCGAACCCGTGCAGCGGAAGGTTCGTCAGTCCGCAGTCTTTGGCGGTGCGGATGCGGTCCTCGCAACGCGCACGCCGCCGGTGGCGCAGTTCGAGCTCGGCCAGCTGGCCGCGGGGTGTGTTGATGGCGAACGCGGTCTGTCGCATGCCGTCGGAGTCGGTGAACCGCAACTGCGCTCCCGGATGCGGGCGCTCCTTTCTGACGATCACCCGCATGCCCTCGGGCCAGCCCGAAAGGTCCAGCATGCCCGTCAGTTCCGCGACCCACGCCCCGTCACGTTCGACCCCGTCGGCGTCGTAGGCCGGGGTCCACGCCTCAGGTAGTAGTCGGTCGATGATCTCGGCGATGGCCTCGGTGAGTCCGAATCCGACCGTGTAGGCCAACCGCCGCCTGGTCAGATACTCCAGGAATTCGTGGGTGCTGCCGGCCGAATCGGTGCGGATCAGCACCGTTTTGCCGACCCGATAACCATCGATGCCGGGTACTTGGGCCAGGGCCTGTTCGACGACGGTGATGTGATCAGCAGCGGTGTTCGACCCGGCGTTGCCGGGTCGCAACATGATTGCGAGTGGTTCACCGGTGCCGGCGGCTTGGTGATCGACGAACGCGCACAGCGGGTGAAACCCGAAGCCTTTCTTCCAGTTTGGCGTCGCCTGCTCTTTGTCGGAGTGTGCGGTCACCAAGGTGGCGTCGAGATCGATGATCAACGGATGCCGCACATCGCGGTCGTGGTTGGGGGCTGCGGTGCCGGCGGCGGTCCACGCCTGCGCGCGGGCTGCGGCGCGGGCGGCGTTGATAGCCGACAAGGCTGCCGGTGCGTCGGCGGCCAGCGTGGAGATCAGTCGCGACACCGTCGGATCCGAGGCCACCGGCCCGAACACGCCCGGGTCGGCACGCACCTGGTTGATATCAGCCAAGCAATCGCCGCCCAGGGCGACCGCGACGGCGAGGTCAAGCACAATCTTGCCCGGATCGTGAGTGGCCAAAGGTTTGCGCCACGACGCCAACCCGGTCGACAAGTGCCTGCTCAGACCGGTTTTCTCGGCCGCCCGCAGCAGGACCGTCGCCCCGGCGTGCGACACCACCCCGGTTCCGGAGCCATCTACAGACAACGACGGGTAGCACGACGTAGACTTACTCACCTGAATGGTGCTCCTCGAACTGCTCTGATTGTTACCTTCGCAAGTTCAATCATCGCAGGTCAGGGCACCATTCTTTATTCACGACACGAAATCACCGTGAAAGGCCGAGGCTAGCATTCACCAATGACTGGTTGATCACAACGCGTGAGTCCACGCCGATCCAAAGTCCACCACTCCGCGGGGCACTATCCGGACCTACCACCGCCGACGCCGATCAGCCCGCCTCGGTCGGTTGACGCCGATCGAATACGAGAACACCATCAACACAGCCGTCTCAGCGGCATGACACCGAAACTGTCTCTATCGGTGCGGCAGTCCCTTTCCGGACAACAGGCTCTGACCAGCGCGCTGATGAACACGTTGGACATCCGTCAGTTGCCTGGAATCGACGGGATACAGCTAACTACTGGCTGGTTTTGTGGTTGGAGGGTGTTGCCGGGGTAGCCGTCGAAGGTGTCGGCAGTATAGGGAGGATGAAGCTGCGGATGAATTCGCGTGTTGTTTCCGGTGTGGAGAGGTCCGCCGCGGTGTCCGGCGAAGTCATGAGTGACAGTGACAATCGTGTGGTAATTTCGCCGGCTGTGCGCAGCTTCAGTGCGACGGCGTCGCTGATGGGTTGTTCGCCGTAGAGCTGCGTCTGCCACTGAGCGGCGGAGAGTGTAGCCCCCGCAGCGATAATTTCTGGATCGTTCGTGATGCGGAGGAGCGTTTCTCTGTCGATTTCACGTAGCCGTGTGAGTATCGGGTTGGTGCGCACGAAATCCAGAAGAAAGCTGGTCGATGCGAGCATGGCCTCTTCTGCGGACATGTCGGGGTGGCGTCGCTCGCCCATCTCGCGCATGAATTCGCCGAATTCCCGGACCACTATGGCGTCGCGGACGTGCTCTTTGCCTGCGAAGTGGCGGTACAGGGTGGCCCGACCCACTCCCGCTCGAGCTGCGACGTCACGCATGGTGAGCCGTGTCCACCCGATCTTGGCTACTGCGTCGGAGGCGGCTTCGAGGATGCGGATGACGAGAGGATCGGTCGGTGGGGGAACTTCTCCACTGTTGTCGGTCAGGGTAGTGATGACCGCGGTCAGCGCAGATCCTGACGAGTCCCTCATGCGCTGAACGCTACCGGTCGGGCACATGGTGGTCCCGGTGCGTCTGATTCTCGACATGATGGGATATCGGAGTGATGCTCCCGCATCGGTTGGCCCGTTCGGCACGTTCGTGCGTGTGTGTGCCGTCGTGGCGCGGTAAGCAGACAGTGCCGGAGTTGTTGACACTGCAGATGCAGAATGCGAAAGCATGTGCTCAAGCAGAGTCTCGGCGACCTGATCGAGGGCGTTCTCTGGTGCCCAATGATTCGCGCCTGGGAGCGATGTCGGCGACGAGAACACCTGCATGACGATTCACCAAGCGTGCCGTCCAGGTGAAGGCTGGGTCGCTCTTCCCCTGTTCGATGAGGCGAGGGTTAACAACGCGGAACGACGTTCTGCGTGACATGTCGATCTGGGCGTCGCCGCGAGCGAGCACGTTCTTCGTCCAGTTCGTCTTGCCGTGGATGAGTGCGATGCAGACGTGGTCGCCCCTTCGGAACACCTGGACTGGGGTCGTGTAATGCCTTCCACTTGAGCGGCCGCGGTGGTGTAGCTGCGCGAATGATGGCAGAAACCGGGTGAGAGGCGTGACGATAGGGTTGACGTACCGAATCTGAAAGCGTTCCAGGCGTTCGGGTACGAGCATTGGGATGCCCGGTTGATGGTTGTGTGAGGTCATCACTGCTCCTTGGGTTGGGGGGTCTGGGTGGATACGCGTGCTATCGGTACGCTCCTCCCGTGGTCGGCGGTCATGGCGGTGTCAGCGGCGTGAGGGCCACCACATGGCGGGACCGAGCAGGTGAAGGAGTCCGGGTACGAGAATGGTTCGAACGAGGGCGATGTCGATGAGTAGTCCAACGCCGATGATGAATCCGTCCTGGAGAACGAGGATCACTGATCCACTCATGAGGGCGAACATGGTGACTGCGAAGACGACGCCAGCGGTGGTGATCACGCGCCCAGTCGACCCGAAGGCGCGCAGTAGCCCAGAGGTGGTTCCGGACCCGCTGAGCTCTCGGACGCGGGAAGCGAACAGCATGCTGTAGTCGGCTCCGACAGCAACAAGACACATGAACGCGACAGGCAGGACCGACCAGTGCAGGTCGATGCCGATGATGTGTTGCCACACCAAGACACCGAGGCCTGCTGCGGCGGCGAAGGACAGGACGACGGTGGCCACGAGGACGAGGGGCGCCACAAGGCTGCGCAGCAAGACGATGAGGATCAGGGTGACCGCGACCAAGGCAACAACGGCGAACAAGGCGAAGTCACGTTGCGACTGGTCGATGATGTCGCCGGTGATCGAGGTCAGTCCCGTCGAGCTGACGTTGGCGTGGGCGAGTGTGCTGCCCTGCAGGGCACCGCGAGCGGTGTCGGCAATGCGGTGGACATTCTCGACTGCGGTGTGGCCGTACGGGTTGACAGCAGGAATGACGAGCATGCGGGCGATGTGGCCGTCGTCGGACATGAGCAGCTTGGACCCAGCGACGAACTGGGGATCCTTCAGGGCCTCGGGTGGGAGGAAGAACCCTGCGCCAGGGCCGCTACTGGTGGCTGCTGACAGTTGGCGGAGGTAGGTCGTGGCGTCACCGAGGCCGTCGCGCAGTTGTCGTGTCATCGTCGCGGTTGCGCGGGTTCCGCCCTCAACCTGGCTTAGACCAGTGGCGAGCTGAGTGACGCCGGTCGACAGTTGTGACATACCGCTACGCAGGCGATAGAGGTCGGCCCGGATCTGTTCGGGCGAACGTCCCCCGAACGACGCGGTCAGCGACCGGACCGCCTCAAGTCCGTCGCGCAGGCGGGGCAGTGCCTGTTGCAGCGTGGCCGCAGTCGACGGCGGGAGTCCGGAGACAGCGCCCGCCGCGCGTACCGCGGTGCCCAGCGCACCGCCAGTCGCCGTGTCTAGCTGGGTGAACAGTGCACGATCGGGCGAGCATGTCGGCCCGGCGGCACACGGCCCGCCACTGGCAAGTGGCGCGAGGACGGCCAGGACCGGATCGATGAGCGCGCGTTGTCGGTCGAGGAGGTCGGCCACTGACCCGAGGGTCGTCACGGCCGGCTGGAGCTCGGTGAGAACCTCGTCGAGGCTTCGGCCGTCGGGGGTGCGGGCGGAGGCAAGTTGGTTCGCGGCCGGCAAGAGATCAAGGGTTGATTCGGCGGTCGACACGATCTGATCGACCCCGGCAACCAGCTGTGGCATCTGCTCGTGGGCTCGTTGCGCGCCGTCGCGTAGTGCGGTGGTTCCTGCGACGAGACGGTCGAGTTGTGGAAGCGCGGTGCTGATCTGAGTGCCGGCGTCGCCGAGCCGATCACCGAGTACCCCGGCCTGGTAGCCGACAGTGGAGGCAGGGAGTTGTGTGCCCGTGGGTCGGGTCAGGAAACGCACCCGCTCGACGGTCGGCAGGTCCGCGACCGCGGCGGCGGCGCGGTCGAGCGCGGCGAGGTCGCTGCTAGTGCGCATGTCGTGATCGGATCGAATGATCAGATATTCGGGGTTGATCTCGTCAACACCGAAGTGCTTCTTGACGGCGTCGTAGCCGCGTGATGACCCGGTGGGATGCAGTTGCATAGCATTGTCGTCACCAGTGGGCTGATAGGTGAGCAACGGTACGGCGAGAGCGAGCAGAACGAGGACGACGGCCGCCGTCAGAGCGGTCCCGCGCCGCAGAATCCACCGGCCCCGTCTACGCCACACCATGTCTCGCGACAGCCGCGGCTCCAGGCGCCCTCGACGACCGAGAATCGCCATCACCGCCGGAGTGAACGACAGCGACACCGCCAGCGTCACTAGCAGGCCAATTGCGATGGGAGGGCCGGAGGTGGTGAACATCCCGTTCTTCGCGAAGATCATCGCCGTCGCCGAGGCAGCAATCGTCAACGCCGACGCAACCAGAACCTCGCCGACAGACCGGCCAGCGCCAACGACGGCGTGTGCCGATGGGTCGCCGGCCCGGCGGCGATCATGAAACGCTGAGACTTGGAAGATGGCGTAGTCGGTGCCGGCAGCCAACACCAGCACTGTCATCAGGGTGACGGTCAAAGTGGACACCGGCAGGGCGCCATGCCCTCCCAACAGCGACACCACTGCGCGAGACGCGGCCAGAGACACCCCGATCGTCAACAGCGGAACCATCGCAGCGAATACCGACCGATACGACGCGACCAGTAATATGCTGATCAGCAGCACCGACACCGCAGTAATGACGACCATCGAGGTGTCCATCGACGTGAACTCGTCCACGACGGTCGGTGCGGGACCAGTGACATCCGCGGTCAAGCCTGGCGGCCGAGGAATCTCCTCAGTCAGCGCGCGAATGGCCTCGGTCGACCGGTGCGCCGCCGAAGTCCCGATGTCACCGCGCTCGGCGAAGAACAACGTCACCGCGCGGCGGTCCGGACTGATCGCGAAATCGGCGGTAGCTGGATTGCCGTACATGTCCAGCACATACGATACGTGCTCCTTGTCTCTCACCAGCCGCTGCACCACAGAGGCGTAGTACTTGGCCTCCGCCTCGCCGAACTCACGATCGGAGGCCAGCACGACCGACCCGACAGCGGTCGACGGGTCCGCACCGAAGTCGTGCGACATCTGCACTAGCGCTTTCGTCGACGGCAGATCATTCGGGACGATCGCCGCGGAGCGGGTGGCTGCTGTCGTCTCCAGCTGAGGCACAACCAGATTGAGCGCACCCACCACCACTACCCACACCCCCACTACCCACCATGGGTGTCGCGCCGCGAACCTCGCGGGCGTGGCAATGACGCAGCGGACTGACAGTCGGTGGTGCATGCAAACCCCTCCAGGTGAGACATACTCGGCCGGTATGTCTCGCCTGACACTACGCCCCGTGAGGCACTGGGACAACATCTGTCTCAATATCGCGCAGGAACCTCCAGCAAACCCTGTGGTTGCCAATCCGGTCTTCGCAGCGGGCACGCCGACGGTGCCGGAGTTCGAGGTCGGCGAGCTGACCGCGGACGGTGTTGGTGGCGAACGCGGTCAACCGCAAGCCGTCGGAATCGGTGAACCGCAATTGCGCTCCCGGATGCGGCCGCTCTTTCCGAACGATCACCCGCATACCCTCGGGCCAGCCGGACAAGTCGAGGACGCCGGTCAATTCGGCCACCCACGCCCCGTCGCGTTCGACGCCGTCGGCGTCATAGGCTGGTGTCCACGCCTGCGGTAGCAGGGTGTCGTTCAGTGCGGCGATGGTCGTGGTCAGCCCGAATCCGACCGAGTAGGACAGGCGTCGTCGGGTGAGGTAGTCGACGAAGTCGTGTGTGCCACCAGCGGAATCGGTGCGGATCAACACGCTCTTGCCGACTCGATACCCGCCGGCGTCGGGGATTTGTTCGACGGCGGTGATGTGGTCGGCGGCGGTGTTCGCACCGGCACTGCCAGTGCGTAACTCGATGGCCAGGGGTTCACCGGTACCGCCGGCCTGGTGGTCGACGAACGCGCACATCGGGTGGAACCCGAACCCCTTCTTCCAGGTCGGGGCGGCGTGTTCCTTCTCCGAATGCGCGGTCACCAGGGTGGCATCGAGATCGATGACCAGCGGTGTGCGGGCATCACGACCGTGGTCGGGGGCCGCCTGCCCGGCGGCAGCCCACGCCGCCGCACGCGCAGTTGCGCGGGCCGCATTGATCTTGATCGCGGCCAGGGCGGTGGTGGCATCGCCGGCCAGGGTGGAGATCAGCCGCGACACGGTCGGATCCGAGGCCACATGACCGAACACACCCGGGCAGGCACGGACCTGGTTGATGTCGGCCAGGCAGTCACCACCCAGGGCGACCGCCACGGCGAGGTCGGCGATGATCTTGCCCGGATCATGCGTCGCCAACGGTTTACGCCACGGCGCCAGCGCCGCCGATAACCCGCTGGACAGTCCTGTTTTCTCCGCGGTCCGCAGCAACACCGTCGCCCCCGCGTGCGACACGATCCCCGATCCGGACCCATCAGCAGACAACACAGGGTAGGGCGACGTAGACTTACTCACCTGAATGGTGCTCCTCGATCAACGGAAATTCGGACCTTCGCAAGTCGAATTATCCCAGGTCAGAGCACCATTCTTTATTCACGCCACGCAACCGGCGTGAAAGGCCCAGGCTAGGTCCAATACCGTTCAGTTAAGGTTACATGGGTGTAGTTTAGGTGTATGCCTCGTGCTGGGTGGGTGAAGTCGGAGTCGGATCGTCGGTTGTCGGATGTGGTGTCGGTGGGTGTGGTGACCAGGGTGTTTCCGCCTGATCTTGTCGACGAGGTAATCGCGTCGGCGGGTCGGACCGAGGTGCGTCATCGTGCGTTGCCGGCGCGGGTGATGGCGTACTTTTCGATTGGGATGGCGTTGTATTCGCATGGCTCGTATGAGGATGTGTTGTCGCAGCTCACGGATGGTTTGTCGTGGGCGTCGGGGTGGCAAGAGTCGTATCGCGTGCCGGGGAAGTCGGCGATTTTTCAGGCTCGGGAGCGGTTGGGGTCGGCGCCGATGAAGGCGTTGTTCGAGCGGGTGGCGGTCCCGGTGGGGACGTCGTCGACGCCGGGTGTGTGGGTGGCGGGTCGGCGGCTGGTCGCGGTGGACGGAACCTGTCTTGATGTGGCCGACACGCCGGTCAACGACGAGTTCTTCGGTCGGGCCGGGGTGAATAAGGTTGAGCGGGCTGCGTTTCCGCTGGCACGGGTGGTGGCCGTCGCTGAATGTGGCACGCACGCGATCTTCGCCGCCAACATCGGGTCCTATACCCAGTCCGAGGTGGCGCTTGTTGAGCCGCTGCTGGATCGACTAACCTCGGGAATGCTACTGATGGCTGATCGTGGATTCTTCTCATATGCGTTGTGGCGCAGAGCGATCGCTACCGGTGCAGATTTGTTGTGGCGGGTCAGCACCTCAGCGTCGGGACCCAAACCTGTATTTGTGGCTGATCTGGCGGACGGGTCATGGCTGGCGGATCTGCAGCAAACACATTCCGCGGCGGCCAGGCGTGCGGCCCCGATGCGGGTGCGGGTGGTTGACTACACGATCGATGACGGCCGCGACAATCCCACCTCGTACCGGTTGTTCACGACGCTGCTGGATCCCGACGAGGTGTCGGCGACCGATCTGGCGGCAGCCTATACCCAGCGCTGGGAGATCGAGTCGGTCTTCGATGAACTCAAAACCCATCAACGCGGTCCACGCACGGTACTGCGATCGAAGTCCCCAGATCTTGTCCTGCAAGAGATTTGGGGATATCTGTGTTGTCACTACGCGATACGCTCACTGATGGTTGATGCCGCCTCCCACATAGGCGTCGACCCTGACCGCGTGAGTTTTGTTGCTGCACTGCGTATTACACGCCAATCGGTCGCCCATCAGGGCGACTTTCCCCCCCTCACGACCCTGACATCACCAGTCGCAGCTGGCTCACCTTCCTCACCCGACTCACCCGTCGACTCAACCCTGCACGCCGTCACCGCGCCAACCCGCGCGTCGTCAAACGCAAGTACGTGAAATGGCACGTCAAACGGGCACACCACGCCGCCTGGCCACAACCAACGAAACCAGCCGTCTGCACATCCAGACCCCTTAACTGAACGGTATTGAGGCTAGGTCAGGCTAGGTCACGATAGATCCGGATTCTCTCAACTGGACGCGGATCTCACACCTCTTGTGAACCACACCCCTCCCGATTATTGTTTGCCATACAAACACTAGGGAGTCACCGTGACCACTGCACGTCGCGCCAGCCGCGAGGCCGGCAAGGCCACCCGCAGCGCACTGCTGCGTGCGGCCGGTGAAGTGTTCGCCGAGGTCGGGGAGACCGCGTCGGTGGCGCAAATCTGCGCCCGGGCCGACGCCTTTCCCAATCAGGTCACCTACTACTTCGGGTCCAAGGAACAGTTGTTCGTCGAGGTGGCGTGTGCGGCGGTGCTGCGCGCCGGTCGGCATGCCGAGCAGGCCGCGGCGTCGGCGACAACGGTCCGTGACTACACCCGCACCCTCGTCGAGACCCTCCTCGGCCCGCAGTCGCGCAACGTCGAACTGTTCACCACCGCCATGCTGCTGGTGTCACGTCGCACCGATCTACGCCCCCACATCACCGAAACGCTGTCCACCCTGCACGACCGCGGCGAGGCCGCGCTCCTCGACACCCTGGTCCGCACCGGATGGCAGCTGCGGGCCGAGATCGGCGTCGAGGCCCGGGCCTTCTGGTCGGCGATTTTCGGTTTGACCGTCCAAAATGCAGCCACCGGAGACGAATTGGGGACGTCTGTCGCCGAGGCCGTCACCGTTCTGTTCACCAACATGGGCATCCCCGACAGCGTGCTCGACCAGCCGCTGACCCCCACCGGAAAGGCATCGCCGTGACCTCGACCGACCCGACCACCGCCAACCCGAGCACCACCGCCGAAACGGCCCACCCGCAGCCGCATCTGACCCACACCGTCTTCAATCAGTCCGCACCGCGCGTCGACGTCAACGAGTACGAGCTGAATATCGTTCTGCAAGAAGCTGTTGCGCGTCACGACGCGGGATGGGCCGAGGCAGAGCTGCGTGAGGTCGGCGCGCTGGTCGGCAGCGCGGAGTTCCAGCGCGACGCGCACTTGGCCAACACCATCACCCCTGAACTGCACACCTTCGACCGGTGGGGCCACCGCATCGACGAGGTCGAGTACCACCCGTCGTATCACCGCATCATCTCCGCATCGATTTCCCATGGCGCCCATACCCGTTGCTGGGCCGACCCGCAGCCGGGCTCGCATGTCGCCCGGGCCGCGGTGTTCATGCTCTTCGGACAGATCGAGCCGGGCCATGCATGCCCGGTGTCGATGACCCACGCGGTGATCCCGTCACTGGAACTACAACCCGACGTCGCTGCCACCTGGGTACCGAAAGCACTGTCCCGCAGCTACTCTCCCGAGCTGTCCGCCGACAAGTCGTCGGCGATCTTCGGGATGTCGATGACCGAGAAGCAGGGCGGGTCGGATGTCCGCGCCAACACCACCGTCGCCCGACCGGTCGGCGCGGGCGGCCCGGGCGCGGAGTACCTGCTGACCGGGCACAAGTGGTTCTGCTCGGCGCCGATGTCGGATGCGTTCCTGGTGCTCGCACAGGCGCAGGGCGCCGGCGGTGAGGGACTGTCGTGCTTCCTGCTCCCCCGCGTGCTACCCGACGGAACCCGCAACGTCTTCCGCATCCAGCGGCTGAAGAACAAGCTGGGCAACAAGTCCAACGCGTCCAGTGAGATCGAACTCGACGGCACCGTCGCGTTGATGGTCGGCGAGCCGGGCCGCGGCGTGCGCACCATCATCGAGATGGTCGCCCAGACCCGACTGGACTGCGTGCTGGGCAGTGCCGCCGGGATGCGGCAGTCCGTCGCCGAAGCGGTGTGGCATGCCCGCCATCGCGCGGCATTCGGTGCGACGCTGGCCGACCAGCCGGCCATGACGGCCGTATTGGCCGATCTCGCACTGGAATCCGAGGCGGCCACGGTCACCGCGATGCGCCTGGCCCGCGCTCACGACGAGGACGCCTCGGACACCGAACGTGCCTTCCGTCGCCTGGCGACCGCGGTGGCCAAGTACTGGATCTGCAAACGCGGCCCGCATCACGCCTACGAGTCCCTGGAATGCCTGGGCGGCAACGGATACACCGAGGACTTCCCGCTCGCCATGCGCTACCGCGAACAACCGGTGATGGCCGTGTGGGAGGGTTCGGGCAACGTCATCGCCCTCGACGTGCTGCGCGCCATGACCCGCGAACCGGAATCGGTCGGCGCCTTCGACGCCGAGGTGAATCTGGCGCGTGGTGCGCACGCCGACCTCGACGCCCACCTCGACCGGTTGCGCAACCAGCTCGGCGAACTCGCCGGACTCGATGCCGCAGCCGCTCAGCGCAACGCGCGACGGGTCGTCGAATCCATGGCGCTGGCGCTGGAAGCGTCTCTGCTCGTGCGATTCTCACCGACCGAGGTCGCCGAGGCCTTCATCGCCGCGCGACTCGGCACCGACCGCGGATTCGAGTACGGCGCCCTGCCCACCGGCACCGACCTGGAGCTCATTCTGTCTCGTCAGTGATCCCGACCGCGTCGAGGATGGCGTTCCGGATCCTCGACGCGGTGTTCGGCAGCCACATGGCCATCACCGGGGTCATCGGCGGATCGTCGAACGAAACGACGCGAATCTGATTCTGGTACAACCATCCCGGCTGATTGGTGACGAACGCACACGCATCCGGATGGGTGATCACCGACATGTGCGGCGGGGTGCCACGCAGATTCGACACGACGATCTCCGGCTCGAAACCCGCTCGGCGACAGTACGACACGATCATGTTCTTGTAGTCGTCCTCGAGTTCGGACACCACGATCGGGTGATCGGCGAGATCGCGCATCGCGCACGTCGGATTCTCCGACAGCGGATTGTCGGCGTTGACCGCCAGCCGCAGCTCGTGTCGAGTGGCGATGGCGCCGGCGAGATCGGTCGGCGCGGTGTGCGAGCGGGCGAGCACCATGTCGACGTCGCCGGACATGATGGCATCGCGGATGTCACCCGGCCAGAGCGGCTTGACCGTGATCAGCAACGACGGATCGGCCAACACCGCACCCTCGATGACCTGGAACACCTCCGACGGCGCCAACCCCGGCGTGTGCCCGATGGAGAACGGGTCGGGCTTGTTGTCGTCGATCATCTTGACCTCGGCCGCGAGATTCGACCCGCCCGCCAACAACGGGATCGCCCCCTCGTAGAGCGCAACCCCGGCCGGCGTGGGCGTCAGGGTTCTTCGCGACCGAGAGAACAACTCGACGTCGAGTTGCCGCTCGAGTTCGCGAATCGCGACAGAAAGCGCCTGCTGGGAGATGTAGAGCCGCTCGGCCGCAACCCGCAACGACGGGGCATCGACCACCGCCATGAACATCCGCAGCCGTCGAAGATCGAGATCGCGCATTACCGGCCTACCGCCTTTCTCGCCCCACCCTCAAGGTCGCCTTGTTGGAAGACAACATATCCGATATCGATGAGCGTCGTTTGTCATTCTATTGTTGTCAATACCCCCAGTGGTTGACCGCGTCCGGGTGGACAATGAGTCAGAGCCCATTTCCCGCACGCGATCGGCGTGGCATCGGGGGGTGCCATGTCGTCGACCGGCAGCCGACAAACAGCCGCACGCTGGCGCTTTACCGCGGGGCGATCCACATCACGGCCCCGCACGCCGCGGCACAGAGGGGTTGCCGCGGCGTACGGTCACGTCCTTTCCCGCGGCCCGTCGATCGTGCATTCTCACAGGCGCATCGGTAGCGCCGCCTGGTCACATGGAACGATGGTGAGCACATGTCTCATGTGACCGGGAGGACACCGCATGACCCACGAGGCCCAGTTGCACGACCTCGATCCGCGCACCCCCGTCATCGTCGGCGTCGGGCAGGCGTCCGAGCGCATCACCGACGCCGACTACCGGGGTCTGGGTGAGGCCGATCTGGCCGCCCGCGCGCTCGATGCGGCACTGACCGACGCCGGCGTCGCACCCACCGAGGTGGCACGGGCCGTCGACACCGTCGTGGCGGTGCGATCCTTCGAGGTGTCGAGTCCGCTCTCGTCGTCGCCGCTGGGCCGTCCGGACAACATGCCGCGCGCGGTCGCCGGCCGGATCGGGGTCACGCCGCGGCGCGCGGTCACCGAGGTGGTCGGCGGACAGAGCCCGCAGAAACTGGTCGACGAGTTCGCGCAGTCCATCGCCGACGGCAATGCGGACGCTGTGCTGATCTTCGGCTCGGAGGTGATGTCGACGGTTCGGCACGCGCTCAAGTCTCCGCCCGCCGAAGCGCGCCCCGACTTCTCCGAGACGGTGCCCGGCGATCACGAGGACCGCGGATTCGGGCTCAAGGGCCTCACCTCGGTGCAGGAGGCGCGACATGGACTCCTCGAGCCGATCACCCAGTACGCACTGCTGGAGAACGCCCGGCGGCACCGTCGGGGACTGTCCCGCGCCGACTACGCGCGGTCGATGGCCGAACTGTTCGCCCCGATGTCGGCGATCGCGGCCACCAATCCGCATGCGGCGTCACCGGAAGCGCGATCGGTCGAGGAAGTCGCGACGGTGTCGGACTCCAATCGCGAACTGGCCGAACCCTATACGCGCCTGTTGGTCGCGCGCGATCAGGTGAACCAGGCCGCGGGGGTCGTCGTGATGTCGGTGGCCAAGGCCACCGAACTCGGAATCGATCCCACGCGTTGGGTATTCGTGCACGGACACAGCGATCTGCGGGAGCGGCCGTTGATGGAACGCGACGACCTGTCGACGAGTCCCGCGTCGATCGCCGCGATGAACACCGCCCTCGACATGGCCGGCCTCACCCTCGACGACATCGCCTTCCTCGATTTCTACAGCTGTTTCCCGATCGCGGTGTTCAACATCTGCGATGCCTTCGGCCTGCGCGCCGACGATCCGCGTGGGTTGACCGTCACCGGCGGACTGCCGTACTTCGGCGGGCCCGGCAACAACTATTCGATGCACGCGATCGCCGAGGTCGTCGATCGAGTGCGTTCGCGCCCTGGCACTTTCGGTCTCGTTGCCGCCAACGGCGGGCTGATGAGCAAGTACTCGGTGGGCATCTACGCCACCACACCGACCCCGTGGCAGGCCGGCGACGATGCCCGCATCCAGCGAGAACTCGACAGCCGACCGTCCGTCGACGAGCGACGCAATGCCGACGGCGCCGCGACCATCGAGAGTTTCACCGTGTTGCCCGCCGACAAGAATGGGCGCCGTAAGTCCATCGTCGTTGGCCGGCTCGGCGACGGCGCGCGCTTCGTCGCCAACGGCGCCGACGGCGATGATGAACTCCTCGAATTGCTGACCGGGAGTGACGATCCCATCGGCTCACCGATCTACGTCCGGTCCTTCGCCCGCGGCAATCGCGTGACCGTTTCCGATGAGCGGATGTCCGAGTTGTTCCCGGTCGGACCGCACGGCTTTCGGTCAGAGTACGAGAACGTCGTCGTCCGTCGGGACGGCCGTGTCCTCGAGGTGACGATCAACCGGCCCGCGGCGCGTAATGCACTCGACCCGGCGGCCAACGCCGAACTCGACGAGATCTTCGACGCCTACTTCGCCGACCCCGACCTCTGGGTGGCGATCCTCACCGGAGCGGGCGACAAGGCGTTCTCCGCCGGAAACGACCTGGCGCACATGGCCGGAGACGCGATGCTCGCGGTCCCGAAGAACGGCTTCGGCGGGCTCACCTCACGCCGGGAACTACCCAAGCCGGTGATCGCCGCCGTCAACGGCGTGGCCCTCGGTGGTGGTCTCGAGATCGCTCTGGCGTGCCACATCATCGTCGCCGACGAGAAGGCGAGTTTCGGTCTGCCCGAGGTGAAGGTGGGCCTGGCCGCTGCCGCGGGCGGACTCGTTCGGCTACCGCGCGCGATCGGCCCGGCACTGGCCCGCGACATGATCCTCACCGGCCGCCGCATCGACACCGCCGAGGCCTACCGCATCGGTCTGGTCAGCCGCATCGCCGACCACGGCCAGGTACTCGTCGCCGCACGTCAAGTGGCACAGGAGATCCTGGCCGGCTCGCCGACGTCGGTCCGGGCATCGTTGCAGGCAATGGCCGACGCCGAGGCCATCGACGATCCGGTCGAGGCGATCGAGGCGACCTCCTCGGTCCTCGACTCGCTGCTGATCAGTCAAGACACCATCGAGGGGATCAGTGCGTTCGTCAGCAAGCGTCCGCCGCGGTGGACGGGGCGGTAGCGGTCGCCGGCGCAGGGTTGTGGCGCGGAAGGCATTGTGTCTCACCGGGTCTCGAGGCTCGTCGCTATCGCTCCTCACACCTCGACCAGCGGGAAAGAGCATCGCCACCAAGTGGGCACCACCCCTCCGATGGTCGAGGCGCCCGAGCCCGCCAGAGCAAGGGCCTCGAGACCCCGCGACACGACAACGCTGACACGGAACCAGCACCGGCACAAGAGGTCTCGAGGCTCGTCGCTATCGCTCCTCACACCTCGACCAGCGGGAGAAGGATCGCCGGCGGGTAGAAGCACAACCAGCGGGAGAAGCGGTCGCCGCCGGGCGGCGGACCAGCGGAGGAAGGGGCCGGCCACCGGAGGGGTGGGTCAGAGGATCACACCGGGATTCAGCAGGCCGTCGGGATCGAGGGTGGCCTTGATGGCGGCGGTCAGCTCCATGACGTCTGGGCCGACCTGATCGGGGAGCCAGCCCTTCTTCAGTCGGCCGACGCCGTGCTCACCGGTGATCGTGCCGCCCAACGAGATCGCCAGGTCCATCACCTGGCCGAACGCCTTCTGGGCGCGGTCGTGCTCGTCGGCGTCGTCGGGATCGAACACGATGAGCGGATGGGTATTGCCGTCACCGGCGTGGGCGATCACCGAGATCATCACCGCGTTGTCGTTCGCGATCCTGCCGACCCCGTCGATCAGTGCGGGTAGTGCCGGTAGCGGCACCCCGACGTCTTCGAGCAGCAGTGAACCGAGTTTCTCCACCGCGGGGATGGCCGCGCGTCGGGCGGCGGTGAACGCCTCCCCCTCGGCGGCGTCGGTGGTGTCGAAGACCTCGGCCGCACCACACGACTCGAAGGCCTCACGGATGATCTCGACCTCGGCCACTCCGGCCGGTCCCGGCGCATCGGACTGCGCGACGAGCAGGGCACCCGCGTCCCGGTCGAGGCCCATCCGCAGCATGTCCTCGACGGCGTTGATCGAGACCTTGTCCATGAACTCCAGCATCGCCGGTCGAATCCTGGCAGTGATCGCGAGAACCGCCTCGCTCGCCGAATGCACCGACGAGAAGGTGCCGACCACCGTGCACGCCGACGCCTGCGGTGGCAGCAGCCGCAGGGTGACCTCGGTGATGATCCCGAGCAGTCCCTCGCTGCCGACGAACAGTTTGGTCAGCGACAACCCGGCCGAATCCTTGAGTTGCTTGCCGCCGAGGCGGATCGCGCGGCCGTCGGCGAGCACCACCTGCATACCGAGCACGTAGTCGGTGGTGACGCCGTACTTGACGCAGCACAGTCCACCGGCGTTGGTGGCCACGTTGCCGCCGATCGAGCAGATCTCGAATGACGACGGGTCCGGCGGATACCAGAGATCGTGTGCCGCGGCAGCGGCCTTCACCTCGGCATTGAACAGCCCCGGCTGCACCACCGCGGTTCGGGTGGCGGTGTCGATGCTCATCTCACGCATCTTCTCGGTCGAGAGCATCACCGCGCCGTCGACGGCCGTCGAACCTCCCGAGAGGCTGGTGCCCGCGCCTCGGGTGATGATCGGGACGCGATGAGCGGCACACCAGCGGACCACCGTCTGGACGTGCTCGGTGGTCGTGGGGCGGATGAGCGCGAGCGGTGTACCGGCCGTCGGGTCGAAGGCTCTGTCCTGCCGATACCCGGCAAGGATGTCGGGGTCGGTGACGATCATCTGGTCGGGGAGGTCGGCGCGCAGATCGGCGAGGTCCACGCTGCCGGTCTCGGTACTCGTGTGCACACTGCTCATGGGTTCAGCGTAGGCGTGGCCGCCGGGTGCCCGTGTCCCTTCCTGAGACCCGCACCGGCACGCCCCTGCGGTGAACGTTTGGCCAACGTCCACACTCCACCGTCGCCCTCACGCACTATGGAGTGATGACCGACTTCAACAAGACCATCATCGACGAGTTCCACGCCAACGACGGCACCGTCACCACCATGGGCTTCGGCCGTAACCTCGTCCTCGTCCACTCCATCGGCGCCAAATCGGGAGCGCAGCGGGTGACGCCGCTGATGTCGCTGCCCGACGGTGCCGGAGGTCGCTTCATCGTCGGCAGCGCGGCCGGCTCTCCGAAGGATCCGGCATGGGTGCACAATCTGCGCAGGAATCCGGAGATCACCATCGAATACGCCGGCGAGAAATCCGGGATCGAAAAGCATCCGGCGACCGCCACCGAACTCGATCCGGCGCAGCGTGAGCAGGCATGGCAGGGTTTCGTCTCGGCGTCCGAGCAATTCCTGAAATACACCGAAACCGCCGAGGGCCGTGTCTTCCCGATCTTTCGCCTGACGCCCAAGAAGTGATTTCGGCACCAGCCGATATCCTGACGAGATGTTCGGGGTTGGCGAGATTGTCGCGGGTTTCGTGGTCGACGCCGTCGTGGGTCACGGCAGCAGCGCCGACGTCTACCGGGTGCACCGCACCGGCGAATCGACGTCGCTCGCGCTGAAGGTTCTCCACGCCGACGACGGCGACACCGGCCGGGCGCGAGAACGCTTCGAGCGAGAGTTCGCGATCGCGTCGCTCCTCGACCATCCGCACATCGTGGCCATGGTCTCGCGCGGTGAGATGCTCGTCGATTCGTCGCCGCCGCGGACGCAGCTCTGGCTGGCGATGCAGTACGTCGCCGGGCCGTCGGCGATGTCGCTGATCCCGCGTGAGGATCAACAGCCGCGGGTGCCCGCGGTACTACGCGTGGCAGCGCAGATCGGTGACGCCCTGGACTATGCACACTCCCGCGAGATCCTGCATCGGGACGTCAAACCCGCGAACATCCTGTTGACGTCCGACTCCGACGACACCGATGCCGTGCTCAGCGACTTCGGTATCGCACGACTCCTCGACGACACCCGGCCCCTGGCCCGCAACGGCCGGGTCCAGGGGTCCATCGCCTACGCCGCCCCCGAACTGCTTCAAGCACAACAACTCTCCCCCGCCACCGACGTGTATTCGTTCGCGTGCTCGCTGGTGGAGTTGTTCACCGGGCTGCCGCCGTTCCCGCGGTCCACGCCGTTCGCCATCACCTACGCCCACCTGCGTGACGAGCCGCCGAAGCTCACCCGGCGCCGCGATTGGCTTCCGTCGGCGCTGAATTCGGTGTTCGCCAAGGCGCTCGCCAAGAAGCCCGAGGAGCGCTACCAGACGTGCACCGAGTTCGTCGACATCATCTCCCGCGCCCTGCGTGACGTGCCGGTACCGGCACACAATCCGCGACGGCGGCGCCGCGTGCGCGGATATCCGGGCTGATCGGCGCCCCTCGTCGGAGTGACGCCGACCACACTCGGCCGTCATGTTAAATCGGACATCCGGCCCACATCCCGTTCGCGGCAGTTCTTTTCGTGCCCATTGGTCCGATGTCCGGGTCGGCGAATCGCGAATCTGTTTACATGGATCTCCCATTCATGTCACAACCGCTCCCTAACTTGGGTTCCCGTCCATCACACATGTGCCGCAGTGCAACCCGCTCGCGGCCGACGACGCCGGTCGACCCACCACCTGTCGACCCACACCTAGGGGAACCATTGACGGCCGAATCATCGACCTCGTACGACAATTCCGCTCTCACCCATGAGGACGAGGGCTATCACAAGAGTCTGAAGCCGCGGCAGATCCAGATGATCGCCATCGGCGGCGCGATCGGCACCGGCCTGTTCATGGGCGCCGGCAGCCGACTCCACGATGCAGGCCCGGGCCTGTTCATCACCTACGCCGTCTGCGGCGTGTTCGTGTTCTTCATCCTGCGCGCCCTCGGCGAGCTGGTGCTCCATCGCCCGTCATCCGGGTCATTCGTCTCCTACGCGCGTGAGTTCTTCGGTGAGAAAACAGCTTTCGTCACCGGCTGGCTCTACTTCTTCAACTGGGCGGCCACCGCCATCGTCGACGTCACCGCGATCGCGCTCTACGTCCACTACTGGGGCATGTTCGAAGCGATCCCCCAATGGCTGATCGCATTGGTCGCCCTGTGCATCGTGATGGCGATGAACATCATCTCGGTGAAACTGTTCGGCGAGATGGAGTTCTGGGCGTCGATCATCAAGGTCGCCGCACTGGTCACCTTCCTCGTCGTCGGCATCATCTTCCTCGGCGGACGCTTCGACATCGAAGGCGCCGCCACCGGATTCAGCGTGATCTCCGACAACGGTGGCATGTTCCCGACTGGCATGTTCTCACTGGTGATCGTCACCTCCGGCGTCATCTTTGCTTACGCCGCAGTCGAATTGGTGGGCACCGCCGCCGGTGAGACCGCCGAACCGGCCAAGGTCATGCCACGCGCCATCAACTCGGTCATCGTGCGCATCGCGGTGTTCTACGTCGGATCACTGGTGGTGCTGGCGCTCCTGCTGCCCTACACCACCTACAAGGCCGGAGAGAGTCCGTTCGTGACGTTCTTCTCCAAGATCGGCGTCCCCGCCGCCGGCGGCATCATGAATCTCGTCGTGCTCACCGCGGCGCTGTCGAGCCTCAACGCCGGTCTCTACTCCACCGGCCGCACCCTGCGGTCGATGGCGATGAACGGCAGCGGCCCGGCGTTCACGGCCAAAATGAACCGCAACGGCGTGCCCTTCGGCGGCATCGCACTGACCGGTGCACTGACCCTTCTCGGCGTCGTACTCAACCTGTTCGTCCCGGCCGAGGCCTTCAACATCGCCCTGGATCTCTCGGCGCTGGGCATCATCTCGACCTGGGGCATGATCGTCGCCTGCCAGATCCAGCTGTACCGATGGGAGCAGAAGGGCATCCTCAGCCGGCCGGCCTTCCGGCTGCCGGGCACGCCGTACACCAGCTACCTGACGCTGCTGTTCCTCGCGGCCGTCGTGGTGTTGATGTGCTGGGACAACTACTGGAACCTCATCGCCATCATCGTCGGTATCCCACTGCTGACCGGCGGGTGGTTCGCCTGCCGCGGCAAGGTCTTGGCGATCTCCCGACAACGCCAGGGCTACACCGGCGAGTACCCGGTGATGCCGCAACCACCGGTGCCCGAAGGCCCCGGCGAGACCGAGGCGAAGGATCGGGACTGACGGATCGCCGCGGGGTGAGGGGTGCCGGAGCGGCACGCCTCACCCCGCGCGCGTGTGTTGCGGCGCGGTGATGCCGTACACGCGACGCGCGGTGTTACGAAAAACGTTGCCCAGCACGTTGTCTCCCCAGGGTTCGAGGATCTCGGTCAGGCTCGCGATGACGGTGTCGATCGATGCATTCGGTTTGTCGATCGGGAAGTTGGAGCCGAACATGACCCGGCTCGCACCGAAGTGACCGACGACGTGCTGGACCAGCGGGCCGACCATCTGTGTCAGGGTCTCGCGGGCACCGATGTTGCCCCACGGCTCACGGCCGTAGCCGAGAACCGGCATGGCAAGCCCGGAAAGCTTGACCACCACATTGCGTTCGGCGGCAATCGAGGTCATGCGCTCACGCCACAGGCGCAGGATGTCGGCGCGGGCCGCCGCGGTGGTCCCGGTGCGCAGCCCGACGGGGCCGAAAGCGCCTACCGGACAACCGAAATGGTCGACGATGACGGTGGTGTCCGGGAATTCGCGGGCGAGGGTGATCACGTCGTAGAGCTGATGGGAGTAGACGAAGACCTCCACGGCGAGCCCGCGGGCGGCGACCTTCTCGACGCCGGAGAGGAAGTCGGCCGATGCGAGCATGCCGTCGACCGGCCCGGCCGATCGGACCTTCGGGTCCGGATGACGCGTCGCGGTGACCTGGATACCGCGCACCCGATCGCTGAGCGCGCGTTGCGCGTCCAGGCGCGCCTCGAAGCCCTCGGCCCGCGGGTCGGCACGCATCATCACCGCACCGAGCGTCGGGGCCACGCCGACCCCGAATGGCAGTCCCTGCAGGTAGTCGATCTCGTCGACGGCCTGCCGGCTCGCGTCGGGCTCCTCGACATCGCCGAGGCGCCAGTACGATTCGGACACCACGACGGACTCGATACCCACCCCGACCACTTGCGCCACCGGCGCGATGTCGGCGCCGTAGTGTCGCGGCTCGTACGCACGTCCGATGATGTGCGGGGTCAACACATAATCGCGCTCGGCTTGGGGAACGGCGACCGAGAAAAGCCTGTCCCCCACTTTGGGGACAAATCGGTATCCACGCGCGACGGGATTACGCGACCACGGTGTCCGACGCGGATTCCATTGTTGGACGTGGGCGTCGACGATCCCCGATATCGTTCCGGCCAACATTGTCACCATTCGAGATTGCCATAGTTGTTGACGCATCTCATGCGTTCGACGGACGAAAAGAATTGCCGGTCGTCGCCATCCTCGGATCGGCTGCGCCACGGCGACGGCCTGCGGGTGAACCGAACTGCCGGTGACGCAGGGCAGAATGGAGATGTTGTCGGTTGACCGGTGATCGGTGACCAGTGATCGGTGGGAGGTGTGCGCAATGGCGAGTCATTCCCGCCATGTGCTGCATCAACTCCGCGACCTGATCGCCCGCGATCCCGACCGCTTCGCCCGCAACATCTACACCCGCCTGTTCGCCATCGACCCCGACCTGCGCGAACTGTTCGGCGCGATGATGTCGCAGCAGCGCGAGGCGTTTTACCACGTCATCGACCACGTTCTCGACGTCATCCCGAGCCCCGACGGACAGGCCGAACTCGTGGAGTTCCTGGCGCAACTCGGGCGCGACCACCGCAAGTACGGGGTACAGCCCGAGCACTATCAGGCGATCTTCCGGGCGTTGATGGGTGAGTTCGCGGTCACGCTCGGCGATCAGTGGGACGACGAGGCCCAGCGGACCGTCGGGCAGGCGATGATGCTCGTCACCGGTGTGATGCGCGGAGCGGCGCAGACCGCGTCGGGGCCGGCGACCTGGACCGCCCGCGTGGTGGAGAAGTTCCGCATCAGCCGCGGTCTGGCGGTGGTACGACTCGTCACCGACACGCCACTGCGATTCAACACGGGCCAATACCTCGAGGCCCAGATCCCCCAGTGGCCGAAGGTGTGGCGCAACCTCTCCCCGGCGATTCCGCCCAACCCGCACGGCGAGTTGGAGTTCCACGTGCGCGCGGTACCCGGTGGCACGGTCAGCCCGGCGATCGTCGCTCAGACCCAGCCCGGCGACGTGTGGACGTTCGGTCAGTCGCACGGCACGCTGCACATCGACGGCGACCGCGAGGTACTCATGGTCGCCGGCGGCACCGGCCTGGCGCCCCTGCGCGCACTGCTCATCGAGATGTCGGCGCTGGCGACCTCTCCGCCCACCCACGTCTACTACGGGGCGCGGTATCCCGGTGAGCTGTACGACCTACCGGTGTTGCGTCAGATCGCGGCGACCAATCCGTGGCTCACGATCACCGCGGTGTCGGAGGAGCAGACCGATCCGTGGTGGCTCGACGACCCGGTCCGGCCCGCCGAGCTCGGCATCGACCATCGCATCGGTCGGCTCGTCGACGTCGTCGGCGCCGCGGGCAGCTGGGACGACCGGCAAACCCTGATCACCGGCTCACCGATGATGGTGGAGAACACTCGGCGCGGGCTGATCATCGCCGGGGTGCGGGCCAGCCTCATCCAGCACGACCCGATGTTCTAGGGCCCGTCTCGACGCTGCTGCGGCCGCTACCCACCCGCGCCCGGGTTGCCGGGGCCCAGTTGCGGCGCGGTGACGGTCGTCGTCACCACCGAGGTGACGGTCTCCTGTTCGGTGACCGTGGCCGTCGCTGTCGCCGTTGCCGTCGAGGTGACGGTCTGGGTGGCCGTACTGGTGACCGGTGGCCGCGTGACGGTACTCGTGACGGTCTGCTGGTCGACGACCGTCTGGGTGTCGGGTTGGCCGGTGCGGGTGACGGTGACCTCGCTGGTCGGGCCGGGCACCGTGACGGTCGAGGTGACCGCGGCGGGCGTGCCCGAGTCGTCCTTGCCGGTGAACAGCGCCACCAGTGCGACCACGCATAGCAACGCGGCGAGCCCGGCGGCGCCGCCGATGATCCACCAGCGCACACCCACCCCGCCCATCGCCGTGGTCGGTGCCGCCGCGGCCGGTCCGACGGCGGCCGCGGCGACCGGGATCGCGCGGGTGTCGGCGGCGATCACCTCGGTGACGCCCTGCGCCAGCGCGAACACGGGCGCGGCGGCCACGGTCACCGGTGAGCCCGTCGCCGTCTCGATGGCACGCACGGAGTCGGGCATCTGCGCTCCGGAACCGGCCGCGACCACGCGAGTCGCACCCGCTCCGCGCGTCAGCGAGTTCAGATGCGCCACGAGGCCGTCGGCACCCTGCGGATCGGTCAGCGGCACCGACTGGGGCGCGGCGACGGCGGCGGAGGCGTGTACCGACGAGTGCTCGGCGTTGACGAGGGCGATCGAGGCGCCGGAGGCGAGGGCGCCGGACCGGTCGAGGACGACTGCGGCGACATCGCCGGTGGCGTCGCGGTGCGCAACCTGGGCCAGGGCGTGCGGGAGGTCGACGAAGCTCACCGCCGATGCCCACTCGGGTGCGCCGGGTGCGTTCATCGAGAACTCGAGGTGTGCTCGTACGTCGGGGCGGGCGCAGGTCAGGACGATGTGGTCGATCGTGAAGGGAGCGGAGTCGACGAGTTCACGCAGCGCGTCGAGCGCCGCATTCGGAGACTCGTCGGCGAGCTCCACGTGATTGCTGGCGACGATCTCGCCGGTGGCGTCGCGGACGACGGTCGCGATCTCGTCGCCCACCACCGAGACCCCGAGCACTGCAGGTTCGGCGATGGAGATCTCGGGTGACTCGCTCACCATTCGCCTCCCTTGTCAGGTCACCGACCTCGGATGACACGCCGCCACAGACTAACGCGCGATCGGTGCGCGGCCCACAGGCCGCTTACCGATCGCTGTCGTCGGGGATCAGTGAATCGTTACTCGGACGGTCACACTGCAGGGGTCACTCTTCGGTGCGTCGGCGCCGGGGCTGCCAGACGACGAGCGCATTAGTCCGCGGGACCGGGACCAGTTCGCCACCGCGGCGGGCGCGGTGTGCGTCGACCTCGCGTTGGAGCTCGTGCACCCGCTGTTGGAGCGCGTCGACCTGGTTGGTGAGCTCGATGATGCGTTTGATGCCCGCGAGATTCACGCCCTCCTCCTGGGAGAGCCGCTGGATCTCGCGCAGCACCTCGACGTCGTGCGAGGAGTAGCGTCGCCCGCCGCCGCTGGTGCGTTGCGGGGTCACCAGCCCGAGCCGGTCGTAGGTGCGCAAGGTCTGCGCGTGCATTCCGGCGAGCTCGGCGGCCACCGAGATCATGAAGGTGGCGGTCGCGCTCACCTCGCCCTCGAAACCCTCGAAACCGCCGGCCGGCCCGGCGCCCTCAGCGCCGGGCCGCCCACGATTCTTGCGTTCTGCCATGGCTCATCGCCCCCAACCCGCCCGAGGATCGAAACCGCTGGACTTCTCGGCCTCGGCGTAGGCACGCATGGCCTCCACCGCGGCGTCGTCGAGTTTGCGGGGCACCTCGACCTTGACGGTGACGAGCAGGTCTCCGGCACCGCCGGCGCGCTTGGGCACGCCGCGGCCACGGACCCGAAGGGTACGGCCGTCGCTGGTGTTCGGCGGGATCTTCACCCCGACCGATCCGTCGAGCGTCGGCACCGAGACCGTCGAGCCGAGCACCAGTTCGGAGATGCTCACCGGCAGTTGGACGCGCAGGTCGTGACCGCTACGGGTGAACACCTTGTCGGGGGTCACGTGGACCACGACATACAGGTCGCCCGACGGTGCGCCCCGGCGTCCGGCTTCGCCTTGTCCGGCCAGCCGGATGCGCTGACCGTCCTCGACGCCGGAGGGGATGCGGACGTTGATGGTGCGCGAGCGCACCTTGACGCCGCTGCCGTCGCAGTCGCTGCAGGGGTCGTCGATGCGGGAGCCGGTGCCCTGGCAGTCCTGGCACGGCTCACTGAATCCGAACGCCCCCTGGTTACGGCTGACAAAACCGGATCCGTTGCAGTTCGGGCACACTCGCGGGCTGGTGCCCGGCTTGGCGCCGCTGCCGTGACAGGTGGTGCACGGCGCCGGGCTGGTCACCCGGAGTGGGACGGTCGTACCCAACGCCGCGTCCTTGAACGACAACGTGGTCTCGGTCTCGAGGTCGTTGCCGCGACGCGGCCGGGTCGCGGTCGAGGTGCGCGTGCCGCCCGAACCGCCGCGGTTGAACAAGCCCTCGAAGAGGTCGCCGAAACCGCCGGCACCCTCGCCCGCACCGCCACCACCGAACAGGTCGCCGATGTTGAAATCGGCACCGGTCTCGGTCGAGTAGCGGGTGCCGCCGCCGGCGCCGGGGAAGCCGCCGGGAAAACCGTTGCCGCCGCCGCGGAATCGTCCGCCGGCGAACATCGCTCGCGTCTCGTCGTACTCTTTGCGCTTGTCCGGGTCGGCGAGCACGCTGTGGGCTTCGGACACCCGCTTGAAGCGTTCTTCGGCTTGCGTGTCACCCGGATTGGCGTCCGGATGCAGCTCACGGGCGAGCTTGCGGTAAGCCTTCTTGATCTCTTCAGACGAAGCATCAGAAGCAACGCCCAGGTCCTTGTAGAAGTCACGCTCGAGCCATTCTCGTTGCGGAGCCACCAGACGTCACCTCCTTCTCAATGAACATGTCTGGATGAAGTATGTTCCGATATCCGGCGATGCGCGAAGCCGCGTGAGCGTCCGCGCATCGCCGGATGGTTGTGCAGGTGATTATTGTGCACCGGTCGGAGCGTCCTGCGGGCCGCTCTCCTGCGCTGCCGGCGCCGGGTCGGTGACGGTGACCATCGCGGTGCGGATCACCTTCTCGCCCAGGCGGTAACCGCTGCGATAGACCGCGCCGAGGACCGGCTCGGAACCGCTGCCGTCGTTCTGGACGGCTTCGTGCAGTTCCGGGTCGAAGACGTCGCCGGGTTCACCGAACTTGACGACACCCTCACCGGTCAGTGTTGCGGCCAGCTTGTCGGCGACCGCACGCAGCGGACCGGACTCGAGGTCGCCGTGCTCGCGGGCACGGTCGAGGTCGTCGAGGACCGGCAGCAGCTTCTCGATGAGAACCTGCTTGCCGTAGGCCACCCGGCCCTGCTTCTCCTCCTCGGTACGCCGCTTGTAGTTGGCGAACTGTGCGCGTTCGCGCTGCAGTGCCGCCGTGAGGTCGGCGACCTCGTCGGAGTGCGGGGTGCTCGGCTCGGGATCGGGGATCGCCGCGGCGGGCTCGGCCTCTGCGGGGCCCGGCCCGGCGGCCGAATCCTCGCGCACCTCACCCGTTTCCGGGTCGATGCGACGACGATCGGTCACCGTCACCGGCTCCTCGGAACCAGCTCCGCTCCCGGCGCCCGGAGCGACATTGGGCCCGCTCGCTCCGCTCCCGGCGCCCGGAGCGGTCACTTCTTCTCCTCGGGCTCGTCCACGACCTCGGCGTCGACGACGTCGTTGTCGCCTGCGGTCGCGCTGCCACCGTCGGCGGCGTCAGCGGCCTGACCCTCGGCGGCCGATGCCGCGTAGATGGCCTGACCCATCTCCTGCGATTCGGTCGAGAGCTTCTCGATCGCGCTCTTGATGGAGGCGATGTCGTTGCCCTTGAGCGCCTCGTTGGCCTCGGCGATCGCAGCGTTGACCTTGTCCTTGACGTCGGCGGGCACCTTGTCCTCGTTGTCCTTGAGGAACTTCTCGGTGTGGTTCACCAACGACTCGGCCTGGTTGCGGGTCTCGGCCTCCTCGCGACGCTTGCGGTCCTCTTCGGCGTGGGCCTCGGCGTCCTTGATCATCCGGTCGATCTCGTCCTTGCTCAGGCCCGAGCCCTCCTGGATGCGGATGGAGTTCTCCTTGCCGGTGCCCTTGTCCTTCGCGGTGACGTGCACGATGCCGTTGGCGTCGATGTCGAAGGTCACCTCGATCTGCGGAACACCCTGCGGCGCAGGAGCGATGCCACCGAGCTCGAAGGAGCCGAGCAGCTTGTTGTGCGAGGCGATCTCGCGCTCACCCTGATACACCTGGATCTGCACCGACGGCTGGTTGTCCTCGGCGGTGGTGTAGGTCTCCGACCGCTTGGTCGGGATGGTGGTGTTGCGCTCGATCAGCTTGTGCATCACGCCGCCCTTGGTCTCGATGCCCAGGCTCAGCGGGGTCACGTCGAGCAGCAGGACGTCCTTGACCTCGCCACGCAGCACACCGGCCTGCAGGGCAGCACCGACCGCGACGACCTCGTCGGGGTTCACGCCCTTGTTGGGCTCCTTGCCGCCGGTCAACTCCTTCACCAGGTCGGTGACGGCGGGCATACGGGTCGAACCACCAACGAGCACAACGTGATCGATGTCGCCGACGGAGATGCCGGCGTCCTTGATGACCGCCTGGAACGGAGCGCGGGTGCGCTCGAGCAGATCCGAGGTGATCTTCTGGAACTCGCTGCGCGACAGCTGCTCGTCGAGGAACAACGGGTTCTTGTCGGCGTCGACTGTGATGTAGGGCAGGTTGATCGAGGTCGACTGCGATGCCGACAGTTCGATCTTGGCCTTCTCGGCAGCCTCACGCAGACGCTGCATGGCCATCTTGTCCTTGGTCAGGTCGATACCCGAGGAGCTCTTGAACTTCTCGACGAGCCAGTCGACGATGCGCTGATCCCAGTCGTCACCGCCGAGGTTGTTGTCGCCGGAGGTCGCGCGGACCTCGACCACTCCGTCGCCGATCTCGAGCAGCGAGACGTCGAAGGTGCCGCCACCGAGGTCGAAGACCAGGATGGTCTGTTCTTTCTCGCCCTTGTCCAGGCCGTAGGCCAGGGCCGCGGCGGTCGGCTCGTTGACGATGCGCAGCACGTTGAGGCCGGCGATCTGGCCGGCTTCCTTGGTGGCCTGCCGCTGGGAGTCGTTGAAGTAGGCGGGCACGGTGATGACCGCATCGGTGACGTCCTCACCGAGGTAGGACTCCGCGTCGCGCTTGAGCTTCATCAGCGTGCGGGCACTGATCTCCTGCGGGGTGTACTTCTTGTCGTCGATCGCGACGTTCCAGTCGGTCTCGCCCATGTGGCGCTTGACCGAGCGGATGGTGCGGTCGACGTTGGTGACCGCCTGGTTCTTGGCGGGCTGCCCGACGAGCACCTCGCCGTTGCGCGCGAACGCGACAACGGACGGAGTGGTGCGGGAGCCTTCGGCGTTGGCGATGACGGTCGGTTCGCCGCCTTCGAGTACCGACACCACGGAGTTGGTGGTGCCGAGGTCGATTCCGACAGCACGAGACATCTTTGCTATTCCTCCTGGTTTCTGGGTGTGCACCCAAGTCCTGCTCCCCCGCGGCAGGCTTGGCGCCCACCACGAGAGTGTGGTTTGTGGCAAACCTGTGCTCCGGGGGCAGACTTCAGTGCCTCCGACTCATGTCCTACCGGGTTGAGCCGGTCCAGGTCAACTCAAGTTGAGCCAGCATCGCTCAGGTTTCTCGATGGGTCCAACGGGTGGGGTGGCGCAGATGTTCCCGATTCGACCAAAAAAGTTGAGCGGAGTTCGCTCAGGTTTGGCCCGCGTGGCCGCAATTCTCACGCTTCGATCGTGAGATCCGCTCACGACCAGGCGCGATTGGGCCGATAATCCCCTCGGGGGTCGCGCTGTGTGGGGTCCACCAAAGCGGTGGCCGCCGAGTTCGAGGAGTCGAGATCATGAATCGTCGTGTCCTGTCCTTCGCGGCCCTGGCCATCACGATGCTCTACGGCATCGGCTTCGCGGTCATCGACACGAACACGCCGTATGCCGTCGTCGGCGGCGTGGTGGTGGCGTTGAGTTGGGTCGCGGTCGGGATGCTCGGGCGTGAGGAGGACGATCCCGAGTGAGCCGGCCGGCACGTCACAACGGTCACCACCGCAAGGGCGCAGTCCCCAGGAGTGTCGGCGCGCGGTGTGCCGGGGTCGACAGACCCTCGAAGACCATCGGCACCGAGGGTTCGACGAGGCGCCCGAGCGGACCATCGCAGCCCTCGGCGGACGCGACCGGCGGCCCGATCGGTCGCCCCGGACGGGCGTCGACGATCCCCAATGAGCGAACCCAGGTGCACACCCGCGCCAATTCGACTCGCACGCGCCATGTCCCGCCCTCGGTGGCCCGTCGGCGCAATGCCGCCACGGCCCCGGCGGCCCCCAAATAGGCGGCGAGATAGTCGTTGAGCAGTTGCGTCGGCGGCAGGGCCGGCACCCCTTCACCCTCCTCGAGAGCAAAACCCGTTGCCGAGCAGGCGAGCTGATCGAAGCCGCCGCGGTCGCGCCAGGCCGACCCAGATCCCCAGCAGTGGTAGTCGACGACGACGGCGCCCGGATGTTCGAGCGCGAGATCGTCGGCCGCGAGGCCCCGGTTATCCAGTCCCAGATAGGAGTTGACGAAGACGTCGCCGGCGTCGATCAGCGTGTGCAACGCCGCCGCTTGATCCGGCTGTCGCACATCGCAGTACGCGTTGCGCTTGCCCCCACCGGTGAGGGCGACCATCGCCAGGGGATCGGGAAGGTCGGGGCGGCTGACGTGACACACATCGGCACCGAAGGTCGCGAGCAGCTTTGTCGACACCGGCCCGGCGATCACGTGGGTCATGTCGACCACCCGTATCCCGTGGAGCGGCGGCCACACCGACGTGTGGGGAAGGGGCCGGGGCGGGGCGTCACCGATGCGCTCGAGTCGGATCACCGGATGCGTGGCGCTCTCCCGGCCCACGGGGTGCTCGGCCCATTCGTCGGCCGTGCGCACCGCGGCCGCCACGCCCCCGGCGGCGTACACGGCGTCCTCGAGATAGACCGCACCCCATTCGGCGGCCGCGGCCGCGATCTTCGATTTGACCGGCGGACAGTTCAGGACCACACACACCGCGTCGCGTTGATGAGGATAGGTGGTGATCAGAAAGATCCCCCGGCCGTCACTCGTACGGTAGAAGTCGTTGTTACCCAAAGCCGAGGGGTCCTCGACGACGGTGTGGACATGCCGGCCGTTGAGGGTGGTGAGAAAGGCCGCCCGGAGTTGATCGAGCGCCGTGGCGAGGTCGACGGTGACGCATCGGCCGCCCGCAAGTGCGGCGAGTTGGACCCCGAGGGCTCCGATTCCTGCGGCCGACGCCTCCGCGATCCGATGTGGCGACGAGGTGGTCGGCGCTTCTCCGGTGATCACGCATTCCCCGGTGTCGGTACCGAGCAGGGCGGTGAGGTCGAAGACCGTCGCGGGTACCGAGGTGAACGAGTCCGGGGACAAAGGTGTCGGGGCCATGTCCCTACTGTGGCCATCGCCGACAGCGCACCGACCAGGCTTTCGTATATACGTAAGGTGGTGGGCATGCGCCGACATCGCGCCATTCCGCGCGCGGACCACATCCTCGAGTGTGTCGCCCGCGCCGGAAAACCCTTGTCGCTGAGCGATATCGCGCGCGAAATCGAAGCGCCGGCCTCCTCGACCCACGACCTCGTCGACGACCTTCGGGCATGCGGTTACCTGACCCGCGTCGGCGCGCGCTATCGACTCGGCCAGCGCCTACGCACGCTGCGGCTCATTGCCGGCCACGCCGATCAGCCGCCGCTGACACCGGACGAACTCACCGAATTGAACGCCGTCATCGAGGCCCCGGTGGCGCTTGCGGTGTTGGTGGGATCCGACCTGGTGTACCTGCATGGGGTGGGTGAGGTTCCCGCGGAGATCGGCGCCGTGGTGCGCGATCACGTGCCTCGACCGTTGCTCGCCACGGCGGGTGGTCGGGCCATGCTGGCGTTCCTACCGGCGGACGAGCGCGCAGCACTGCTCGCCGAGCACGCCTCACCCGGCGAAGCCGTCGCCTTCGGCCGCGAGATCGATGAAATTCGCGCTTGCGGATATGCCCTCAGCGATGGTTCGGTGCAGTCGGCGCTGCGGGTGGCCGGAGTACCGGTATTCGGCGGGAGGCGACTACTGGCCGTGGTGGTCGTCGCCGCGCCGAGGATCTCGGGTCGACCCTCACCGGCTCTCCAACATGCCGCGCGACGCACGGCTGCCTGGTTGGCGGCCCGCGCCCGGACATGAGTGGTGCTGCTGCGCGACGCCTCACCGCCACTGCTCAGAGGGACTCGATGATCCGCTCGAAGAAGAGTTCCTGGGCGCCGAGCCGCCGACCGGGAAAGTGCCGGGACACGACCGCTTCCAGCGCCTCTTGTGTGCGGATCGACAGGAGATGGCACAGCGCCACTGCGTCATCGATGTCCCCCTGCGACTTGCGCGTCACCATCGCCTTCATTGCGAGGACGTACTCCGGTGACGCGATACTGATGACCAGCGCCGGACCGATCTGCTCGCTTCGGGGATGGTCATCGGGTAGCGGAGGCATGAGCTGGGCGACTCCGTCGCTGAGCCAATTGGGGTCGAGATCACCCTCGCGCGCAGCGACCGATGCGGCCGCTTGAAGCACGACGTCGCGCGGCTCGAATGTTCCGTCCACATCCTCAGTCGCCCGATCGGCGTTGTACGCCAAGGCCATTGCCGCCCCGCCGACGATGAAGAGAACGCCGGCCTTTCCTCTCGCCTGCAACTCCGAGTCGAGAGCACGCAACAGCTCCCGGATCTCGGACGCCGTCAACGTTCGCGCCACGCTCAGACTCCCTCGAGATTGCCGACCGGCAACACCACGTTGCGCGTCTGCAGCTCCACCGGGGTCCGGAGGTAGTCAGTCCAGAAATACTTGGGCGGCACGCCAAACGGGTCGAACATCGCATCCGTGCAGAACCGGTCCGGTTCAAAGCACCATGCCAAGATCTCCGGATCGCTGACACGATCGCGCCCGGTGATGTGCGCGACCCCGCCCAGTATGGCGTCCCATCCGCGCGTGCCGGTGGGTGGCGGACGCCGATGGACCTCATCGATGTCGACGACGTCGGTCAACCGCTGCGTCCGGAGAACCAGTTCACGGAGTAGTCGGACCGCCAGATGCCAGTCGTACTCGCCGGCGGCCAGGGATTCCGCGAGCTCCGCATAGGTGAACAACCCGCGTCTGCGGATGGGTCGACGGACGTCAGCGGTCACACAGTCGATGATATCGGCGCGCAACGAGTTCGCCGCGCCCTTGATGCCACCGTCAGTCCGGCTTGGGCGCCAACGCGTCGCCCGGGAATCCGCGGACCGGGTGGACGTCGAACTCGAAGACGCCGGCCTGCACACCCGGGTCGTCGTTCATGATCTTCGCGGTCGTCTCGACGTCCTTGTCGAAGATCCCGAAGCCGCGGATGTCGGAGTCGTCCTCGGTGACACCGAGGATGACGGCGAGATCGCCCTTGGCGCGCAGGGAGAAGTTGCGTCGACTGTGTTCCCAGATCAGGTCCTTGGCCTCGGGGGTGCCGAACTTCGGTCCCGCGCGCAGAACCACCACCGAATACGGCTGCGAGTACTGGATGATCGTCCGCATCTCTTGGTCGGTGATCTTGGGCAGGTCGGACATGGAGAGCTCCTTTGCTGACACATATACGAGACTTCGTCTTTCACCGTAGTCCTCGAGTTCGGCGCAGATGCGGACCGCTGGATTCAGGGTGATCGCAAGGCTTCCGGACGCCCGGTACCCCGCTGTTAGCGTGGCGACGTGCGCTTTCAAGTTCTCGACATCGTTCCGCACACACCCCATCCGGTCACCGGTGAACTCCTCTCCTCGCACACGCGCCTGGCGCGCGTCGTCGAGAACGCGGTACTCGCCGAGCAGCTCGGGATCGACTCGTATGCGGTCGGTGAGCGTCATGCCGGGGAGTTCTTGTCGTCGTCGCCGACGGTGCTGCTCGGTGCGCTCGCCGCGGCCACCGACCGGATTCTGCTGTCGACCGGGGTGACCGTGCTCAGTCTGCTCGACCCGGTGCGCGTCGCCGAGGACTACGCCACCATCGACCAGCTCTCCGGTGGACGCCTGGAGATCGTGATCGGCAAGGGCAACGAGGACAAGCACTTCCCGATGTTCGGCCGTCGGCTCGAGCATCAGTACGACTACCTCAGCGAGAACTACGCACTGCTCCGGCGGCTCCTGCGCGAGGAGAATGTCACCTGGCGGGGCCAGCATCATGCACCGCTCGACGGGGTGAGCACCGTGCCGCGGCCGTTTTCCGGGCCGTTCCGGATCTGGCACGGGTCGGCGACCTCCACCGTCGCCGTCGACCTCGCCGCCCGATACGGCGACCCGATCGTCACCGCCAACGCCCTGCAACCGCGCGAGAACTATCAGGTGCTCATCGATCGGTATCGGGAGAAGTATGCCGAGTACGGACACGATCCGGCCCGGGCATATGTGGGGTCCGGATCGGGCGGTCTGTTCCTGGCCGCCACCACCGACGACGCGATCGCCGAGTATCGACCGGTCTACGAGGGCATCGCCGCCCATAATCGCGAGAAGTTCGCGGGCGAGACCCGGATCGGCAAGGTCAACATGTTCGCCACCATCACCGACGCCGTCGAACGCGGGCCCGCGCTGGTCGGGTCGTCGCAACGGGTCGCGGAGAAGATCATCGACTATCACCGTTCGTATCATCATGATCTGCAGTCGATTTCGATCAATCCCGTGTTGCCGTACGAGCGTCAGCGTGAGGTGCTCACCCAATTCGCCGAAGAGGTGATCCCACTGGTGCGCCGCGAGCTGTCGACGACGCTGTGGAGTACCGACGACCCCGGACGCGCCGCCGGCTTCACTGCCGGCGACTTTGCTTGCGGCGGAACAAACTTCGGAATTCCGGCAAATTCGTCCGATGGGGGCGCAACTGCACACCGATGAGTACTGTGGCGTTGTTGCGTCACCGGTGTCATGAGGAGTGCACATGGACGAGAACCAGGTCGACCAGGCCTATCAGCAACTGCAGCAGCAAGGACAGCAGACGGCGACGGCGCTGTCGGCGCTGGCCCAAAAGCTCCAGGCGGCAGCCGCATCCGGCAATTCCGACGCCCGCGAGTGGGCGCTGGACCTCAAGGAGGTCGCGCTCGCGATCCGCGACGAGGAGGGGCAGATGACCAACCTGCTCCAGTCGATGCACGCGATGATCGATTCGCACATGCAGCAGGTGGCGCCGGCAGCCCCGCAACCGCAGTACCAGCAGCCGCAGTACCAGCAACCCCAGTATCAGCAGCCTGCCCAGTATGCGCAGCCCGCCTACGGAGCCCCACAGGGCGGCGGGATGCTGCAGCGATTCCTCGGCAGCGGTTTCGGGCGATCGATCGCCATGGGCGCCGGATTCGGCATCGGCGACGACATCGTCAACGACATCTTCCGCTGAGCGAACGCCCTCGTGGTTACTCCGGTCCACCGGTCATTTCGCCGTTCGTCATCGCCGAACCAGGCCTACGTCACCACCGAGCCCGGGAAGGCATACCTCCCCGGGCTCGGTCGTGTCGTGAACCGTCGGCAGATCAGGCCGCGGCACTCACCTCGTCGGCGGCAGGCTCGAGAGCCTGCTTGACGATCTCGGCGACGTCGACCATCGGGTGCACCTGCAGGTCGTCGAGGACCTCGGCCGGAACGTCGTCCAGGTCGGGCTCATTGCGCTGCGGGACGAACACCGTCTTGAGGCCGTTGCGTTGCGCGGCAAGCAATTTCTGCTTGACGCCACCGATCGGCAGCACCCGTCCGTTGAGCGTGACCTCCCCGGTCATGCCGACGTCCGCGCGGACCTTGCGACCGGTCGCCATCGACACCAGGGCGGTGACCATGGTGACGCCGGCGCTCGGGCCGTCCTTGGGCACCGCTCCCGCCGGCACGTGCACATGGATAGTGCCCTCGAGCGACTTCGGGTCGACGCCGAGTTCGGTTGCGTGCGAACGCACGTAGGACAGTGCGATCTGTGCCGACTCCTTCATGACGTCGCCGAGCTGGCCGGTCAATTGCAGTCGGGTACCGCCCGCCTCACCCGGCTCGGAGCCCGTTCCACCGACGCGACTCACCTCGATGAACAGCACGTCGCCGCCCATTCCGGTGACCGCGAGCCCGGTCGCGACGCCGGGTACCGCGGTACGCTCCTCCGATTCGGGGGTGAAGCGCGGACGGCCCAGCAGTTCCTTGAGCTCTGGCTCGCCGACGATGACCGGTACTGCGGCACTACCGTTCTCGATGTTGGTCGCCACCTTGCGCATCAGCTTGGCCAGCAACCGCTCGAACTGCCGCACACCCGGTTCACGGGTGTAGTTCGCGGCGATCTCGCGCAGTGCGTCGTCGGTGACCGTGATCTCCTCGGCGGTCAGGGCCGCGCGCTCACGCTGGCGGGGCAGCAGATAGTCGCGGGCGATGGCCACCTTGTCGTCCTCGGTGTAGCCGTCGATCGTGACCAGTTCCATGCGGTCGAGCAGCGCTGACGGGATGTTCTCGATGACGTTGGCGGTCGCGAGGAACACGACGTCGGACAGGTCGAGATCCAGGTCGAGGTAGTGGTCGCGGAAGGTGTGGTTCTGCGCAGGGTCGAGGACCTCGAGCAGCGCCGCCGCGGGGTCGCCACGGAAATCGGATCCGACCTTGTCGATCTCGTCCAGCAGCACAACGGGATTCATCGATCCCGCTTCGCCGATGGCACGCACGATCCGACCGGGCAGCGCACCGACATAGGTGCGCCGGTGACCGCGGATCTCGGCCTCGTCACGCACACCGCCGAGGGCGACGCGCACGAACTTGCGGCCCAGTGCTCGGGCAACGGACTCACCGAGCGACGTCTTGCCCACTCCGGGCGGGCCGGCGAGGACCATCACCGCACCGGAGCCGCGGCCGCCGACGACCTGCAGGCCACGCTCGGCCCGCCGCGCGCGCACCGCGAGGTATTCGACGATGCGGTCCTTGACGTCATCGAGACCGTGGTGGTCGGCGTCGAGGATCTCGCGCGCGCCCTTGATGTCGGTGGAGTCGGTGGTCGTGACGTTCCACGGCAGGTCGAGCACCGTGTCCAACCAGGTTCTGATCCAACCGCTTTCGGGCGACTGGTCGCTGGAACGCTCGAGTTTTCCGACCTCGCGCAGCGCAGCCTCACGGACCTTGTCGGGCAGGTCGGCGGCCTCGACGCGACCGCGATAGTCGTCGGCGCCGTCGGGCTCGTCCTCACCGAGTTCCTTGCGGATGGCGTTGAGCTGCTGACGGAGCAGGAACTCCTTCTGCTGCTTCTCCATCCCGTTGCGGACGTCGTCGGCGATCTTGTCGGAGACCTCGGTCTCGGCAATGTGCTCGCTGGTCCAGTCGATCAGCAGTTGCAGTCGCGCGGCGACGTCGTCGGTCTCGAGGAGCTCACGCTTCTGGACGTCGGTCAGCCATGACGAGTAGCCAGAGGTGTCGGCGAGATCCGACGGGTCGCTCATCTTGTTGACCGCGTCGATGACCTGCCACGCCTCACGACGCTGGAGCATCGCGAGGACGAGTTTCTTGTACTCGGCGCCGAGCGCCTTGGTCTCGGCGGTGGCCTCGGCCTCGTCGATTTCGGTCACCTCGACCCACAGCGCGGTGCCGTGGCCGGTGGTGCCGGTGCCGATGTGTGCCCGCTTTTCGCCCTTGACGACGGCCGCCTGGCCGCCGCCGGGGATGCGCCCGACCTGCACGATCGACGCAACCACCCCGTGGGTCGGGTACCGGTCGTCCAGACGCGGCGCGACCAGCAGTTTTCCGGGCTCGCTGGCCCGAGCCGCATCAACAGTCGCCTGGGCTGCGTCGTCGAGGGGGATCGGCACGACCATGCCGGGCAGGACGACGAGATCGGGAACGAACAGGACCGGCAGTGAATATGTCTGCTCAGACATCTAACCTCCAAAGTTCAGTCTGACGGACTCAACTCTGCTGGCAGGAAGTTTGTTCCCGGGGCGGTTTCCGCCGTGGGCGAACGGGCGCGTTTGGGTGCCGACCCGGCCGATGTGTGTCCTGCAGGACACGCATTCCTGAAGTCGACCCACATTCAGGGATCGACCCGCCCTCCGACGCTGCTCGAGGCAGGTCGGGGAGGCCGACAGCGTGGAGGACTCACTTCCCGAACGCCCACCGGACCATCAGCGAGAGTTCCGTATTCCAGAACGCCCCACCGTGCGATCCGTCCCGCTTATGCATGACGACGTCCGCTCCGGCTCCGTGAAGTGCGGTCGCCCATCGCGCAGCGTTCTCGAGGAAGAACGATTCCGAGGTGCCCGCGACGAGATACACGCGCGGCAGTTGGACCGGCATGGTCACGGGCGAACGGTAACCGGCACCGGGCGACGCGCCGAGCGCCACGCCGTAGATCGACGGGTGCCGAAGCCCGAGAGCCAGCGCCAATTCGGCCCCGGCGGAGACTCCGAACACGGCAGTCCGCGCCGGCGGCAGGTCCACACCGAACCGCGACGCCACCCATCGTCGTACGTCGCCGACGAAGAACCTCTCATGCGCGGCGAACCGTTCCGGCGCGATCGGCGGCGAATACTCCTGCAGACGCACCGTTTCATCAGCCGATCGGTGCGTTCCGACCACCATGGTGGATTCGGCGGTGCCCGCGTCGAGCGCTTGCACCCGACGCCGGGTCGACTGACCATCGCCGGCGAAAACAATGGCCTCCGGCCTCGCCGGCGGGATATACACCGTGACGGGCCGACCACCATCGTAATCAAGTGTCTCGGTTGCGAATTCGCCAGCCATTGCAGCGTCGGTCGTCTCATCGTCCATCGTCACCCCTTGCCGGAGGCAAACGTGTGCCGACCTGGCATCTGTGCGTCCTGCAGGACACACATCCCCGAAGTCGACACACATCCAGGAGATCGACGCGCCACCTCAAAACAACGTCCCCTGACCCGAACCCCGCGCGGAGCGTCGACGCGGGACCGGCGGAGGTGATACAGCAGGCCCATCCGCCATCTCCATACCGATCCAGCAGCACACCACGTCGCAGACGTAGTCGAGTTCCGCGGCCGTCAGCGCGCGTCCCGTCGCGATCCCGTGCAGTCGGTAAAGGCAACCCCGACAACAGGTTCCGGTGGCGTGCTGCGCACGGAACACCGGGTGACCACCCCACGGCGTCTGTTTTCCGTCGTTGCGCGGATATGCCGGGGCAAGTCGGGCACCCAGCAGATCGGCGGCGTGAATTCGAATGAGCTTCATGCCGTCTCGGGCGACGATGGCCTGCTCGTGGCGTCGCAGATGAAAGCGGGAGCGGAACCGATAGCCGGTGATCCGCTGCACGACGGCGCGGATCTCCTCGGTTGGCTGCTCATGCATGGGACCAGGCTAGAGGCGCGTGACGATCAATGGCCTCGGCTCGATGGTTGATCCGGCTCAGAACCGACGCGATATTGCCGTCACAATCTCCGATTGGCGTCAATTCGTCCGATCGGCAAAGCCTTCGGGCAACGCTCCCGGTGCCACCGAAATCACCGACTCGTCGTCGGCGCCGACGAATTCGAACAGGGTGATCCGGGCGAACTCGGGCACGACGAATATCGGATAGGTGGGCCCGGCGTCGCGCAGGGCGCGCATCTCGTCGAGGTGGTCGTTCTGGAACACGACGGTGGCGGAGCCGTTCTCCTCGACCCATCGTGGGAAGAAGATCGTTCCGTGCAGTCTGCGCTTTCCCGGCAGGACGTTGACGACGACGCTCGTTCCGGTTGGCTCGTTCCAGGACACCTTGTACACGTCGTCGTCGAGCTGCACGAGATCGACGCGTTGATCCTTCACCCACCGACCACCCACCATCCCTGAATGAATGCGGTAGTCGATCGTCGACGCGTTCTTCACGTACATCTCGTACTGCCACCCATTGGCGTAGGTGTAGATGAAGCGATGCCCGACGAGTCCGGACAGGTCCTGGATCGGCTCGATGTTGCTCATGGTGCCGATTGTGCCCGCGTCCATCCAAGGCCCTTTCCACCCCGGGGACGACGCCTCCGAGTAAACGGACTAGAGTCCTGTTAGACCTATCGTTAGGAAGGTGAACCACCCATGCCTCGTACCTCGAAGAATTCCCGGGCACTCGATGCCGGCCTGCTGACCCTGCGCGTCGCGGTCGGGGCCACGCTGTTCGCCCACGGCACCCAGAAACTCGCCGGATGGTTCGGCGGCCCCGGCATCGACGGCACCGCCGCCGGGATGGAGAAGATGGGCTTCGAGCCGGCCAAGCCGTCGGCGGTGGCCGCCGGCATCAGTGAGGCCGCGGGCGGACTCGTCGTGCTCGGTGCGGGCACCCGGGTCGCGGCGGCCGTCGGCACCGCAGCGATGATCGCCGCCGCCGACGTCCACCGCCCGAGCGGATTCTTCTCGCAGAACGGCGGTTTCGAGTATCCCGCGGTTCTCGGATTGTCCTCTGCTGCAATCGTTCTGACCGGCCCGGGGCGCTACTCGCTGGACGCCGTCGTCAAGCACCCGCTCGCGCACGAGAAGGTCGGTGTCGCCGCGCTGCTGGCATCGGTCGGCGGCGCCTTCGGCGTCCTCTCACGCCGCAAGAAGGCTCTGGCCGCACAGTCGGCCTGAGCCCGCCGTCAGATCACCGTGAACCGCACGGTGCACGTCACCGGCGCAACCGGCACCAACCCCTTGGGTTGAGCGCTGATCGACACGTCGAGCGGGCCCACCCCGGGGTGGAGGTAAAGCGTAGGCATGCTCGACATGTCGGCGAACGGCATCAGTAGCTGGTACCGCTGGATCGAGTCGGAGAATCGTTGCGTTCCGTGCTGTCCGGTCACCGGATTGCGCCAGGTGAGGGTGCCGCCGGCCGAGTAGGGGGCGATGAACGTCACCGGCTTGGTCAAGTACAGCGTCACACTGTTGTGGACGATCGGTTTCTGGGTCTGCTGAGCGTGGATTCCCACGGTGTATGGCAGATCGACGATGTTGGGACTGACGCCCTGACAGGTGCGGTCATCGAGCCGGCCGAAGGTGTCGTCGGCCGACGCGGTCCCCGCGCCGATCAGCATTCCCGCCGCCGTGGCGACCGTGAGCGCTCCGGCTACCAGCCGGTTTCTCCATGTGCTGTTCATGCGCTGAGTATCGGCTGCGGCTTCACGATCGTTAACTCGACTAATCGAATCGTGATCCCGTCGTTCCCGAGACGCGGCCCGACGACGGGAACCCCTACGGGATCGGCCAGTCGGTCGTGGCTCGCGCAGCCGCCACCACGTCGTCGGACAATTGCGACGGATCGACCCGCCGCGTCTTCTCCCACGCATGGTGCACGGGGCAACGCTGCACGCGCATCGGCCCGAACCGCGCGGCCTTGAACGAGCCCAACGGCCACCAGATCGTCGAGTAGTAGGCGCCTCGATCGCACCGGACGATCACCCTGTTCATCTCGACTCCGATCACCAAATATCCAAGGGTCGGTAAACCGCCGGAAAAGTGACCCCAAAGAGCTGGGTCGAATTGTCGCAGTTCTCCCAATCATTCTACGCCGCAATGCAATTGGTGAGAATAATCTCAGGCAATCCTTACCCCACGAAGGGCAGCCAAGGCATACCTTTCTTTCTCATGAACTGGGCTGACGCGGTGCCGAATCTGCTGATCGGACTCCGGGAAGGGCTCGAGGCCGGACTGGTCGTCAGCATCCTGCTCGCCGCCCTGCACAAGGCCAATGCCACCCTCCCCGGCGGACGGCAGGTATCGACCGCCGCGATCTGGCTCGGCGTCCTCGGTGCGGTCTCTCTGGCCGGCAGCTTCGCGGCGGTACTGACCTACTCCACCACCATCCTGTCGAGTTCGGCGCAGGAGGCGATCGGGGGCGCGCTCAGTGTGGTCGCGGTCGTTCTGGTGACCGGGATGATCTTCTGGATGCGCAAGACCGCACGGTCGCTGTCGGGGCAACTGCGCGGCGACGTCGAACGCGCGCTGGCCATCGGCGCGGGCGCGCTCACGCTGACCGCGTTCTTCGCCGTCGGTCGCGAGGGTCTCGAGACGACGCTGTTCCTGTGGACCGCGGTGAAGGCGTCGGGATCGACGGTGGCGCCGTTGATCGGCGCCGCCATCGGTATCGTCATCGCAATCACGTTGTGCTGGTTGCTCTATCGGCGAGCGATACACCTCGACCTCGGCAAGTTCTTCACCTGGACGGCACTGGCGCTCATCGTCATCGCGGCGGGCGTCCTCGCCTACGGCCTCGGCGACCTGCAGGATGCCGGACTCCTACCCGGAAGCTCGTGGGTCGCCTTCGACCTGTCGGCCCACATCGATCCCACCTCTTGGTGGGTGACGCTGATCAGCGGCACCACCGAGCTCACCCCCAAGATGACGGTGCTACAGATCGTGGCCTGGGCCGTCTACCTCGTGGTGGTGCTGACGATGTTCGTGCGCGCCGACGCCGTTGTCCCGGCTCCCGCGAGCACCCCCGAGGAGAACCTCGCCGCGCGCGACACCACCGAGCCGGCACGGCCACGATGGGAACGGTGGGCCCAGCAACGCACCCTGCCGGTTGCCCTGACACTGATCGCAGTTCCGGTGCTCGTCGCCGTCGTGGTCATCCTCGCCCTCCCCACTCCCACGTCGACCGACACCGCCGTGACGGTCACCGCGGACAGCTGTGCGCACGAATGGAATTCGGCGCATTCGGGTACCCAGAGCATCGACGTGGCGAACAAGTCCTCGCACGCCGGGGAGATCAACCTCGACGACGCGTCCGGCGGTGTCGTCGGTGAGATCGAGACACTGGGGCCGGGAACCACCGCAACGCTCACCGCCACGCTCGGGTCGGGGACGTACTCGTTCGTGTGTCTGATGCCGGGGGGCACCACCCGCAGCGCGGCGGTGACGGTGACCGGGCACGACGTCGCGAATGTCCTTGCCGTCAAACCGGTCACCATCGCCGACCTCACCGGCCCCAACAATGCCTATCAGGCGTATGCCGCGCAGACGCTCACGACCCTGGCAGGTGACGTCGCCGCCCTGCGTTCGGCGGTGGCATCCGGAGATCTCGCGGGCGCCCAAAAAGATTGGCTGACGGCGCAACTCGACTGGGAGCGGGTTGGCGCCTCCTACGACAGTTTCGGCGACAAGGGGCAGGCCGTCGACGGATTGCCCGATGGTCTTCCCGGCGGGGTGAACGATCCGGGGTTCACCGGACTGCACCGCGTCGAGTACGGCCTCTACCACGGTCAGGGACCGTCCCAGTTGCTGCCGGTGATCGACCAATTGACCACCGACATCGGCGTCGTCCGGCAGAATCTGACGACCGACGACGAGGCCGGTGACCCGACCAACCTGCCCATCCGGGTCCACGAGATCCTCGAGGACGCCCAACGCGACCACCTCTCCGGGATCGACGATCTGGGCTCGCACACCGCCTATGCGGCCACCTCCGCCGACACCCAGATCACGCGCGTGGTGCTCGCCGAGGTCGCCCCGCTGGTGCAGGCTCGTGACCCCGGTTTGGTCGCCACCATCACCCGAGGTCTCGACACCCTCGACGCCGCGCTGAACACCACCCGCACCCCCAACGGCTGGCAGCCCAGCGACACGGTGACCCTGGCCCAACGTCAGCAGGTCAACGCCGCGCTGGGCGCCGTGCTGCAGTCGTTGTCCGACGAGCCCGGGCTGCTCGAGGTCCCGCCCAGCTCGTGACCGCCACCGACCTGATTCCGACTACCTTGTAGCGAGAGCCGAGAACCCCACATGCGCAAGCATTTCGACCCCAGCCCCTCCGCGGTGAACCGACGGAGTTTCCTGCGTGGCGCGGCCGCCGGGACCGCAGGTACCGCGTTGACCGCAGGGCTGATTGCCGGTGGCGTCACCGCCGATGCACGCTCGACGGACTCCGGTCCGTCCGAAAGTGATTCGTATCCTTTTCATTCCGAGCATCAGTCGGGAATCCTGACACCGGGCCCGGCCGACAAGCAGGCGTTCTCGGCCGTCGCCGCCTTCGACGTCGTCGACGGCACCTCGCGCGCCGACCTCGTCGATCTCATGAAGACGCTGACCACCCGTGCCCGCACCCTCACCGCAGGCGGCGCACCGACCGATTCCGGGGTGTCGGCACCGCCCGCGGATTCCGACGTGCTGGGCCCGCAGATGCCCGCCGACGGACTGACCACCACACTGGGTATGGGTGCGAGTCTGTTCGACGATCGGTTCGGTCTGGCGTCGTCGAAACCGGTGCAGCTCAAGCCGATGCGGGTGTTTCCCGATGACTCCCCGGATCCGGCGTGGATGCACGGCGACCTCTCGTTGCAACTGTGCGCCAATCACCCCGACACCATTCATCACGCGATCCGCGACATCACCCGTCACACCCGCGGCGCGATGCAGATCCGGTGGAAGATCGAGGGATACAACTCGCCGCCGCGCCCTTCGGGGACGGCACGGAACCTGTTGGGGTTCAAGGATGGTACCGCCAACCCGACCGGGTCCGAGGCGCAATCGCTGGTGTGGGTGGATGATCCGCGTGAACCGCGGTGGGCTCGGGGTGGCAGTTATCAGGTGGTGCGACTGATCCGGATGCTCGTCGAATTCTGGGACCGCGTGTCGATCAACGAGCAGGAGAACATGTTCGGCCGCCGCCGAGACACCGGTGCACCACTGGACGGCAACGCCGAGTTCGACACCCCGAACTACGCGGCCGACCCGAAGGGCACCGTCATCCCGCTCGACGCGCACATTCGCATCGCCAACCCTCGCACACCGGCCACCGAGAACCAGCGCCTCATCCGCCGCTCCTACAACTACGATCTGGGCGTCGACGCGAACGGCAACATCCAGGCCGGCCATGTCTTCCTCGCCTATCAGCAGGACGTGGTGCGCCAGTTCGAGACGATCCAGTTGCGCCTCGTCGGCGAGCCCCTCATCGACTACGTGCAGCCGTTCGGGGGTGGCTATTTCTTCGTGGTACCCGGTGTCCGCTCGGCCGACGACTGGTACGCCAGTGGCCTCCTGGCCTGACAGCGGTCAATTCCGCCGGTCGGTGACGGCTAGGATTGGTTGCACCACCATGGTCGTGTGCACACGGCCGTACCACCAGTACCTGCGGGGTGAGGATGCCGAAGTCACCGCAATCGGTCACCCCTGTCTCCACCGGGCTCGACCGCATATTCTCGCCCTGGCTACGCGTCGACGACCTCGATCCCGTCGGCCCGCTGTGGCGGGCCGCGCAGATCTTCCGGCTCGCATCCTTCTGCTATGCACTGGGCTTTCAGATCGTCGTGAACCACGACCTGGATCGGCCGGGCCTGACGTGGGCGTTGTTCGGCTTGTTGGCCGTCGCCAACATCTGGTGGGCGGCGGGCTATCTCGTGGGATTCGGCCGGCGCTGGTGGTTCGTGGCGTCGGAAGTCGCGGTCTCGGCGGTGATGATGCTGTCGACCTCCTACGTCGCCGACATGGCTTGGGTGGCGAACAACCAGACCTGGCCGACGACACTCTGGATGACCAATTGCGTTCTCTCCAGCGCACTTCTGGGCGGGCCCTGGTGGGGCCTGCTGGGCGGGGCCGCGGTGGGGTTGACCAACTTCTATGTGAAGGGCGAGATCATCCTCAACTTCGGCCGCAACGCCACCGCGTTGCTGCTGTTGATGACCGGCATGGCGATCGGGCTCGCCGCGTCGCGGGCGCGCGTCACCCATGAACGGCTGACCATCGCGATCCGCGCGGCCGCGCAGGCCGCCGAACGCGAACGCCTTGCCCGTGAGGTGCACGACGGCGTGCTGCAGGTGCTGGCACTGGTCGCCCGACGAGGCACCGAGATCGGTGGTGAGACAGCACAACTCGCGGCTCTGGCGGCCCAACAGGAGCAGCGCCTGCGCCGGCTGATCGCAGCGCGGCCGGTCGACGGTGGCTCCGACGCGCAAACCGATCTCGCTGCAGCGCTGCAAGCCCTGGCCGCCGACGGGGTGTCGGTCAGCGCACCGCCCGATCCGGTTCCGCTACCGGCAACGGTTCTCGCCGAGGTCATGTCGGCCATCGACAACATCCTCACCAATTCCGCACTGCACGCCGGGCCGGAGGCACACAGTTATGTCCTTCTCGAGGATCTCGACGACGAGGTGATCATCAGCGTCCGCGACACCGGGGTGGGGATCGCGCCGGGTCGGCTCGCGCAAGCGAGAAGTGAAGGCCGGATGGGTATCGATCGTTCGATCGTCGGACGCATCGAACACCTCGGCGGCAGGGCACAATTACATTCGGCGCCGGGCATGGGAACCGAGTGGGAGCTGACGATCCCGGTGGAGAAAGGCCGACGGCGATGACAGTACGTGTGATGGTGGTCGACGATCACCCGATGTGGCGCGACGGGGTCGCCCGCGACCTGACCGACGAAGGGTTCGAGGTGGTCGCCACCGCCGATGGGGTGCGCGCGGCAACCGTCCGCGCCGCGGCGGTCCAGCCCGACGTGGTGCTGATGGACATGCAGATGCCCGACGGCAGTGGCGCGCAGGCGACCACCGAACTCCTCGCCGTCTGCCCGGGCGCCCGGGTGCTGGTGCTCTCGGCGTCCGACGAACGCGACGACGTCCTCGACGCCGTCAAGGCAGGTGCCACCGGTTATCTCGTGAAGAGCGCTCACCGCGACGAATTGGTGGCGGCGGTCCGCGCAACCGCCGAGGGGCAGGCCGTGTTCACGCCCGGCCTGGCCGGGTTGGTCCTCGGCGAGTATCGGCGGATCGCGCGCGATCCGGGTCCCGACACCCCCGTACTCACCGACCGGGAGACCCAGGTGCTGCGTGAGGTCGCCAAGGGTCTGTCGTCGAAGCAGATCGCCACGAGGCTGTCGATCAGCCCGCGTACCGTCGAGAACCACGTGGGCGCGACCCTGCGGAAACTACAGCTGGCCAACCGGGTCGAACTGGCCCGGTACGCCATCGAACACGGCCTCGACGACGACTGAACACCATCCGACCGAACGACGCCCGACCAGGGCTCCTCCGCAGGTCAGCGGGCTTCACTCACGGCATCCGGGTAGATCTACTCAAGATCGGCAGCCTCCGGGCCAGCACAGTTGTCCCCATGAACCACACACCTGCCCCCGGCGGGCCCACGCCCGCCCCGAGTGACACGACGGTCACGGTCCTCGAGCGGATCAGCGGCCAGTTTGCCGACATCGCCCGCTCCATGACCTCCATCTCCGACGACATGACCACGTTGCAGAGCATCCTCGGTGCCGCGCCCGTCCCGCCGCAGCCGTCTCCTCAACCGGTTCCGCCGCAAGCCGTCCCGCCCTCGCCTCATCAGCATCAGCCGATGCCTGCGCCCTATGCGATCCCCACCTATCAGCCGGTGCGGCCCGCACCGTACGCGATGCCGGCGGGACCGATGCCGGTGGGACCCATGCCGGTTGGGCCGATACCACCCCGCCCGTCCTATCCTCCGGCCGGCCATCGTCCACCGATACCACCGAGAAAGACGATGTCCGAACGGATCTCGCAGGCCGCTGAACGTGGACTCGTCGGCAAGCTCCTTGCCGCGGCCGGCGTCGGGATCACGTTGATCGGCGTGGTGCTGTTACTGGTTCTGGCCGCGCAGGCCGGTCTGCTCCGGCCGGAGCTACGGGTGGCCGGCGGCGCACTATTGGCTGTCGCACTCGTCGGCGTCGGTGCCGTTCTCGGCCGAGATGCCAGAAGGCGTTCGGGTGCTGCGGCTCTCGTTGCCACCGGCGTGGCCACCGCGCTGTTCGACGTGCTGGCGATCACCGCGATCTATCACTGGGTACCCGACTACGCCGCGCTCATTCTGGCGGCCGTCATTGCCGCAGGTGGTCTCGGGATAGCGCACTGGTGGGACAGCCAGGCACTGGCGTTGATGGTCGGAATCCCGCTGGTGGTGTTCGCGCCGTTCATCACCGGCGAGATCGACGACGTGCTCGTCGGTTTCTTGCTCGGTTACACCGCCGCCACTCTGTGGATTCAACTGGGACGCAACTGGATTGCGATGTTCGCAACCAATACGGCGGTCGCCACGCTCCCCCTGTGTTACGCGGTGGTCGAGGGCATGCTCACCTCCCCGGATGCTGTGCAGTGGTTCGTCGTCATCGCTCTGGGCCTCAACATGCTCCTTGCGACGGGCTCGGCGCTTGTCCTGCTTCGTAGTTCGACGCAACCGCTGATCGTGACGCTCGTCGCGAGCGCCACTTTGGTGCCGATGCTCGGGGCAACTCCGGTCGCAGGACCGATGGTCGCCTCGATCATGCTGGCGCTGACAGCCGTCGTTTTGGCGACTCTGGCGCTGGGTACCGACCACCTGCGCGGTGTCACATCCGCGGTACGGACGGTGTGGCTGGCGGCAGGTGCGGTTGCCACCTGCGGTGCGCTGATGGCCGGTCTCGACGGCCCCGGTCTCGTCATCGGGCTTGCCGGCGTCGGCTTCGTCGTCGCTGTTGGCGCTTGCGTCACAAATCAATTGGCGTTGCAGTTGCGGATCGTCGGCACCGTGTTCACCGGCCTCGCGCTGTTGGGGTCGATGTCCCTCGGAGCCATCGATCGCATGGTGCTCAGGAACTCGTTGTCAGCGACCACGCAGGCTCAGTTGGTGATCGTCGCGGCGGTATCGCTTGCCGCGGTCGCCACGCTGACCTGGTCGTGGGCCCGCGTTCGTCGCTGCGACGTGCCCACCATCGGGACCATCGGCAGCCTGATCTCTCTGGGACTGGTCACCGAGATCTGCGTCGGCCTCGGTGGCGCCATCAGTGGCGGCGCTGACAGCGGGTTCCGCGCGGGACACACCGTCGCGACCATCACATGGGTGCTGACCGCCGCAGCCGGCCTCATCTGGGCTCGTCGACTCCACGGCTCGTCCCGCACCCTCACGGTGACGGTGAGCCTGGTGATCGTCGCCGCCGCGGTCGCCAAGTTGTTCCTCTTCGACCTCGCCGCCCTCGACGGGCTGTTCCGGGTCATCGCCTTCATCGTCGTCGGATTGCTCCTGTTGACGCTCGGTGTGGTCTACGCACAGTCGTTGAACTCCGACGACGGCCGGGCGCACCCGAGGACCCCGTGACCGTCGTGGCCTCGCACTCAGCTGCCGGCCGCAACGATCTGCTCTGCCAGACCATCGAATTGGTGTCCACCCGAGGGATATTCATGGACGCGGCCCGACGGCAGCAGCGCAGCGTTGAGGGCGAGGTGATCGGCGCCGACGACCATGTCATCGCGGCAGTGGTGCAACGAGACGGCGATCGAGGGCTGCGGACTCGTGAGTGCGTATTCGGCGAGATCCCAGCCGTCGGGGCCCCAGTTGGGCATGGCCAACAACATCACCGACGCCGGGATCGGTCGGGCCGTCTCCGCGAGAACCCGCAGCAGGATCGACGCTCCGAAGGAATGACCGACGACGACGTCATCGGCGCGCGTGCGCGAGAGCGCGATACGGACGGACTTCGCCCAGCTCTCGTAGGACATGTCGTCCGCAGGCATCCGCGGGTAACGCACCACCGCGTTGAGCGCGGCGCCGAGTTCGTCGGCCAGCGTGGCGTCGTCGACGAATCCGCCCGCTCCGTGCAGAAACAACAGTCGTCTGGTCATGATGGCCCCCTTGCGTCGGAGAGTTGCTCACGAGGTTGACCACCGGGACCGACAGAACTCATCGGCCTGTTCTCCCACCGGGTTGAGAACTCCTCCCGATGGCCGACAGCCCCTCCCACTCGGCGGTCGACAGCCCCTCCCACTCGGTCGTCGAGAGCCGCTCCCCACGTGGTCGAGGTGCGAGCCGCGTGCGGCGAGCCTCGAGACCGGCTGCAGCAACGCTGGTTCCGGCTCGGCGGGTGGTGCGGACACTCATCGGCGAGAGGGGTCTCGAGGCTCGTCGCTGGCGCTCCTCGGCACCTCGACCATCGGAACGAGTGACGGCCGCTCTCTGACCGATGCTCGACCCTTCCCCCCCGATGGTCGAGGTGCGAGCCGCGTGCGGCGAGCCTCGAGACCCTGGTGAGATGACAAGCATCGCAACCACATCCACTACCCACTCGACGACTTGTCCACAGATTTCTCGAGCCGCGCGATCGCCGCGCCGGTTTGTCGGTACCCCTTCGTACACTTGTGCCCATAAGTCCGATCGCGCGAGGGGGAGGTATCGGATGTCGACCACGTTGACGTTCACCGATCCGGAGGCCGACGCTGCCGCGATCGCAGCCATGTCCCGCGATGAGCTCACCGAGACCGGCCCGGACCTGCTCCGCGAGTCCCGCAAGTACGAGGCCCGGACGGTCCTGGCTGCCGCTGCGCTGGCGGAGCGGGTGTATCGCGAGCACCTCGCCGGGCGGTCCGAGACCGGCGTATGGGGGTCGGTGATCGAGCACGCCGACAAACTCGCACGCGCCGAAGTGTCTCTGCAGTTCAAGGTTTCCCGCAGCAAAGCCGGGAGTTGGGTGGCATTGGCGGATCTGTTGGAGAAGTTCCCGCTCATCCGCGCCGCCTACCTGAACGGGGAACTGTCCACCAACCGGGCCTCGATCATGGTGCGCGCCGCCCAACGTGGCGCGGACACCGACACCGACAGCGACAGCGTCGACACCGGTGACGAGTCCGAGATGTCGTTCGAAGAGATTGTCCTGGACTACGGGTCCCGCGCCACGACGGATCCGGTGCTGTCGCAACAGCTCGACGCCGCGCTGATTTCGATGAACCCCGACAGTGTCATCGAGGACCGTGACACCCTCACCGATCTGGTGGGACACGTGACCATCACCCCCGACGTTGCGGGGCACTCCGCTCTGGGTGCGGTTGTTCCCGCGCATTATGGGGTGTTTCTCACAACGCAGATCAACGCGCTCATCGATGAACGGACCTGCCGTAAGGACCCGCTGTGGTTACCCCCGTTTGCCGGACATCGGTTAAGCGGCTTCGGTAGCCGCCTGG
>NZ_JARJDD010000017.1:0-124003 GCF_029269935.1 Gordonia sp. N1V
CGCATCTGTTGTTTGAGAACTCCATAGTGATAATCCCATCCCGATGGTCGAGGTGTCGTGCCGTCCGAGGCCCGGAATCCGTTCGGCACAAGGGGTCTCGAGGCCCGGCGCCTGGGGCGCCGTGCACCTCGACCATCGGAGTGGGACGGGCGGGGTGGGACGGCGATCCGGGAGGGACCGGTCCTCCCCGCTGGTCGAGGTGCGAGCCGCGTGCGGCGAGCCTCGAGACCGACTGCACCAGTGCTGGATTCGACCCATGGTGGCCCGGATAATCATCGGTGCAACAGGTCTCGAGGCCCGGCGCCTGGGGCGCCGTGCACCTCGACCATCGGATGGGGAACCGCCGAACGTCATATATCGCTGGTCGAGGTGCGAGCCGCGTGCTCGTCGCTGGCGCTCCTCGGCACCTCGACCACCGGATGGGAGGGTCGCCGGGCGGGAGAAGCGTCAGAAGGTCAGTGGTGTGGTGGCGCTGGGGCCCTGGCGATATCGGGCGAGGTCGACCGACTGCCAACGTCCGTTGAACTCCGGTATCGGCAGCGGGAACCAATAGCTCGAGTCGAGCCACATCTGGCCGAGGAGGGGGACCGGGCCACCGGAGATGTCGTGCCACGTACCGATCGGAGCATCCCGGAACGTACCGACATTGTGTCCATCGACGAAGAAGTTGACATACTCCTTGTCCAGCTTGATCGAGTAATCATGCGGATTGGCAAGTAGTTTCGGGTCGAGGAGGACGATCTGCGGGAGCAGGGTTCCGGCCTTCTTGACCATCATGAAGAAGCCGCGCGGCATGTCCTGCGCGAACGCGTGGAACAACGGCGTGGTGAGAAGCTGGCTGGCCTGGCCCATGAATCCGGCCGAACCGTTCCACATGAACCACGCGACCTCGAGGCCCAGTGGATCGATGGAGCGATTCGAGATCCCCCAACCGGTGGTGCCGTTCCACGTCGGGATCTGTTGTGTGCCGGTCACTCTCATCGCCATCGTCTGGCCCGGCTCGAAGACGGGTTTGGCGAGGAGTTCGGCGTTGTTGTAAGGGAACAGGCCTTGCACCGTCGGTGGGACGGAGAACGTGGCGCCTTTCGGGCCGAACGACAAGCGGCTGTACCCGACGTCGGTGTTGCACCAGTCGCGAGGCGGATGGGCGAAGTTCTCGTCCATAGGACGAGATGGTTGTGGCGCTCCGGTGCCGATGTAGCCGGCGGCGGCGCGTGCGTTGAGCACCGCGCAGTTCGGCACGCCGTCATCCACGCCGGGGGTCTGGATGTTGGGGTCCGCCGATGCCATGCCGGCACCGGCGATGATCGCGGCTGCCGCCGCCACCGCGACCGTGTTACGGATGGCTGATTCACGGTGCATGACGCCTCGATTCACGGAGTGATTCAAATGTGGAAACAGACGTTATCAGAAATGTCTTTTCGAATCTGTTCCAGCTTCGGCGAAAGCGACATACCGGACCGAGGTCTGCGTCACAACGTGGCAATGACTGTTGATACGATTGCGGTGATCATCCTGCCCAACGGAGGTGCCATGAGCTTCGCCAGTCCCTTTCCTGATGTCGAGATCCCCGATGTCAGCCTCTACGAGTTCTTGTTCGGCTCGATCGCTGATGCCGATCTCGAGCGGGTGGCGCTTGTTGATCCGAAGTCGGGCGCGGAGACCACCTACGGGCAGTTGATCGGTCAGATCAATGCGGCGGCGGGGGCGCTCGCGGCGCGCGGTATCGCGGTCGGTGACGTCGTGGGGGTGTTGTCACCGAACATCCCGGCGTTCGCCACCGTCTTCCACGGCATCCTGCGCGCCGGCGGCACTGCGACGACGATCAATGCGTTGTTCACGGCGTCCGAGATCGCGAAGCAGCTTCGGGATTCGGGCGCCAAGATGCTGGTCACGATCTCGCCGATGGCCGAGCAGGCGCTCGCGGCGGCGACCGAGGTCGGTATCGCCGGGGAGAACGTGATCGTTCTTGACGGTGAGGGGCAGGACGTGACCGGCCACCCCAACGCTGCTGATCTGCTCGCGCCGAATCTGGCTGCCCCCGAGGTCACCTTCGATCCGGCGACCCACGTCGCGGCGTTGCCTTACAGTTCGGGCACCACCGGGAACCCGAAAGGTGTTGCGCTGAGCCATCGCAACCTGGTGGCCAATGTGGCGCAGATCAAACCGTTGCAGGGGATGACGCCCGATGATGTGGTGATCGCGGTGCTGCCGTTCTTCCATATTTATGGGATGACCGTGCTGCTGAATGCGGCGTTGTACAACCGTGGTCGCCTGGTCATCATGCCGCGCTTCGATCTCGTCGAATTCCTCGACAACATCCAGAAGTATCAGGTGACCAGCGCTTATATCGCGCCGCCGGTCGCCGTGGCGTTGGCCAAGCACCCGATCGTCGACAACTACGATCTGTCGTCGCTGAAGGTGATGATGTCGGGGGCGGCCCCGCTCGATGACGAGTTGGGCAAGGCGGTGGCCAAGCGTCTGGATCTGCATATGTTGCAGGGCTACGGCATGAGTGAGCTTTCGCCGGTCAGCCACCTCATCCCGATCGACACGACTGCGGCGCTGGGTGTCGAGGAGCCGCCGTTGTCGTCGACGGGGTGGGCGATCCCGAATACCGAGAACAAGATCGTCGACCCGGGGACCGGCACGGAGATCGAGCTCCCTGCCGAAGGGTTGTCCGAACCCGGTGAGCTGTGGGTCAAGGGCCCCAACGTGATGTTGGGGTATCTCAACAACGAGCAGGCCACCGCCGACACCATCGACGCCGAGGGTTATCTGCACACCGGAGACATGGCGCAGGTCGACCCGACCGGGTGTGTCTACATCGTCGATCGGCTCAAGGAACTGATCAAGTACAAGGGCTATCAGGTGCCGCCGGCGGAGTTGGAGGCGTTGTTGTTGACGCATCCGAAGATCGCCGACACCGCGGTGATCGGGGTCAATGATGCCGACGGTGAGGAGATCCCGAAGGCGTTCGTGGTCACCCAGCCCGATGCCGACCTCGACGAGAACGAGGTGATCGAGTTCGTCGCCGCCAAGGTCGCGCCACACAAGAAGGTCCGCGCCGTCGAGTTCATCGACGCCATCCCGAAGTCGGCGTCGGGCAAGATCCTACGAAAGGACTTGCGCAAGTAGGTGACCGGCGGGTCATCGGGCACAATCGCTGCGGTGATCCCCATCCGCCACCTCGTGCTCGCCGCGTCGCTGATCGCCACCACCGCCCTGACCGTCGGTCTCGGCGTCACCGACCCGGCCACGCCGCTCTACTATCCGACGCGGTTTCTGGTGTGGAATCTGTTTCTTGCCTGGATTCCGATGATCTTCGCGGTCGGATTCGCCGTCGTCCGGCGGCGCGTGTGGCTGATCCCGCTCGGTGTCGGGTGGCTGGCGTTCCTGCCCAACGCGCCCTACCTCGTCACCGACCTCGTGCACCTCCGCGAGGGCTATGACCTGTGGCGGCACATCCTGCAGTACGGCTTCGCGGCGTGGACCGGCATCATCCTCGGCGTGGTGTCGTTGCTGCTGGTGCACCGGCGCCTCGGCCGGGAATTCGGCCCGATCTTCGGCTGGCTGGCCGTCGTGTGCTCGGTCGGGCTGTGCGCGATCGGCGTCGTCATCGGCCGCTTCCAACGCTGGAACTCCTGGGATCTGCTGACCCGGCCCGGATACGTCGTCCGATCGACCCTGGGATGGGTGGGTTCTCCGTTCTCCCACGTCGAATCGACCGGTGTCGCAGTGGCCGTCGCGCTGTTCTTCGGGCTGGCGTACCTGACGATCTGGGCGATCGACGGCCTCGACGCGGTGCGGCCCAGCAAGCGCTGACCCCGCCCGACCGGTGTGACAAACTATCGACCATGAGCAACGGCACCCTGATCCTGATGCGGCACGGCGAGAGCGAGTGGAACGCGTCCAACCAGTTCACCGGCTGGGTCGACGTCGCGCTCACCGACAAGGGCGAGGCCGAGGCGAAGCGGGCCGGCGAGCTCCTCGTCGAACATGATCTGCTGCCCGATGTCCTCTACACCTCACTACTGCGCCGGGCGATTGCGACCGCGCAGATCGCGTTGGACACCGCCGATCGGCACTGGATCCCGGTGGTCCGCGACTGGCGTCTCAACGAACGTCACTACGGTGCGCTGCAGGGCCTGAACAAGGCCGACACCCTTGAGAAGTACGGCAAGGAGCAGTTCATGCTCTGGCGTCGCAGCTACGACACCCCGCCGCCGCCGATCGATCCCGACGCCGAGTACAGCCAGACCCACGATCCGCGGTACGCCGATCTCGCCGAGGTGCCGCTGACCGAATGCCTCAAGGACGTCGTCGAGCGGCTGATCCCGTATTTCACCGAGACCATTGCCGCCGACATCACCGCCGGCAAGACCGTTCTCATTGCGGCGCACGGTAATTCGCTGCGCGCACTGGTCAAGTACCTCGACGGGATCTCCGACGCCGACATCGCCGGTCTCAACATCCCGACGGGCAATCCGCTGCGTTACGACCTCGACGAGAACCTCAAGCCGCTCAATCCAGGGGGCACTTATCTGGACCCTGAGGCCGCCGCGGCGGGTGCGGCAGCGGTCGCTGCGCAGGGACAGAAATAGCCACGTGGTGTGATCTGTAACACAATCGTCATGGCGGCGCTCGTGTGACAGGCGCTACATTGGGTGCATGGCAGATCCGGGGCACCTGCGCATCGCTCATTCGGCTGCGCGCGAGCGATACGAAGCAATCCTGACCACCGACTCCGACGGTGACGAGATCACGGTGGGATATGTCGATTACGTCTCCGAGCCGTACCAGGTGGTGTTGACCCATACCGTCATCCCGGAGGCCTACTCCGGGCGCGGATATGCCGGCCAGCTCGTGCAAGCGGTTCTCGATGACATCCGCAATGCGGGAAAGCAGGTCGTGCCGGTCTGTTCCTATGTGCGGCACTTCATCGACCGCCATCCGGAATACGCCGATATGGCGGTACCGGTTCCGCAGTGAGAATGCGCCTATGCCACCCCGGCTCAGCGCTGGTGAGCCCTGGTGGTGCCCTGACGATCCCGGTCGGGACCCGTTCGTAGGCCATTTCGGTGCCTCAGGTCACGTTTCGGTGGAACACCGCGTGAACGGAAGTCGAATTGTGCCGTCGGGAATGTTCGCGAAGTTTCCGGGACCGTAAGCTGCCAGTGTGACCGCTGCATTCATTGCCGGGGCCATCGTGGCAGTTGTGCTCGCGTTGTTGCTCGGGTACGAGCTCGGTCGTGGTGACGTGCGCGATCGGTGGTTTCGCCGATCCTCCCGCGACGCCGCCTCGTCCCATCTCGCCGCATCCGTCCACTCCGATCCCGTGCACTCCGATTCCGACGTGATCCCCAGCGGCGCACCCGTCGTCGCCGACCGTCCCCGCGAGGTCCCGGATTCGGCGGCCCTGCGCGAATCCGATCTCCCCGTGGTCACCCCGGACGGTCAGATGACCAAGGCCGGGCTGCTCAGCCTCATCGTCCGCAATTCCGAGGTCGCCGTCGCCGTCGTCGACGAGTTCCGCGACGTGGTGCTCTACAACCATCGGGCCGTCGAGCTCGGGCTCGTCTCCGAGCATCTGCTCGCCGAACCGGTGTGGGAGCAATCGCTGACCGTCCTCGAGACGGGCGAGCAGGCGCGCTTCGACTTCGTCCCGCCGACCTCCACGCTGGGATTCCTCTCCACCGGGCGCGCCACCAAGCGCAACGCCGAATCGGTGCGCTGTTTGGCCCGGCTCGGCTATCACGGCGACGAGCGCTACGCGATGATCTACGGCACCGACGACACCGAGAACCTGCGGGTGGAGGCCACCCGCCGTGACTTCGTCGCCAACGTGTCCCACGAGCTCAAGACCCCGGTCGGCGCGATCGGTCTGCTGGCCGAGGCACTGATCGAGTCCGCCGACGACGCCGAATCCGTCGAACACTTCGGGCACCGCGTCGTCGCCGAGGCCACCCGGATGGGCAACATGGTGTCCGAACTGATTGCGCTGTCCCGACTCGAGGGCGGCGAGAAACCGCATTTCGCGGCCGTCGACGTCGACGAGCTCATCGACTCCGCCATCGACGGGGCCGCGGTGAGCGCCGAGGCCGCCAACATCGTCCTGCGCGCCGACGAGCCCATCCACACCTGGGTGCGCGGCGATCGGATGCTGCTGCTGACCGCGTTGAGCAACCTGATCGTCAACGCCATCGCCTACTCGCCGGAGAACACGACCGTCTCGGTGAGCCGGCGCGTCACGACCTCGGCCGGGGTGCCGATGGTGTCGATCGCGGTCACCGACCGCGGCATCGGCATCAACCCGTCCGATCAACAGCGCGTCTTCGAACGTTTCTTCCGCGTCGACAAGGCGCGGTCGCGTCTGACCGGCGGCACCGGTCTGGGCCTGGCGATCGTCAAACACGTTGCGGCCACCCACGACGGCACCATCAACCTGTGGAGTCAACCCGGCACCGGGTCGACGTTCACCCTCTCGATTCCCCAGGACCTCGACGCCGAGAACGCGCATGCGTCCGGGGAATCCGAGAAGGAGTCCCACCGAGCCGACCCCCAGATCGCGTGACCTCCTCGGAGGAGGACGACGAGAGTCACGTGACCACGCAACTACGAGAACGTCTGAGAAATAAGGAGCTTCACGAGTGACGCATGTACTGATCGTCGAGGACGAGGAGTCGTTGGCCGATCCGCTGGCCTTCCTCCTGCGCAAGGAGGGGTTCGAGGCGAGCGTCGTCAACGATGGTGCACAGGCCATCTCGGTGTTCGAGCGCATCAGCCCCGACATCGTCCTGCTCGACCTCATGCTCCCCGGGGTGTCGGGGACCGAGATCTGCAAATCGCTGCGCGCCCGGTCGAGCGTGCCGGTGATCATGGTGACCGCCCGCGACAGCGAGATCGACAAGGTCGTCGGACTCGAACTCGGTGCCGACGACTATGTCACCAAACCGTATTCGGCGCGTGAGCTCATCGCACGCATCCGGGCGGTCCTGCGTCGTGGGGGAGACGTCGGCGACGACGACCTGGCCTTGGCGGTCCTGGAATCCGGACCGGTCCGGATGGACGTCGAACGCCACACCGTCGCGGTCAACGGCGAGTCGATCACGTTGCCGCTCAAGGAGTTCGATCTCCTCGAATACCTACTCCGCAACTCCGGACGGGTACTCACCCGCGGGCAGTTGATCGACCGCGTGTGGGGTGCGGACTACGTCGGGGACACCAAGACCCTCGACGTCCACGTCAAGCGGCTGCGCTCGAAGATCGAACCCGATCCGGCCTCGCCGAAACACCTTGTGACGGTGCGTGGATTGGGCTACAAGTTCGAGCCGTGATCAGCCTGCGGCGTCGGTGTCGGCGTCGAGTAGCTCGTACTTGATGTCGGTGTCGCGGCGGCTGGTCGCGGCCCGGGTCGCCGGGTGGATTGCGATGAGCCCGAGTCCGTTTCGGCGTCGGCACGCATCGGCGAGCGCCTCGTAGGCGGGGCGGCCGATCAGCTCGACCAGTTCGGGCTCGTAGGACTGCCACACCTGGGTCGCCCCGACGTGCGCGTCGGGGGACCCCGAGCAGTACCACTTCAGGTCGTGACCGCCCTCGCCCCAGCCGCGGCGGTCGTACTCGGTGATGGTGGTCTTGAGGATCTGGGTGCCGTCGGGCCGCTCCACCCAGTCCTGCTCGCGACGTACCGGAAGTTGCCAGCACACATCGGGTTTCACGGTCAGCGGTTCGAGACCGCGCCGCAGCGCCATTGCGTGTAGCGCACAGCCGGGACCCCGCTCGAAGTCCGGACGGTTCAAGAAGATGCACGCGCCCTTGTGTTGGCGGGTCTTCAGGGCGGGCTCGTCGTCGAGTTCGTCCTCGACGAGATACCCACGCGGGCCGAGCGGATCCTTGCCCGACCCCTTCTTGTGGAACTGCCAGTCGTCGGCGGTCAGCATCGCCACACCCTTGGCCAGCCGTTTGCGGTCGTCCTTGTCCGACAGATACGCGCCGTGCGTGCAACATCCGTCGGTCTCGCGGCCGTCGACGATGCCCTGGCAGGCGGGCGTGCCGAACACGCACGTCCAGTGCGAACACAACCAGGTGAGGTCGGCGTTGATGACGTGTTCGGGATCGGCCGGATCGGCGAATTCGTACCATTCCCGGGGGAAATCGAGATCGACCTCGGGAGCGGGCGTCGTCCGCGGGGCTGCGCTGGGCTTGGGCACATCCCAACGGTAACCGTCACCGCCCGATCGCCGCACCACAGCGACCCGCCGCAGACAACCGAACCCGCGACGCACTACCGTGTATCCGTGCGTTTAGGAGTCCTCGACGTGGGCAGCAACACAGTTCATCTCCTGGTGGTCGATGCCCACCGCGGAGGACATCCGACCCCGATGAGTTCGACGAAGGCGGTGCTGCGGCTCGCCGAGCACATCGATGCCGACGGGCGTCTCACCGCCGGTGCCGCCGAACGGCTCGTCGACTCGATCGAGGAGTTCACCCTCATCGCCAAGAGTTCCGGCTGCGAGCAGATGATGGCGTTCGCGACCTCCGCGGTCCGCGACGCCACCAACTCCGACGGCGTCCTCGCGCGGGTCGCGGCCAAGACCGGCGTCCAGGTGGAGGTTCTGACCGGTCGCGACGAGGCCCGGCTGACGTCGTTGGCCGTGCGCCGCTGGTACGGCTGGAGCGCCGGACGCATCCTGGCGCTCGACATCGGCGGGGGCTCGCTGGAGATGTCGAACGGCGTCGACGAGGAACCCGACGTCGCGCTGTCGCTGCCACTGGGTGCCGGCCGCGTCACCCGCGACTGGTTACCCGACGATCCGCCGGACCGGCGCCGTGTCGGGGTCCTGCGTGATTGGCTCGACGCCGAGATGCGGCCGGCCGCGAAGGAACTCCTCGGACCGGGTAAGCCGGACATCGCGGTCGGCACGTCGAAGACCTTCCGCAGCCTGGCCCGCCTGACCGGCGCCGCCCCGTCGGGGGCCGGTCCCCGCGTCAAGCGGACCCTCACCGCCGGTGGACTGCGGCAGCTCATCGCCTTCATCTCGCGCATGACCCGAGACGACCGGGCCGAACTCGAGGGCGTCAGCGCCGATCGGGCCGGACAGCTCGTCGCCGGGGCACTTGTGGCCGAGGCGGCAATGCGCGGACTCGGGGTCGATACACTGGAAATCTGCCCGTGGGCGTTGCGGGAGGGGGTCATCCTTCGTCGCCTCGATGCGGAGCCGGCCGACACCTCGGATCCGGCTGCATCAGGCATCGGTGCACGCGACGTCCACTGACACGCGAACGACGCGAGTCGCCGTACCGCCACTCCCGGCGGCGCGGCGAGATTGGTGAGGACGGAGAGCGCACTTCGATGGCGAACACACCCGGCGGTAACGAGCCCGGCGGCCGCAACCCCGGTGGCAGCGACCCCGACGGGGCGACCGACTCCCGGCCCATCTCGGTGTCGGAGCTGCTCGCCCGCACGCAGGCCGCCGATGCGGCGGACGCGACAACCGGCTCGCGCCGGGACCGGGGACGTCGGCGCGCGGGGCGTGCCGGTGCCGTCTCGGTGTCCGAGCTGACCGGTGAGATCCCCCGGGTCGAGGGGCCTGCCGCTTCTGACACCCCCGGTACGACTCCCGACACCGCCGGCACCCCAGCTCCGACCACTGCTACCCCGAGCCCTGCTACCCCGGCCACCCCCGCCGCGGGTGCGCCCGCACCGAGCGCCCCCACGCCGGACGGCCCGGAGACAGCACCCTGGTCACCGTCACCGACGTCGGGCGCGTTCCCCCGGTCGCAGAATCCCCTCGCCGCACGGGGCCCGGCGACCGGGCCGGTCACCGAGCCCGGCCCGCGGGTCAGTCGTGGCGCGAGTTCGGGAGCGGCGAGTGGCATGCCGAGCTTTGCTCCGCCCCCGACCCGGGACTTCACTTCCGGTGACGTATCGCGTCGATTGCGGGACCAGCCGGCCGATCCCGCCTCGGCCGCCGCCGGTTCGGACGCCGGTGGCCCCGATCCGACCAGCCACGACCCGGCCACTGCGAACGCGGTCACCGGCATCATCCCGCTCGTCGACGATGCCGACGCGGCCGCCGATGCCGACGCAGCCGCCGACACCGAGGACGCAGCGCCCCGCAGCGGCCGGTTCGAGGAGGTCTTCGACGAGGACTTCGAGGCCTATCGATCGTTCGCCGACGTCGAGCACGCCGAGGAGGAGCCGAAGAAGAAGCGCCGCTGGTTCGGCCGCGGCAAGAAACAGGACACCGCAGCAGCAAGCGCTGCCGCAGCGGGTGCGGCTACCGCGGGTGCGGCCGCGGCAGGTATGGCAGCCGCCGCCGACACCGACGAGTCCGCCGGCACCGGGACTCGCGCAGGTATCACCCACCAGCCCGACGACGTCGCCGCCGACGCCGTCACCGGCATCATCCCGATCGTCGACGACAGCGAGGTCGGCGACGATGTGCACATTCTCGACGCCGACGACGTCGAGGGCGCCGACCTGGCCGCGCCCAGCGGGTCATTCGGCGCCGAGCACGGGCCGTTCGATCAGGCCGATCGTGAGCCCGCCCCGACCGTCGCCGCGAACGTCCTCGACCCGGCCGACGAGCCCGAACCGCACCGCGACGAGTCGCACCGCGATGAGGCGCACCGCGACGACTCCGCCGCCGGCACCGCAGGCACGGTGGCCGCAGCCGCCGGACTCGGTGGATTGGTCGCCGCGAGCCGCCAGGCCGGGCGCGAAACCGACTCCACCGACGAGCCTGCCGAGACCGTTGCCGCGAACGTCCTCGCCGATCATGCCGACGCCGACCATGGCAACGCCGACCATGCCGACGCCGACCATGGCAACGCCCACCCCACCGACGCCGACCCCGCCGAGCGTGGACCCGTCGCCGACGCGACCGCCGACCCGGAGACCCGAGATCGCGCCTCGAAGGCGCGCAAGGCGCGAAAAGCCAAGCCCGCCAAGGCTGATGGGCGTGAGTCGTGGGCCGATCGCAAGCCGGTGTTGGCGTGGCTCGCGGTGATCGCCGAGGTCATCGCCGGGCTGGCCATCGGCGTGGGTCTGTTCTGGGGCTTCACCGAGCTGTGGAAGTGGAATCCGTACTTCGCGTTGGTGCTCGCGGTGCTGGTGATCTTCGGCATCGTCACGTTCACCCATCTGGTGCGCCGGACGTCGGATCTGATCACCACCTTGCTCGCGCTCGCCGTCGGGCTGATCGTCACGATCGGCCCGCTCGTGCTGTTGTCGACGTGAGCGAGTCGCGCGAAGCCCTCGGTCCCTCGACGGTGGCCGGGGAGATCCCGATCGGACTCTCCACGGCATCGGTCTACCCGCAGAACACCGAGGCGGCCTTCGCCTACGCCGCCGACCTGGGCTTCGACGGGGTGGAGCTGATGGTGTGGGGTGATCCGGTCAGCCAGGACATCCGGCATGTCGAGCACCTCTCCGAGCGGTATCAGGTGCCCGTGCTGTCGATCCACGCGCCGTGCCTGCTCATCACCCAGCGGGTGTGGGGACGCGATCCGCTCAAGAAGCTCGCGCGCGCCGCGCACGCTGCCGAGGCGCTCGGTGCCGCCACCGTCGTCGTCCATCCGCCGTTCCGCTGGCAGCGCGCCTACGTCGAGGGCTTCGACGATCTGGTGGGGGAGTTGTCGGAATCGGACGTCTCGATCGCGGTCGAGAACATGTTCCCGATGCGCGCCGACCGCGTCTTCGGGGCCGGTGAACGCTCCGCGCGCCGGCTCACCCGCCGCGGCGGCACACCCGGCCCAGCGGTGTCGGCGTTCGGCAAGTCCATCGACCCCACCGACGACGGTTACGACCACTACACCCTGGACCTCTCGCACACCGCGACCGCGGGCACCGACGCCGTCGCCCTGTACGAGCGGATGGGCGCCCATCTGACGCACCTGCATCTCGCCGACGGATCCGGGGCGGCCACCGACGAGCACCTGATCCCCGGCGACGGGACCCAGCCGTGTGCACAGGTGTGTCACCGGATCGCCCGCAGTGATTTCTCCGGCGCGGTGATCCTCGAGGTCACCACCTCCTCGGCGCGGACCAAACCCGAACGGCAGGCGATGCTCGCGCGTTCGCTAGATTTTGCCCGGCAGCACCTCAAGCGTGAGACGAGCCGGACCCGGTGGCTGCCGGAAAGGTGACATGAGCCCGAAGCTGACCGAACTGCTGGACCTCGCCGTGACCGGCGGTCCGGCCGCGGCGCCGACGGCACCAGCGGAACAACCGTCGATCACCTACACCACCTCGATCGATCCGGCGTTCACCATCGGCCCCAAGGTGCACGGCGGCACCATGCAGATGATCATCGCGCGGGCGGCCTCACGCGCCTTCGACGATCTCGCTCCCGGCAGCCCGGACACCTCGCTGCACGCGGCCGACCTCGTGCCGGTCGCCATCGCCAGCGACTATCTCGCCGCGCCCGATCCGGCGCCGGTGCAGGTCACCGCGACCGTCCGCAAACGCGGGCGCACCGTGACCCTGCTGCACGTCGATCTCGCCCAGAACGGTCGGACCATGGTGTCGTCGTCGGTGACGCTGGCCCGCCCGGACAGCGGTCCCTCGCGGCATTCGTCGCCCCACGTGCTCGACGGCCTCGCCCCGACGCCGGCCGCCGACGCCCTCCGCATCGCGGACTCGCCGATGGCCGACGTCATCCATCTCGGGGCGGCCCTCGACACCGCTCTCGACACGCACAGTTTCCCGGCGGCACGCGGGCAGACCGGCGATCCGGTGGTGCGCGGCTGGTGCCGCCCCAAGGGCGCCGAACCCGACGCGGACTTCGCGGTTCTGGTGTGCGACATCTCGCCGCCGGTCGTGATGAACCTCGCGGTGTTCGGATGGGCGCCGACCGTGCAGCTGACCACCTACATCCGTCGCGAGCCGGCCCCGGGCTGGCTGCGATTCGCCGCGACGAGCCTGGAGGTGGGCCCCGGGATGTTCGAGGAGGACCACCTCGTGGTGGACTCGACGGGTGCGGTCGTGGCCCAGTCACGTCAGCTCGCGCTGATCCCGGCCGGGGTGAGTGCCCGGTAGTTCTGTCACAGCAGGCCCGACCCCAGCAGACCCGTGAACGAGAAAGGCACACCCCACCAGTGACCGAGCGCATCGCGATCGTCGGCGGCGGCAAGATCGGCGAGGCCCTGCTCGCCGGGCTGATCGCCGCCGGCAAACAGGCAAAGAACCTCGTCGTCGTCGAACGTGTCCCCGAGCGGGCCACCGAGATCGCCGACGAGTACGGGGTCCTCGTCACCGACGACGTCACCACCGCGGTCAGTTCGGCGCAGTTCGTCTTCCTGGCGGTGAAACCCGACGACGTCGAGGGTGTCCTGCGCAAACTCGCCGCCGCCGACGACGACGCCGAGTCCGAACGCGTGACGGTGACCCTCGCCGCGGGCATTCCGCTGGCCCGCTACGAGAAGATGTTGCAGGCGGGTTCGCCGGTCGTGCGCGTCATGCCCAACACCCCGATGCTGGTCAACGAGGCCATGTCGGCGGTCGCGGCCGGACGCCACGTCGACGACGAGCAACTGCGGGCGGTCGTCGCACTCCTCGAGTCGGTGGGCCGCGTCGCGGTGGTACCCGAGAAGCAGATGGATGCGGTCACCGCGATCTCCGGATCCGGGCCCGCCTACGTCTTCCTGATGGCCGAGGCGATGATCGATTCCGCGGTCTCGCTGGGCCTGACCCGTGCACAGGCCACCACCCTGGTCGTGCAGACCATCCGCGGCGCCGGCGTACTGCTCAGTGACTCCGGACTCTCCCCGGTCGATCTCCGTGCGGCGGTCACCTCGCCGGGCGGAACCACCGCCGCCGCCGTGCGCACCCTGGAGACGCAGGGGCTGCGTGGGGCGTTCTACGAGGCGACCGAAGCCGCCGCCGACGCCAGCGCACGCGCTGGACGTCGAGCTGACGTTGAGGGTTCACAGCCCTGACACGCCGACCCGTTGGCCCCACGATTAGTGGTTATTCCTCGAGAAACCCCAGTATGTTGTGGTTGGGCACGGCAAAACGGTAATTTCCTGGCCACTCACGTCGCTTTTTTCACATCAGCCACGCTAAGCTCCTTTAAGCACGTGCGTGTCTGGTGTCCGCCGGAGGGGAAGCCGGCGGCCGCGACGCGTGCTCCGGAGGTATGAGAATTTCATGGCACCTGCAGAGACTCCAGGAGACAGGTCGGCATCGGTCGGCAACGCGGCTTCCGGGTCGCAGTTCCTGACCGTCGCCGAGGTCGCATCACTGATGCGGGTCTCGAAGATGACCGTCTACCGCCTGGTCCACAACGGTGAGCTGCCTGCCGTGCGCGTGGGCCGGTCGTTCCGTGTGCACGCCAAGGCCGTGCACGACTACCTGGAGACGTCCTACTTCGACGCGGGCTAGGCCCTCGGGCGTGCGGCCCGCTCCCCGCCGCGATGGTCGGACTCCGGTGATTTCGGTTTGACGGGGTCCGGCCGGTAAGGTGGGACTTCGGCTACGCCGCACCGGCTCGCCCGTCCGCGTCGGATATCCGTCGGAGATTCATCCCGACGGCGGTCATGACGCACGGCGACCGTCCCGCAGCACTTGCGGGCTCGATGAACATTGCACGTGAAGTGAGGAAGCACCCCATGGGTTCAGTGATCAAGAAGCGCCGCAAGCGCATGTCGAAGAAGAAGCACCGCAAGCTGCTGCGTCGTACCCGGGTGCAGCGTCGCAAGCTCGGTAAGTGAGCTGACCGCCGGGCCCTCTCGAGGGCTTCGGCGCCGCAACATCCGGTGTGGCCCGGCCACGCCCCACAAGAACCCGCCGCCGCGCGGGTTCTTGTCGTTCCGCGACCGTGGCGTATGTCAAACCCCTGCCGGGTGACCTGCTCGCCCGGTGGGCCACTGTGCACTCGGGTTAGCCTGATGCCATGACCGACGCGACCGACTCGACGCCGCGGACCGTTCTGGTCACCGGAGCGTCGACCTTCCTCGGGGGCTATCTGGTGGCCCGGCTGGCCGCCAACCCCGACATCCGCCGGGTGATCGCCGTCGATTCGCGCGTGCCGCGCAAGGATCTGATGCGACGGATGGGCCGTGCGGAGTTCCTGCGGCTCGACATCCGCAGGCCGGCGATCGCCAAGGCCATCGCCAACTACGACGTCGACACCGTGGTCCATGCCGCGACGTCGATCATGGACACCGCGCCGCACTCCGCGGCGATCAAGGAGTTCAACGTCGTCGGCGCCATGCAGGTGTGCGCGGCGTGTCAGCGCAGCCCGTCGGTCAAGCGCGTGATCCTGCGGTCCACGGCGATGGTCTACGGCGCGAGTGCGAGCGATCCGTCGCACTTCTCCGAGGAGATCCCCGCCAAGCGCGAACCCACCCGCAGCTACGGCCGCGATCTGCTCGACGTCGAGGGGTACTTCCGCGGACTCGGGCGCAGGCGCCAGGACATCGAGGTCACCATCATGCGGCTGCAGGCGATGCTGGGACCGCGGATCAACACCCGGATCAGCTCGTACCTCTCGTTGCCGGTGGTGCCGACGGTGTTCGGGTTCCAGCCGCGGTTGCAGTTCCTGCACGAGGAGGATGCGCTCGCGGCGATGGAACACGCGACCTTGGCGAGCCGGCCGGGCACGTTCAACGTCGCCGGCGACGGCGTGGTCACCCTGACGCAGGCGGTGCGGCGCACCGGACACCTCGAACTGCCCGTCCCCGGGCGTCTACTCGCGCCGATCACCGGGGTGCTGCAGGATCTCCGGTCGGCCAAACTCCGTAGCTCACAAACCGAGTTCCTCACCTACGGGCGGGTGCTCGACACCACCCGGATGCGATCGGAACTGGGATTCGCACCGCGCTACACGACCCTGGAGACACTCGACGACTACATCGCGCGCAGCGGGGTCACCCCGGTCATCAGCGCCGACCGTTGGCGCGGACTCGAACGCAGCGTCGTGCGGACCGCCCTGCAGTTGCGCTGACGCTCGGGTCGGGTTCGCGGCGGACGTGATGAATGTGACGCCGAAAGTCCGGTGTGGCAAGCGATGTCCCGGTTCCGTGCGACCGCACCGCATACGGCATGCAACCCCTCTGCAACCCGAGTAGCATGGGTCCTCAGCAGTTCGTCCGGTGTCGAACACGCCGCCCGTGGCAGGGCTATCGTTGACGCGTAGACAGTGAAGACAATTTCCGATTGGCACATCGACATCAGGGTTGTGGGGTGAGAGCGTGGCGGGTGGTCCGGTACCTGATACGCGCACCGCGAAGGTCATCCAGCTCTACGCGAGTTCGGCGCCCTCGTCCGACCGACAGTCCGGCCTCGACGCAGGCAAGGGCCGTCATCCCAGCCAGCAACCGGGTCCGGTCCGTCCGACCGTGTCGCCCCGTCATGAGCCGCTGGGCCATCCCAACACCGACGGGTTCGGTCGGGAGCCCGCGTCGGTGACACCCATCAGTGACGAGATCACCGTCGACGACAGTCTCGGCGTCGAGCACGGGCGCGTGCGGCCCTCGCCGCTGTTCAGTCTCGGCGGTATCCGCAACGCCGTCGCCGATTCCCTCACCGCCACAGCGGGTTTCATCCGTGAGCGGATGACCGGGGATTACGAGGTCGACGATTTCGGTTTCGATCCGCACTTCACCGAGTCGGTGTGGTTCCCCGCGATCCGGCAGGTCTACGAGAAGTGGTTCCGGGTCGAGGTCACCGGGGTGGAGAACCTGCCCGTCGACGGCGGGGCGTTGCTCGTGGCCAACCACGCCGGGTCGATCCCGATCGACGCGATCATGACCTCGCTGGCCGTTCGCGACAATCATCCGACCGGCCGTTATCTGCGAATCCTGGCCGCCGACATGGCATTCGATTCGCCGGGCGTCAGTGAGGTGGCACGCCGGATCGGCGCCACCCTGGCATGCACCGCCGACGCCGACCGCCTGCTGCGCCAGGGCGAGCTCACCGCGGTGTGGCCGGAGGGGTACAAGGGCATCGGCAAGCTCTACAAGGATCGCTACAAGTTGCAGCGGTTCGGTCGTGGCGGTTTCGTCACCACCGCGCTGCGCAATGCCGCCCCGATCGTCCCGGTGTCCATCGTCGGCTCCGAGGAGATCTACCCGATGATCAGCGACCTCAAGCCGCTCGCACGGGTGCTCGGGTTGCCCTATGTGCCGATCACACCGACCTTTCCGTGGCTCGGCCCGCTGGGCCTGATCCCGCTTCCGTCCAAGTGGCACATCCATTTCGGTCGACCCATCGAGACCGACAGCTACGACGCCTCCTCCGCCGACGACCCGATGGTGGTCTTCGACCTCACCGACCACGTCCGCGAGGAGATCCAGCAGACTCTGTTCCGTATGCTCTCGCGGCGCGGCAGCGTCTACTTCGGCTGACGCGGTCCCTCGACGCCCACATCCGGGCGTATGTGGGCCGGTATAGATTGGGCGCATGTCCTTCGATGCGGAACTGGGTCCGCTCAACTACGTCGTCGTCACCTTCGAATCGCTTCCGCTTCCGGCCTCCGGATTCACCTCCCTCGCCGGTCTCGCCGACGCCGGGCGTATCCGAATCCTCGACGTGGAGTTCGTCCGGCGCGCCGCCGACGGTGCGGTCGCGGTGATCGATGCCGCCGAGGCCGGAATGCCCGACTTCACCGGTGCCACAACCGGACTCATCGATGCCGACGACGTCGCGACCGCGGCGCAGACCCTGCGACCGGGGGGTGTGGCCGTGGTCGTGGTCTACGAGGACCTGTCCATCGTCGAGCCGGTGCGCCGATGGGAGGCCGACGGCGGGATCGTCGTCGCCGAGGGTCCCATCGTCGTCGACGAACTCCTCGATGCACTCGACGCCACCGATGCACTCGACGCCACCGATGCACTCGAGCCCACCGAATCGCTCGAGCCCACCGAATCGCTCGACGCCACCGAAGGGAAATGACATGAGTTTGCTCAGGACCGCCGGCCGGGCGGCCGTCGCCAGTTCGGTGCACGGCCGCGTGCAGCGCCGCCAGCAGCAGCGTTGGGCTGCCCAGGGTGCCGCAGCCCCGGCCGCACCCCCGGCACCCGCACCGGCCGCGCCACCAGCGCCCGCGGCACCGGCCGGCGATGCGCGGTCGGAACTCATGGTGTCGCTGACCGCTCTGCGCAACGCCGGGGTCGTCACCGACGCCGAGTTCGCCGCGATCTCCGGAAGGATCTTCGCCTGATGCGCGCCGTCGTCTGTCACCAGGGGCAATTGAGTGTTCAGGATGTGAGTGCGCCCGAACCGGGCGTGGGAGAGGTGTTGCTGCGGGTCCGCCGGGCCGGCATCTGCGGGTCGGATCTCCACGCTCGGCTGCATGGCGACGAGACCGCCGATGTCGCCGCCGCCGTCGGTTACGACGCATTCATGCGGTCCGAGCAGTCGGTGATCATGGGTCACGAGTTCGTCGGCGAGGTCGTCGCCTACGGACCCAAATGCCGCAAGAAGTGGGAGCCGGGTACCGCCGTGGTCTCGTTGCCGATGGTGCGCCACGGCTCCGATCCGCATCTGACGGGCCTGTCCGAACACGCCCCCGGTGCGTACGCCGACTTCGTCATCGTGTCCGAGGACATGACGATGGAGGTCCCCGACAATGTCTCCCTCGACGAGGCGGCCCTGACCGAACCGATGGCCGTCGCCTATCACGCGGTGCGCCGCGGTGAGGTCGGTCGCCGCGACGTCGCGGTTGTGATCGGTTGCGGCCCCATCGGTTTGGCCGTTATCTTGATGCTCAAGGCCACCGGGGTGCGGACCGTCATCGCCAGCGACCTGTCGGCGGGCCGGCGTGATCTCGCGCGACAGGTCGGTGCCGACGTCGTCGTCGACCCGACCGTGGACTCGCCGTGGGACGCCGTCGTCGACAAGGGCCGGTACATGTCGCGGGCGTCGGATCTGTTCGGTGCCGCCTTCGACGGGATGCGCACCCTGCGCCGAATCCCGGTGGTGCCGTGGGCCTCGGTCTTTCATCTCGCCGACAAACTCGGGGCCACCCCGAAGGGGCCGGTCGTCTTCGAATGTGTCGGTGTGCCCGGCATGATCGAGCACGTGATGACCGGCGCGCCGCTGCGCTCGCGGATCGTGGTGGTCGGGGTCTGCATGGAATCCGACGCCATCCGCCCGGCGATGGGCATCAACAAGGAACTCGAGCTACGGTTCGTCTTCGGTTACGACCCGGCCGAGTTCCACGACACGTTGCAGATGATCGCCGGCGGCGACGTCGACGTCACCCCGCTCGTCACCGCGACCATCGGATTGGACGGTGTCGCAGCGGCTTTCGATGCCCTCGGCTCGGCCGAACACCATGCGAAGGTGCTCATCGACCCGGCCAGCGAGGTCGTCACACTCTGACCGCGGGATCGGTGGGCCGGTGATCGGTCGGTGGGCGCGGGGCCGGGCGAGATCAGCGCCGTCGCCACAGCCGGGTGGCCGCGGCCACCCCACCGCCCGCCGCGCCGAGAGCCAACGCCGTTCCGGCGCCGTACTTCGCGGCCTTGCGGGCGGTGCGGAAGTCGTACATCTCCCAGCCGCGGACCTTGGCGACGTCACGCAGATCGGCATCGGGATTGATGGCGACCGCGGTGCCGACCAGCGAGAGCATCGGGACATCGTTGTGTGAGTCGGAGTAGGCGGTGCACCGTTTGAGATTCAGGCCCTCGCGAATGGCCAACGCGCGCACCGCATGCGCCTTGCCGGGTCCGTGCAGGATGTCGCCGACGAGGCGTCCGGTGAACACCCCGTTGTGGCTCTCGGCGACGGTACCGAGCGCGCCGGTCAGTCCGAGTCGGGTGGCGATGGTCTGGGCGAGTTCGACGGGGGTGGCCGTCACCAGCCACACCTGTTGGCCGGCGTCGAGGTGGCGTTGTGCCAAAGCCTTTGTGCCGGGCCAGATCTTGTCGGCGATGTACTCGTCGTAGATTTCCTCGCCGAGTTCGACGAGTTCGGAGGTGGGGCGCCCGGCGATGAAGCTCAACGCCTTCTCGCGCCCCTCGGCGACGTCGTTGGCGTTCTCCTTGCCGGTGATCCGGAATTTCGCCTGGGTCCAGGCGAAATCGAGGATGTCGCTGTAGGAGAAGTACTTTCGGGCCGCCAGACCGCGTGCGAAATGCACGATGGAGGCGCCCTGTACCAGCGTGTTGTCCACGTCGAAGAATGCGGCCGCGGTGAGATCGCGGGGTGCCTCCGGGCTGCCGTCGGCCGGTGGGCGTGCGCGCAATGAGTCCACGGCGGCCTTCGCGCTGGCCTCGCCGGCGAGTGACTGCCGCAACTCCTGTGCGGTCTGCCGGAAGCGCCCGCCGGCCGCGCTGGCGCGTTCGGTGAGCCACGCGGTGACCCGATGGCTCTCGTCGTCGGCGTCGTGGTCGTCGGGGTCATCGCCGTGATCGTCGTCCTCGGAGTGCACGCCACCGTCGACGAGGTCGGCGTGGGCTTCCCAATCGTCGCCGGAGGGCTCCGCAGGATTCCCCCCGGTACCGGGTACCTCGGCTGGGTTCGTGTCACCGGCCGGGTTCGTGTCACCGGTTGAATTCGTGTCACCGTCAGAGGTCACACCCACAGTTCACACCTCCGCGACGGCCCGTACGGGCGGTTGGGGCTCGACGGGTACAGCCTAGCGGGGGGTCGAAGTGACCAGACGGCAGACTGGTCCTCATCGACCTCGTCGGGTCGACGAGATGAGGCCGGTCGCCCCTGCGCGGGGCCGGTGTCGAGAGGAGCCCATCATGACGGTCACCCTGCTCAGCCGCGACGGGTGTGCGGCGTGTGCGCGCGCCGCCGACGAACTGGCGCGGATCTGTGCGGAGGAGGGCGTCGATCTCGAGGTCGTCGACGTCGATGCCGCCGCGGCGGACGGCGATGTCGGGTTGCGTGCGGAGTTCGGCGATCGGCTGCCGGTGATCCTGCTCGACGGAGAGGAACACGGCTACTGGGAGGTCGACGAGGCCCGGCTGCGTGCCGATCTCGCCCGGCGCTGATCGTGGCCCGGGCGCGGAGATCGGCGGGGTCGTGCCCGGCCACGACGTGACCCGGGTATACGCTGATCGGCATCGACGCGGGCGACGACGGCCGCCCGCCCGGGTGTGTGGGAGTGGGTGTGCGGCAGTGAGCGTCAGTTCGGAGTCCGGCGACATTCCCGACCCCACCGTCGCCCGTCTCGCGAGTTATCTCTACGTCCTGCGGTCCTTTTCCCGGCGCGGCGTTCTCGTCGCCTCCAGTGGCCAGCTGGCCACCGCTGCGGGCGTGAATCCTGCGATCCTGCGCAAGGACCTGTCGTATGTCGGGGCCAATGGCGTGCGTGGCGTCGGATACGACGTCGGCAAGCTCACCGCCCGCATCTCCATCGCGCTGCACACCGACACCATCGCCACCGTGGTCCTCGCCGGCGCAGGCCGTCTCGGGCGCGCGCTGCTCGCCCACACCGGTGTCGGACGCGGCTTCGTCGTCGCCGCACTGTTCGACGACGACCCCGACACCATCGGACGGCGACTGACCCCCGACACGCCGGTGGTCTCCGCGCTCGACGACATCGAGACCGTGTGCGCCGATCCGTCGCTCGGATCGGTCGACATCGGCGTGGTCGCCACCGCCGATGAGCACGCACAACGCGTCGCCGACGCGTTCGCCGCGGTCGGCGTGCGGCAGCTTCTCAACGTGACGCCGGTCGGGCTCGTCGTCGACTCCGATGTCGTCGTCCGGCAGGTTGATCTAGCCTTGGAATTGCAGGTATTGGCCTTCACGGCGTCGCGCGGCCCGCTCGGTGCCCGCAACGCCGATCAGTTGCGCGCAGTGGCGGACCGGTAGGGGATATGAAAACGGTGACGGCGTGAGTGTCTTGTTGTTCGGTGTTTCGCATCGGAGCGCACCCGTTGAGGTGCTCGAGCGGATCGCGGTCTCCGACCACGACCGGCCCAAACTGGTCGACGAACTGCTCGGTTCGCTGGCCATCTCCGAGGCGATGCTCGTCTCCACCTGCAACCGCGTCGAGATCTACGCCGTCGTCGACGCCTTCCACCCCGCGCTCGAGGCCGTCGGCAAGGTCATCGGCGACCACTCGGGCATGAGCGTCAACGACCTCACCCGCCACGCCTACGTCCGCTATTCCGAGGCCGCGGTCGAGCACCTGTTCACCGTCGCGGCCGGCCTCGACTCGCTCGTCGTCGGCGAACAGCAGATCCTCGGTCAGATCCGTAACGCCTACCTCGACGCCGACGCCAACCGCAGCACCGGCCGCGTGCTGCACGAACTGGCCCAGCAGGCGCTGCGGGTGGGCAAGCGCGTGCACACCGAAACCGGTATCGACCGGGCCGGTGCGTCGGTGGTGTCGGTGGCCCTGCACCGTGCCCAGTCGTTGCTCAACAGCCCCATGACCTCGGCGGTCGTCGTCGGCGCCGGGGCGATGGGCGGACTCGCGACCGCGCAACTCGCCCGCGAGGGCGTCACCCACCTGACCGTGGTGAACCGCACCGTGGCCAATGCCGAGCACCTGGCCGGCAATGTCACCGCCAACCACGGCATCGAGGTGGACGGCGTCGGCTTCGACGATCTGCCCGCGGTGATGGCCGACGCCGATGTCGTCGTCGCCTGTACCGGTTCGGTCGGCTCGGTGATCGGGGTCGGTGACGTGCATTCGGCGCTCGCCGCGCGCGGAGCCGCCGCCGACAACCCGCTGGTCATCTGCGATCTGGGACTGCCGCGCAATGTCGATCCGGCCGCCGCGCGTCTGCCCGGCGTGCACGTCGTCGACATCGCCGGGCTCCGCGGGCACGCCGAGGCCAAGGCCGCCGAGGACGACACCCTCGCCGCCCGCTCGATCGTCGCGGGCGAACTCGCCGACTACCTCACTGCACAGCGTCAGGCCGAGGTCACCCCGACCGTTGCGGCGCTGCGGCAGCGGGCCGCCGACGTGGTGGAGGCCGAGATCCTGCGTCTGGAGACCAAACTCCCCGGGCTCGACGATCCGCAGCGCGACGAGGTCGCCAAGGCGGTGCGCCGGGTCGTCGACAAGCTGCTGCACGCGCCGACGGTGCGGGTCAAGCAACTCGCCTCGACGCCCGGTGGCGATCACTACGCCGAGGCGCTGCGTGAGCTGTTCGAGCTCAAACCGGGCTCGGCCGAGGCCGTCAGTGCTCCCGAGACCGGGCTGGGCCAGGCCGGGAGTGCACGTCACACCGGTCTCGATTCCACCCCCGATCAGGGAGAACGTTGAGCGATACGCAGAACCGGGCCGTCATCCGCGTCGGCACCCGGGGGTCGTTGCTGGCCCGCACCCAGACCCAGACCATCATCGACGCCCTCATCGCAGCCGGCCACCCGGCCGAATCGGTGATCATCAAGACCGCCGGCGACGCATCGGCGGCCCCGGTCGCCGAGATCGGCGTCGGCGTGTTCACCACCGCGCTGCGCAACGCCCTGCACGACGGGCGGATCGACGTCGCCGTGCACTCCTACAAGGATCTGCCCACCGCTCCCGATCCGGGGCTGGTCATCGCGGCCGTCCCGCCCCGCGAGGATCCGCGAGATGCCCTGGTCAGCAAGGGTGGACAGGTGCTCGGGGAGCTGCCGCCGGGATCCACGATCGGTACCTCGGCTCCGCGGCGGGCGGCACAGCTTAAAGCATTGGGTCTCGGTTTGGAAATCCGCCCCCTACGAGGCAACCTTGATTCTCGGTTGGGCAAAGTCGCCAGCGGCGAGCTCGATGCGGTCGTCGTCGCGCGTGCCGGACTCGTTCGAATCGGAAGGGCCGATGAGGTCACCGAGGCGTTCGACCCGGTGGTCCTGTTGCCGGCACCGGCGCAGGGGGCGCTGGCCGTCGAGTGTCGCTCCGACGATGCCCAACTGGTGAGAACTCTCGCCGAGTTGGACGACGAGTCCACCCGTGCGTCGGTCGACGCCGAACGCGCGGTGCTCGCGGCGCTGGAAGCCGGGTGCACCGCTCCGGTCGGGGCGATCGCCGAGGTGGTCGAGTCGCTCGATGACGACGGGCGCATCTTCGTCGAACTGTCGCTACGGGCGGCGGTGGCGGCCGAGGACGGATCCGATGTGATCCGCGCTTCGGTGGTGGGTCCGGTGGATCGTGCCGACCAACTGGGTAGGGATCTCGCGGCCGAACTGCTGGAACTGGGAGCGGGCGAGCTCGTCGACTCTTCCTAGTTCCGGTGAGGAACACACAGCTCTCAGCGGATGAGGGCAGGAGAGTGCGAACGCATGAGCCGTACGACCAAGAAGGCCAATCCGGGGCGGATCTTTTTCGTGGGATCGGGGCCCGGGGACCCAGACCTGCTGACCGTCCGGGCGCGGAGCGTCATCACCTCCGCGACCACTGCCTACGTCGACCCCGACGTACCGGCCACGGTGGTCGCCATGATCGGTGCCGCGCACCGCGAGGAGCCCGCCGACGACCGGCGTAAACCGGCGAAGCAGACCGCAGAGAAAGCGGGCGCAGAGAAGTCGGGCGCAGAGAAGTCGGGCGCCGAGAAGTCGGGGTCCGACGTGGCCGCCGACGGCGCTGCGACCGAGACCAAGCCCGCCGACTCCGAGTCGGCCGCCGACCAGCGCGTCGAGGCCGACCACGCCGATACCGATGCCGACCAGGTGGTTCGCCCGGCGCTCGGCGATCCCGGTGAGGTCGCCAAGACCCTCGTCGCGGCCGCCAAGGCCGGTGACGACGTGGTGCGCGTGGTCTCCGGGGACCCACTGACCACCGACTCGGTGCTCACCGAGGTCCATGCCGTGGCGCGCACCTCGGTCACCTTCGAGGTGCTGCCGGGCCTGCCCGCGGCTTCGGTGGTGCCCAGCTACGCCGGTATGCCGCTCGGCTCCAGTCACACCGTGGCCGACGTCCGCGCCGAGGGCGTCGACTGGGCGGCGCTGGCCGCGTCACCGGGACCGCTGGTGCTGCACGCGACGTCGGGGCACCTGGCCGAGACCGCCAGTGCACTGACCGAGCACGGGCTGGCCCCGCAGACACCGGTCGCGATCACCATCAACGGCACCACCTGCGCGCAGCGGACCATCGAGGCCACGCTGGCCACGCTCAACGAGCAGGGCAACGCGCTGACCGGTCCGTTGATCCTCACCGTGGGCAAGGTCGTCAGCCAGCGCGGCAAGCTCTCCTGGTGGGAGTCGCGCGCGCTCTACGGCTGGACGGTTCTGGTGCCGCGCACCAAGGATCAGGCCGCCGACATGAGTGAGCGCCTCGTCGGGCACGGCGCGATCCCGAAGGAAGTACCGACCATCGCGGTCGAGCCGCCGCGCAGTCCGGCTCAGATGGAAAGGGCCGTCAAGGGTTTGGTGGACGGACGCTACCAGTGGGTGGTGTTCACCTCCACCAACGCGGTGCGCGCGGTCTGGGAGAAGTTCGCCGAGTTCGGACTGGATGCGCGAGCGTTCTCCGGGGTCAAGATCGCCTGTGTCGGAGAGGCCACGGCCGAGCGGGTGCGGGCCTTCGGGATCAATCCCGAGCTCGTGCCGTCGGGGGAGCAGTCCTCACTCGGTCTGCTCGAGGACTTCCCGCCGTATGACGACGTGTTCGATCCGGTGGACCGAATCCTGTTGCCGCGGGCCGATATCGCCACCGAGACCCTCTCGGAGGGACTGCGTGAGCGTGGCTGGGAGATCGACGACGTCACCGCCTATCGCACGGTGCGTGCGGCCCCGCCGCCCGCCGAGACCCGCGAGATGATCAAGACCGGCGGTTTCGATGCGGTCTGCTTCACCTCGAGCTCGACGGTCCGCAATCTCGTCGGTATCGCCGGAAAGCCGCACGCGCGCACCATCGTTGCGTGTATCGGTCCCAAGACCGCGGAAACGGCAACGGAATTCGGGCTTCGCGTCGACGTGCAGCCGGAGAACGCGTCCATTCCGGACCTCGTGGATGCACTCGCCGAGCACGCCGCCCGACTGCGGGCCGAGGGGGCGTTGCCCCCGCCGCGCAAGAAGTCGCGGCGGTCGCGGTCCTAGGAGGGTGACGATGGCCCCGGTGATCCGTCCCCGCCGACTGCGCACCAGTGCCGCGATGCGTCGTCTCGTCGCCGAGACCACGCTCGCGCCAAGCGATCTCGTGCTGCCGATGTTCGTCGCCGACGGCATTGACGCCCCGCGTGAGATCACGTCCATGCCGGGCGTGGTCCAACACACCCTCGACTCGCTGCGCAAGGCGGCCGACGAGGCGGTGCGCGCCGGCGTCGGTGGGTTGATGCTGTTCGGGGTGCCCGCGGCCGGTGACAAGGATGCCGTGGGTTCGGGTGCCGACGACCCCGACGGTGTGCTCAACCGCGCGCTGTCGGAGCTGCGGTCGGATCTCGGTGATCGCACCGTGCTGATGGCCGACACGTGTCTCGACGAGTTCACCGACCACGGCCACTGCGGCGTCCTGGACGAGTCGGGTCGGGTCGACAACGACGCCACGCTCGAGCGGTACGTGTCGATGTCGTTGGCGCAGGCCCGATCCGGTGCTCATCTGCTCGGGCCGAGCGGGATGATGGACGGTCAGGTCGCGGCCATCCGTGAGGCGCTCGACGCGGAGGGCTTCACCGACACCGGCATTCTCGCCTACGCCGCCAAGTACGCGTCGGCGTTCTACGGGCCGTTCCGTGAGGCGGTGGGGTCGTCACTGCAGGGTGATCGGCGAACCTATCAGCAGGACGGTGCCAACCGGATCGAGGCGTTGCGCGAGGTGCGACTCGACCTCGACGAGGGCGCCGACATCGTCATGGTGAAGCCGGCGATGAGCTACCTCGACATCGTCCGCGACGTCGCCGAGATATCCGACGTTCCCGTTGCCGCCTACCAGATCTCGGGTGAGTATTCGATGATCACCGCCGCCGCCGAACGCGGCTGGATCGACCGCGATGCCGCGATTCTGGAGTCGCTCACCTCGATCCGACGTGCGGGCGCCAAGATCATCCTGACCTATTGGGCGGCGGAGGTTGCCGCGCGGTTGGGTTGAGCGCGCTCTCCGGTCCTGCCGTGAGTACGCCACGGCAGGACCTGCGGTTCACCCGTGGTTACCGGTCGCGTGGTGCGACGAGGTCGCCGAGTAGAGCCATCAGTGCGTGCGTCAGATTCACCACCACCATGCTTGCGCCTGCTTCCAGTGACGTCCGTACCTGCTCGGCACCGCCGACGATGTCCATGCGCAGACGACCTGCGTCGGCAACCGACCGATGGATCCGGTCGAGTTCAGCGGCGAGCGCCGGATCAGCGCTGGATTCGAGGCCCATCGAGATCGCGAGATCCGCGGGCCCGCAGAGCACACCGTCGATTCCTGCCACCGCCAGGATCTCCGGGGCGCTCGCGCAGCCCGCACGGGATTCGATCATCACGATCGTCAACGTCGTGTCGGCGTCGGCGTGCAGATGCTCGCCTGCGCTGACCGTGCCGAATCGCCCGGCCCGACCGTAGGTGGCGAATCCACGATCACCGACCGGTGGATACCGGGTGGCGGTGACCACCGCGCGCGCGTGCTCCGCCGTGTCGACGTGCGGCACCACCACTCCGGAAGCCCCCAGATCGAGGACGCGTTGGATGAGTGCGGTCTCGTGCTGACCCACCCGGACCAGCACATCGACCCCGTGCACCTGCGCCGCGGTGATGTGGGCTCGCAGCTGTACCTGGTCGGCGGGACCGTGTTCACAATCGATGAGGATGTAATCCATCCCGGCGACAGCAGCCATCTCGACGAGTTCCTCCGAAGGCATGCGGGTGAGCACACCGACGACCTGCTCACCTGCCTGCAGACGACTCTTGAGTGTCGGCCGGCTCATCGGGCCACCATCCCTGCCGACAAATCGATGTCGGCGCCACACAGCCCCGACATCGTGAGCATCGCAATCACCGAAGCGGCGACCTCGTCTTCGGTCACCATGCGCCCCAACGCGGCTCGCGAGACGAAGTTTGCCTGCGCCTCGGCGTAACTCATGCCGGTGCGCTCCGCTTCCCTCGAGAAGTTCCGGTGCATGCGCGGGCCGTCGACGGGACCCGGGGACAGTGAGTTGACGCGGACACCGTAGGGCCCCACCTCCGTGGCCAATGTGCTCGTCAGTCCGATGACCGCCATCTTCGACGCACAGTAGGGGGTGCGTCCGGTCAGGGGTCGCTTCCCCGACACGGATGCGAGATTGATGACGTCCCCATGAGCCCTGGCGATCATCCCCGGCAGGAATTCACGGCACACGAGGTAGGTGCCGCGCACATTCACCGCGAACACCTCATCCCAGTCGGCGACGGCGACGTCGACGAGATCGGCGACGGGTCCTGCGACGCCGGCGTTGTTGATCAGGATCGACACCTCGGTGTCGGCGAGCTCGGCACCGAGCCGGGTGACCTGCAGTGGATCGGAGACATCGCAGGTCGTGGTGCGCCGGATCAGCGGATGGCGCGTGGTGACCGCATCGAGTGCAGCCGGGTCCCGTCCGGTCACGACGACCTGCGCCCCGTAGGCGGCGAGGGCGCATGCGATGGCCGCTCCGAGGCCGCTCCCGCCGCCGGTGACCAATGCGGTCCGGCCGGCCACCGCGGTCTGCGCCGGCCGATTCTCGGAGGCGACCGTCATCGGGTCGCCGCGCTCAGGGCGTTCGACCAGGGCAGTTCCGCGCCGGTGTACTTGGCGGCGCGGACGTCGCCCGAACGAGCATGGCCCTCGAACAGCTCGACGCGCGCCGCGCGCCCGCAGACCTCACCGAGGTGCGCACTCGAGTCGGTGTTGCGCACCTCTGAGTACGTGACGGTCTTGAGGTACTTACCCACCCACAGGCCGCCGGTGTAGCGGGCAGCACCGCGCGTGGGCAGTACGTGATTCGTGCCGATGACTTTGTCGCCGTAAGAGACACACGTCCCCTCGCCGAGGAACAACCCGCCGTAGTTGCGCATGGTTGTCAGGGCCTCGCGCGGTTCGGCGGTGAGTACTTCGACGTGCTCGCTCGCGCGGGCGTCGGCAACGGTGTACGCCTCCGCGAGATCGTCGACGATGATGACCTCGCCGTGGTTGCGCCAGGCGGGTTCGGCGAAGTCCTTGGTGGGCATGTCGACCAGTAGCTTGTCGATGTGGTCGACGACCCGGGCACCGAGGTCTGCCGACGTGGTGACGAGTACCGCGGGCGAATCCGGCCCGTGCTCGGCCTGCGACAGCAGATCGACCGCCACGACAAAGGGGTCAGCGGTCTCGTCGGCGATGACGAGGATCTCGGTGGGACCGGCGAACAGGTCGATGCCGATCTCGCCGAACAGCTGGCGCTTTGCCTCGGCCACATAGGCATTGCCCGGTCCGGCGATCAGATCGACCCGCTCGATCGTCTCGGTTCCGGCGGCCAGGGCCCCGACCGCCTGAACTCCACCGAGAAGGTAGATCTCGTCCGCGCCCGCGAGGTGCATCGCTGCTACGGTCGCGGCTGGGATCTCACCACGGATCGGAGGGGTGCATGCGGCGACGCTGGGCACCCCGGCGACCTTGGCGGTGACGATGGTCATGTGCGCCGACGCAGTAAGCGGGTACCGACCGCCGGGAACGTAGGCGCCGACGCGGCCGATGGGGATATGTCGTTGCCCGAGAAACACTCCCGGCAGTGTCTCCATCTCGAACTCGGACATCGACTCGAGCTGCCGCTGGGCAAAGCCGCGGACCTGCGACTGCACGAAACGGATGTCCTCGATCACCTGATCGGGCACCGAGGCGACGATGCGGTCGATATCGGCGGGCGAGAGCAGAAAGTTCTCCGGCGTCCAGTGATCGAAGGTTGCCGACCATTCACGAACGGCGGCGTCGCCGCGATCACGGATGTCGTCGAGGATCGCGGTGACGCGGCTGCTCACCTCGGTGCGGTCCGCTCGCGGGTTGGGCTGGGCTGTCGGGGATTTCACTATGGTAGGCATCAGATCTCCTGTAGTTCTGGGGAATCGGTGAGGTGACTGCGGATGAGTTGTGCCAGTCGGTCGGGGCGGTCCCAGGTGCACAGATGTCCGGCATCGACGGACGCCAGCCGGGCGCCGGGGATGGCATCGGCGATCCGCTGGTGATACCGCGGAGGGCAGAGCACGTCGTGGGAGGCAGAGATCACCAGGGTGGGACGGTGCACCCTCGTCAGATGTGCGAGTGCGTCGGATCGAGTCGACTGGGCGGCCAGTTGCGCGCGGAACGTTGTCGGTCCGACCCGACGTGCCATCTCGACGAACCGCTCGACCTGTGCACGGCTCGGACGGGCGTCGGCGAACATGGTGGGCGCGATGTCCTCGCGCACGATTGTCTCGAAATCACCTGCGACGGTGCGAGCGGCGTGCGAGCGCCACGCGGACAGTTGGTGAGGTGTCGGTGCGGAGGCGTTGGTGGAGATGGCGCAGAATCCGGTGACTCGGTGTGGGGCTCGCCGGAGTATCTCGAATCCGACGATCGCACCGAGGCTCAGCCCAGCGAGGACGAAGGTATTCGGTGCGGTGTCGAGAACCTCGTCTGCCATGCCGGCGATCGTTGGGCGGGTCAGTGGTGGGAGGGAGTGCGCTCCGAGGGCCGGGGCGATGTCGATCCACGTCTCTTCGTCGCACAGCATGCCGGGGATGAGGATGACGGGGGGACCGGTCATGGGGAGGGCACCAGATCTGCCGGAGCCACATACCCATTGGGATCGATGGCCAGTCCCGCGTCCCCGGCGGCCTTGACGACCTCGTCGTCCCACTCGATGCGGACGCGGCCGTCGCCGCTGGTCACCATCAACAACATGCCGGTGTCCGCACCGACGCTGCGGATCTCCCGAAACGCATTGGGCGGCATCGAGAGCATGTCCCACTCGGCGAGACGAACCGATCGGGTGTCCGGTCCGCGATTGACGGTGACCTCCCATTCGCCGCTGTACACCATCAGGACCGTGCTCTGCGAGTGCCGATGCATCGAGATACCCTGCCCGCGAACAGCTCTGAGCCATGAAACCGAATGACCGTGAGGATGGACTATTCGCGGAAGCTGATCGCGGTCCTCGGTCATGCCGAATCCGATCACCGATCCCAGTTCGGCGCTGCCACCCGGCAGAGCCGAGTCCAGGAATGCCCGGTTCGACCAGGTGATGTTTTCGGGCGTGGCGATCCGAGCGGCCATCTGATCCACCGAATACTTTGGCAGGGAATCGATCTGGTGCGGGGTCAGCGGGGTGACGAGTTCACTGTCGTCGGGGAGCGGATCGCCTGCGACGGTGTCGACGAGGCGGCCGTCCGCGGTGAGATACAGGCCATGGCCCTTGGCCTCCTCGAGAACCGAGGGGCCCCAGATGATCCCACCGGTGCGGTCCATGCCGAGGACGGTGAACAGAATGCCGTCGTCGGGGCCGATGTTGGTGAAACCCCGGAAGATCCACGTGGGAATCGACGCGATCTGACCTTCGCGGAGGACGAGCTCGCCCTCCGAGCCATCAGCGCCCCATCTCAGGAGGTACTCCCCCCGGAAGCACAGGAAGACCTCGGCGGTGAAGTGCAGGTGCAGATTGTTGGTAACCCCCCGGGGCATGGCGGCCGCGCCGATCTGGAATCCGTGCGGCTCGGTCAGATTCACCACCTGGCCGGCATTCTGGCTCACGCCGCGCCCGATCATCGAGTAGTTGCGCTTCTGGTCGGAGCCGGGAGTGCGGCAGTCGATGAATGCCTGGTTGCAGGAGACGAAATCGGTGCGCAGGATCGTGCGCCGACGCAGCTCCTCGTCACTGACGACGAGTTCGGTGGACATGGTGTGGCTCCCATTCGATCGTGATCGGTTGTGCCCGGAGGTGGACGGAGGCGTCTTGTCGAGCCGGGGGTGAGATTACTCGGCAAGCGATGATTTATACGTATGCATTGTTGCGCTGAGATGGTGCCTGCGTCAACCCCCAAGCCCGGAATCGGTGCGGGGGCGGCTCAAAGAAACTGATGTGCACGAGTTTTGGCTTCGGTCGGAGAAGGGACGGGTCGTAGGCCTGTTGTCGCCGAAGGTGTGGGTAGGCTTGCACGGCATAAGCAATTCATTCGCGTGCACCGACGACAGAGATTGTTTCGAGGAGTGTCATGGCCATCACGAGTCGCGACGTGGCGAGGCTCGCCGGCGTGTCCCAGCCGACGGTGTCACGTGCCCTGCGCGGTGACCCGCGAGTGGCCGAGGCGACCAAGAAGCGGGTGGCCGAGGCGGTCGCGGCCCTGGGATATGTACCCAGTGAAGCGGGTCGGAGTTTGGTCACGCGGACCACGCGACGGATCGGCATCGTCGTCACGGATCTGACCAACCCGTTTTATCCGCAGCTCATCGGACCTCTTCACGACGAACTCGGCGCACTCGGTTATCGCGTCATGGCATTCACCGAGCGGTCCGACAGCTTGTCGGCGGTCGAGCACCTGGTGGATGGGTCGGTCGATGGGGTCGTGTTGCTGACGACGACGATCGGATCACCACTACCGGCCGAGTTGGCCCGACGGGGGGTGCCGTTCGTGTGTTTGAACCGCGAGTCGGGAACGGGTCTCGGCGATGCTGCGGTCGTCGACAATGCCGCAGGTGGCAGGTCTGCCGCGGAGCATCTCGTCACGCTCGGACATCGTCGTATCGCGGGGATCTTCGGGCCGGAGGACACGAGTACCGGTCGCGATCGCGAGCAGGGATTTCGGCTTGCGCTTGCCGATGCAGGCATCGGGATTCCCGCCGGACTCAGTAGTCACGGACCCTTCGATTTCGACACCGGCCATCGGGAGATGCTGCGTCTGCTGTCGATGGAATCGCGGCCCACAGCGGTCTTCTGCGGCAATGATGTGGTCGCCATCGGCGCTCTCAACGCCGCGATCGCGGCGGGGGTCGACGTGCCGGGCGAGATCAGCGTGATCGGCTTCGATGACATCCCGATGGCCTCGTGGGAGGTCTTCGGACTCACGACAATCGGTCATGATCTGGCCGAGATGGCGGCCTCGGCCGCTCGATTGCTCGTCGATCGGCTCACCGCCGACGGACAAGCCGGTCCGCCGCGACGGATTGTGTCGGTGCCAAGTCTCGTCGCGCGTCGGACCACCGGGCCTGCTACGCAGCGCTGAGAAGGCAATCTGACACATGCGTATGTGCCTGGCGCACCGCCTGTGAAGGCAAGCCTCTTTCGTTGAGAAGTACAGGTAGATCGCTATTGCTTCGATGTTCGGGGAATTCGTGATCAGCCCTTGCGTGCGTTCGATTCATACGTATACACTGTCTCGTTGAGGCGCTCGTCACACCGGCCGTCCGCACTGTGTCCACCGCGGTGCCCGCCGGTTCGCCCACAGTCATCCGGACGTCGGCCGCCGCCTCACGAGGCGCGGCACACTTCGAAAGGTGAGTCCATGATCTCCACACCGCCACCCGCCACACCCCCACCCTCCCCGAGTCCGATCACGAGAACCCCGCTGCTCGAGGCCAAGGCCCTCTGCAAGAGCTACGGCCATGTCGAGGTTCTTCGTGGCGTTGACTTCACGGTCTATCCCGGTGAGGTCACCGCGCTGATCGGCGACAACGGCGCCGGTAAGAGCACTCTGGTCAAGACGCTGTCGGGGGTCGTTGCACCCGACAGTGGCGAATTGTTGCTCAACGGTAGGCCGACCACCATCGACTCCCCTTTGCACGCACGGGAACTCGGGATCGAGACGGTTTATCAGGACCTTGCCCTGGCTCCTGAACTCAGTGCCGCGGACAACGCCTTCATCGGACGGGAACTCCTCAAGCCCGGTGTGCTCGGTCGGCTCGGTGTCCTCGACAAGGCCACGATGCGAACGCGTGCCAGGGATGCATTCCGTTCTCTCGGAACCGAACTCAAAGACCTCGACGCACCGATCGCCGCACTGTCGGGTGGGCAGCGTCAATCGGTCGCAATCTGCCGGTCGGCAATGTGGGCGCGGCACTTGGTCTTCATGGACGAACCCACGGCAGCACTGGGCGTTGTGCAGACCCGGAAAGTCTTGCAACTGATCCGACGGGTCGCCGACACCGGGATCGCGGTGGTGTTCATCAGTCACAACATGCCCGAAGTCCTCGAGGTCGCCGACCGCGTACAGGTTCTCCGGCTGGGGCGGCGTGTCGCCGACCTCACCGCGAACGAGTGCGACGTCGATGATCTCGTGGGGGCCATGACCGGCGCACTGGACGGAGTTGCGTGATGAGCATCCAGAACACTGCACCCGCCACGTCGAAGGCCACCACTCCCGCCGGAGTGGGTGAGGCCGTGGTCACCACCGACATCCCGGAGCTCAACGGGACGAACGGCCTTCGCGCACAACGGATTCTCCGGAAACTGAAGACCTCGACGCCCGCGTACATGTTTGGCGTGATGGTACTGCTGTTCATCGCCTTCAGCCTCCTCGCGCCCGATGCCTTCCCGACGTTCATCAACGTGCGCAACATCCTCACCGATGGCTCGACGCTGCTCGTCCTCGCGGTCGGCGTCACCTTCGTCATGGTTGCCGGCGGTATCGACCTGTCCATCGGGTCGGTGTTGGTCTTCGCCAACGTCGCCGCGGCCAAGGTCATGACGGCGATGGGCACCGACAACGCCTTCACGGTGGTCGTGGGAACCGTGGTCGCCCTGGCGTGCGGAATCGGTTGGGGAATCTTCAACGGGTTGTGTATCACCAAACTCCGTGTGCCCGCACTGATCACCACGCTGGGCACCCTCGGGGCCGTCCTGGGGTTGGCCAATCTCCTCGTCGACGGCAACGACATCAGTGATCTTCCGACCTCGATGATCTCGCTGACCACCAGTCGAGTGCTCGGTCTGAGTCCCCTGATCTGGGTTGCGGTCATCGTCGTCGTCCTCGGCGCTGCGGTTCTCGCCTTCACCCGTTTCGGGCGGCACACCTACGTTGTCGGTTCCAATGAGGAGGCTGCTCGCCGCGCCGGTATCCACGTCGATCGGCACCTGATCAAGCTCTATGCGATGAGCGGGTTGCTCGCCGGTCTCGCCGGGATGCTGTCGCTGATTCGGTTCGACACCACCACCCTGTCCGGCCACACCACCGACTTCCTGGCGGTCATCACCGGTGTCGTCCTCGGCGGTATCAGTCTCTTCGGCGGTATCGGAACGGTCGGCGGCGCAGTCATCGGCATCTTCATCTCGACGATGCTCATCAACGGTTTCACGATCATCAACGTCCAGCCGTTCTGGCAACAGGTCGCGATCGGATTCATCCTCATCGTCGCGGTATACATCGACCAGCTCAAGCGGCGCAGCCGTGAGCGCGGGTAGGGCGATCGGCATGACTCGGCAGACAGCCATGCGGCGCACGCAGGTCGCCGCTGCGATGATCCTGGCCGGCGCGCTCACCGTTCTGCTCGCCGCCTGCGGGGGTCAGTCCTCGGCAACACCCACCGGTCAGCCCGCAGGCAAACGTGTGGTCTACATCCCCGGCCTGACCGGCAACCCGTTCTACACCAGCGTGTCCTGCGGAGCCGCCCAGCGTGCACAGCAGGTCGGGATCGACTACGCGACCCAAGGGGCAGCAGAATTCTCGGTACCTCTGCAAACCCAGATCGTGGAAGCGGTCTCCGCGAGCAAACCCGCGGCCATCATGATCGCGGTCACGAGTCCGAAGGCCATGATCGCTCCTCTGCTCCAGGCCAAACGCGACGGCATCGAGGTCATCACCATCGACGGAGACCTCACCGACAAGTCGATCGCACTGACCAACATCGAGTCCGACAACTACAAGGGCGGGCAGATGGCCGGCGAGAAGATGGCACAGCTGATCGGCGGTAAGGGCGACGTCGTCGACATCGACAGTGCGTCGGGCTCGGTGGTGGCGGAGGCGCGACGTCAGGGATTCGTCGATGCGATCGCCAAGTATCCGGGAATTCACTTCATCGGAGTCCAGTACAGCGAGAACTCACAGGCGAATGCTGCGCAGATCGCAGCGACCCTCGCCAGCTCGAATCCGAATCTCGCAGGCATCTATGCACAATCGACCAACAACACCGCCGGTGCCATCACAGGGCTCCGAGAGGTCGGCAAGACGAACAAGGTCAAGCTCGTCGGATTCGACGTCTCCGATCCCATCATCGACGCCCTGAAAGCCGGTCAGATCGAGGCCACCATCCTGCAGGACCCGATATCGGCCGGACGTCTCGGCATCGATTCGGCTGTGGCCGCGATCGAAGGGCGGCCGGTCCCGCGTGACCAGCGACCGACGTTCGCTGTCGCCACGCCGGACAACCTCACCACGCCGGCCGTCGCCTCCCATTTGTACAAAACCCACTGCTGATCGCCGATCGGCGCTCCCGACCCGACCACCAACGAAGGAACACACCTCATGAAGTTCACTCCGGCCCGCCTCGCCGAACTCGACGGCCGGTTCCGGTTCATCAAGCAACCTGAGCTGGATCGTCCTGCCGCACAGCGTGACCCGAAGGTCATCGAGACCGTCTCGACGATGCTGTCCAGCATCGAGAAGGGAGGAATCGACGCGGTCCGCCGATACGCGGCAGACCTCGACGGTTACGACGCACCCGACTTTCTCGTGTCCGCCGCCGACCTCGCCGCGGCCGGCGAGAGCCTACCGACGGAATTGCGCACCGCGCTCGAGCTGGGCTCGGAACGCACCAAGGCCTTTGCTCGCGAAAGCCGGTCGCATCTGGTCGATTTCGAGATCCAGTTGGCGGAGGGGCTCGTCACCGGGCAGCGATACGTACCGATCTCCCGGGTCGGCGCCTACGTTCCGGCGGGCCGATTCCCGTTGCTGGCCGGCGCCTTCATGACCGTCGGGGTGGCCAAGGTCGCAGACGTGCCGACCGTCGTGGCCTGCACCCCACCACGTCGTGACGGTACCGCCGATCCGGCCGTGCTGTACTCGGCGTATCTGTCCGGTGCCGATCAGGTCTTCGTTCTCGGCGGCGTGCAAGCCCTCGCGGCCATGGCGTTCGGTCTCCTCGGTGATCATCCCGTCGACATGATCGTCGGTGCGGGCAATGCCTATGTCGCCGAGGCAAAGCGACAGTTGTTCGGCACGGTCGCGATCGATCTACTGGCCGGTCCGTCGGAGGTGGCGGTGATCGCCGACGAGACCGCAGACGCGGCGACGGTGGCCGCAGACCTGCTCGGGCAGGCCGAGCACGGCACGGAATCGCCTGCGGCCCTGGTCACCACCTCCGAAGAACTCGCCCACGAGGTGATCGCGCAGGTGCAGGCGCAGCTCGCCGAACTCAAGACAGCCGAGATCGCCGGACCCGCCTGGCGCGATCACGGATCGGTCACCTGGGCGCAGGACCGGGAGACCGCGATTGCGCTGATGGACGATCTTGCCCCCGAACACCTCGAGATCCAGACCGCAGACGACGACTACTACCACGACAATCTACGCAATTACGGGTCGATCTTCCTCGGCCCGTGGAGCACGGTTGCCTACTCCGACAAAGGCATGGCCGGCACCAACCACGTGTTGCCGACCGCGGGCGGAGCTCGTCACAGCGCAGGACTGTCGGTGTCGCGATACCTGAAACCGCTTACTTATCAACGTGTTTCCCGGGAGGCGACCCCGTCCGCTGCAGGTGCTGTGGAGACGATCGCGCACTACGAGGGGATGGCCGCCCACGAGGCCACGGCGACCATCCGACTCAATGCCTGGCGCGGATCGGCGGCCAAGTGAGAATGTCGAAGAACGGAACGAACCCTCTGTCCGACACCGAACAGGACGGCACCACCCTCGTCGAGTCGGCCACGCGACACCTCCCGAAAGGGGACATCATGACCTCGCCGGTCGCCCGGAAGATGCCCGGAGACTTCACCATTGCGCTTCGCCCGGCCAACGGAGCCGACATCGACGGCCATCCGCGCGGAGAGCGCCGACAACCCATGCGGGGTTTCGAGGACACCTATGTCGACATCGTCGACTACATCGTCCGGATCACCCATCGCATCTGGGAGGACCAAGACGTCGGCTACATCTATGACACCTACGCGCCGGGCTGTCGACTGCACACCGACAGCGGCCTGCAGTACGGCGTCGAGGCGCTCGTCGAGGGCACTCTGCACTCGATCAACGCTTTTCCCGATACCCGCCACTACGCCGACGACGTCATCTGGGCCGGAGATGAAGATCAGGGTTTCGTGACCAGCCACCGCGCGATCAACATCGGTCACCACACCGGACCATGGCGGTGGGGCCCGCCGACCGGTCGCAAGGTGCAGACTTGGGTGATTGCGAACTGCTTGGTGCGGGAGAACGAGATCGTCGAGGAGTGGGTGCTCTACAACACGGCCGCACGGTTGGCGGCTTTGGGAATCGACGTCGTGGAAGCCGCCCGGACCTATGCCAACGAGGGCGGACTCGCGCCCCTGAGCGAGCGCGACATCACCGAGGTGGACCGCCTGCGTGGTGGACGTAAGCCGGTGCCCTACCCGAAGCCGAGTGACGATCGTGGCTTCGACGTGGAGCACATGGTCAGGGCACTCTGGCACGACATGTACAACCGGCGTGACCTCAGCGCCGTCGACCGGGCCTACGCGCCAACCGTCTTGTGGAACGGCACAACCAACCGCGTGGGTCGCGGTCGCGGTGATGTCCGCGCCTTCGCGCGCAGCTTGCTGTCGACCTTTCCCGACCTCGGGGTAGCTGTCGACGAGGTGTACTGGATGGGTAACGACGCCGACGGGTACCGGGTGATGCTCCGGTGGGTCGGGGCGGGCACCCATCGCGGGTACGCGTTGTACGGCACGCCGACGGGGCGACGTGCACACCTCTGGGGGATCACACAGCTCTACATCAAGGATCGTCAGATCGTCGAGGAGTGGAACCTCTTCAACGAATTCGACGTTCTGGCCCAACTGGTGCGTGACGATCAGCACGCGGATCTGTGACCCGGATCGTCTGCGTGCCCTTGGCGCCGGACGTCGGGCGGTTCGAGCAGAACTGCGTGCTGATCGAGGACGGGATCGCGACGGCGGTGTCGGCTGGTGCCGACATCGCCGTGCTCCCCGAACTGGCCACATCCGGGTATGTGTTCGAGTCGGGGGACGAGGCCCGAGGCGTTGCCTTGCACGCCGACGCCGACATCCTCACGCGCTGGGCGCTGATGGCCGGCGACACCACCGTGGTGGTCGGGTTCGCCGAAGTGGGAGGCGACGGCTCGCTGCACAACTCGGTCGCGATTCTCGACGGCGGTGAGGTTCGCCGTGTGTACCGCAAGGTGCATCTGTGGAACACCGAGAAGCGGTTTTTCATTGCCGGATCGCTGGCGCCCCCGGTACTCGACACCCGGCACGGCCGGATCGGTGTGATGATCTGCTATGACCTCGAGTTCCCGGAACTGACCCGGAAGACCGTTCTGGCCGGGGCCGATGTGCTGCTGGCTCCGGTGAACTGGCCCTTGGTAGAGAGGCCGGTCGGGGAGCGACCGCCCGAGCAGGTGATCGCCATGGCGACCGCCCGCATCAACCGGGTGTTCGTCGCGTGCTGCGATCGGTCGGGTGCCGAGCGCGGCCAGGAGTGGACCGAGGGGACGGTGATCGTGGGCCACGAGGGATGGCCGCTGGCCGGTGGGCGGGGCAGCGAGTTGGTGATCGCCGATGTCGATCTCCGGGAAGCGAGAGACAAGAGGCTGGCCGGTCTGGCGGATGCGCTCGGCGATCGCCGGCCCGACGTCTACGCGACATGATCGGACCCGGCTCTTCTCGGAGTTGATCCTGCGCCACCGCACGGCCCCGAACGGTTAACTACCCTGGTACCCATGTCAGCATCCATCGACCCGGGCCACGGCACCGGGCCGCAGCCCGACTCCCCGGAGGGTGCGAAACCGAAGCTCGTCGAGTCGATCGTGATCGCCTCCGAGCTGTGGCTCGTGGTGATCGTTGCGCACGTCGTCACCGTCATCGCCACCTTCGGGGCCACCCGCGACATGTATCACCAGGTCGCAAAGCAGAGCTACACCCCGGGTTCCGCCGAGTACGACATGATCACCTCCGGCGGTGTGATCGTCGGCGTCGTCGTGGTCACCACGATCATCGAGATCGGCGTCGCGGTGGCGCTGCTGATCCTCACGCGCAAGGGCTACAACTGGGCGCGCTTCATCCTCGGCGCGATCAGCCTGTATCTGGTGATCAGCACGTTCTTCACCCTGTTCGGCGATGTTGCGCCGCGCTGGGCGATGATCCCCAACGTGATCGGTGGCGTGGCCGCCCTGGGTGCTGTGGTGCTGTTGCTGCGTCGCGAGTCCGACACCTACTGCAAGAAGATGGCGCAGTACCGCCGTGCACCCCGGATGGTCGGCACGCCGTATCCACCGGTGCCGGGGTTCGGTCCGTACCCACCGACGCCTGGTTATCCACCCCAGCCGGGCTACCCCCAGCAGGGCTATCCACCGACGCAGGGCTACCCACCGACGCAGGGCTACCCGCCGGGCTATCCGCCCCCTCAGGGATATGCGCCTCCGGGTTATCCGACGCCGGGCCAGTACCCGCCGTCGAACGGTTACCCGCCGAACCCCTCGACCCCAAATCCCTCGACCCCGAATCCCTCGCTGCCCGACTCCGCCAAGCGTGGCGTCGATACGCCCGACAACACATCCGACAACCACCGCAACAACGACAACCACCCCGACGACACCGTCTCGCTCGACAAAGGACAGCGCCACCGTGACGAAACCTGATCCCGCCCAACGCCCTCGCGTCGTGGTCTGGGCGTATCGCTGCTGGCTGCTGGCCGGTGCGCTGTTGGTGATCCTGGGCGTCGTCTACGCCGTGCTGGCGGTGATCGTGCCCGGTCCGACTCTGCTGCCGGTCGGTATCGGTGTCCTGATCGCGGCGATCGGCGCCGCCGAGGCATTCATCGGCACCAAGGCCTACACCGGTGACGAGCGCTGGCGCTCGTCGCTGGCCGCGCTGACCCTGGTGGCGGTCATCATGCTGCTCATCCTGAGCTTCCTGGAGTCCCTCCTCGCGTTTGCGCTGCTGGCAGCGGTCATCGGTCTGTTCGGCTCTCTGCTGGCCTACCGCCCCGAAGGCGACGCCTGGTTCACGGGCAAGAACCCGGCCGACATCAAGAAGGGGCAGGCACAGAAAGCTCAGACGTCGAAGTCCGCGGGCAAGAAACGTGGACGGTCGGGACGGTGACCGATCGTTCGCCCGCTCCCGACGACGACCGCGCCGAGACCGAGACCGACGTGCCCGACGCGGGCGCCGATGCACCGGTGGCCGACGCGACCGAGTCGTCCGATGAAGCAGAGTCTCCCGAGCCCGCCACCCCCGAGTCCGCCGAACCCGAGTCCGCCGAACCCGATCCCCACCCCATCCCCGAGGATCGCGGCGAGGTGCTCTTCTACGAGCCCGGCGGAAGCTGGTGGGTGGTGGCCATCGGTCCGGTGCTGATCGGGGCGGTCCTCGCGATGGAGATCAGCGGCCCCGGGCAGGTGCACTGGCCGGTGCTGATCATCTTCGGGTTGATCATCATCGGCTTCTCGGTCGTGCAGGTGATCGCCGCGCGCAGGCATGTGTCCGTCGAACTCACCGAACTGACTCTGCGACAAGGTGTTCGGATCATCGCACTCGACGAGATCGATACCATCTACCCCGAGAACAACGGCCCCGACGCCAAGGATTGGGAGAGCGCTCGTGCCCTGGGCGAACTTCACGGTGTCCCTCGTCGTCGGCGCGGTATCGGACTCAAACTCGCCGACGGTTCGCTCGCCCAGGCGTGGGCGCGGGACGTGCAGAGGTTCCGGCGTGAGCTCACCGAGGCTCACACCGCGGTCGCGCTCGGCCTGCCACCGCGGGGCTCCGCCACGGACTGACCGGCCGCAGGCCCCAATGCACCGCCCGGCCGCAGGCCGCAATGCAACGCCCGGCCGCAGGCCCCCAATGCGACCATGGATCGGTGAGCCCGCACCCAACCGACGACGAATGGAACCGCGAGCAGCGTTCGGAGACGACGACCGAACGTCTCGATCGCAACTGGTCGGCGCTGCTGCAGGAGTTGCGCGTGGTGCAAACCGGTGTGCAGATCCTCACCGGTTTCCTGCTGACGCTGCCGTTTCAGAGCCGGTTTTCCGAACTCGACGACGGTATGCGGGTTACCTATCTGATCACCGTGTCACTGGCGATGGCGGCCGCGATCGCGTTGGCGGCCCCCGTCGCACTGCACCGGGCGCTGTTCCGCCGCCATCGGCTCGACGTCATCGTCACCAGCGCACATCGCCTGGCCCTGGTCGGTCTCGTCCTGCTCGGACTGGCGTTGGCCGGCGCGATGGTCGTCGTCTTCGGGGCGACCGCCGGTACGGCTCCCGGCATCCTGGCCGGTGCTGCCACCCTGGTGATGTTCGCGTGCCTCTGGCTGGTGTTCCCGTTCGCGCTGCGCGTGCGCGCAGATGACCCCCCATCGGACGCGCGCCACCGACCGTAATGCGCTGCGGTACTACCCGTTCTCGATCATCGGCGCCACCAGGAGGTTCTCCGGGATGCCGAAGGCATCGACGAGAACGTCTGCGTAGGGCCGCAATTCAAGACACAGTTCGTTGACGCCGCGCCGGATCGCCTTGGCGCGCTCCACCGACACGTGCCGGTGCATCAGGAACCATGCCAGGTCGTCCTCGAGCGCCGAGTAGACGAACAGATCGCAGACCTTGCCGAGCAGTTCGGCGGCGGCTTTCGAGTCGCAGTCGTTGATCGCCTCGATGAACGATTCGAGCACCACTCGCTCGGTGTGTACCCGGCCGACCTTCAGCAGATGATCCTGGGCGTTGTTGAACACCTCGAAGGCGTCGTTGTCGTCGTCGGTGGCCCGCCGTAACCGCTGCGCACAGGTGCGGACGAGGTGGTCTTCACGGTTGCGGAACAAGCGGATCTGCGTGCCGCGATCGGTCAGCGTCGACTTCTCGGTGTCCTCGTCGGAGCTCTCCAACAGGGTTTGGATCACCTGTCGCGCAGCGGTTTTCTCGACGACGACATCGCGCGCCATACCGGCGATGAATCGCACCCACCCGCCGGCCGAGAGACCCTGCACGTCGTCGGCGTAGGCGGAGAGCAACTCCTTGGCGACCAGCTGGGTGAGGACGGTGTTGTCACCCTCGAAGGTGGTGAACACGTCGATGTCACCACGCATGATCGAGAGCTGGTTCTCGTCGAGATAGCCTGCGCCGCCGCAGGCTTCGCGGCTGACGTTGATCGCGTGCGATGCGTGCCAGGTGCCGTAGGCCTTCAACCCGGCCGCCGAACTCTCGAGCTGGCGCTGACGTCCGGCATCGGAATCGTCGGGTGCGGCCGATTGCACCTCGTGCAGCTCGGCGACCAGCTCGTTCTGTGTGCACGTGATGGCATACGATTTCGCGATGAGCGGCAACAGTTTTCGCTGATGGCCCAGATAGTCGAGCACGGTGATCTCGTCGTCGGCGCCGGGTGCCTCGAACTGTTTGCGGACCGTCCCGTACTTCGTGGCGAGCGCCAGCGCCTTGCGTCCGGCCGCACCTGCGGTCGCCGCCACCGAGACCCGACCCCGGATCAGGGTGCCGAGCATGGTGAAGAACCGCCGATTCGGGTTCTCGATGGGGGAGCGGTAGGTGCCGTCGGCCTCGACGTCGGCATAGCGGTTGAGGAGGTTCTCCGCAGGAATCCGGACGTGGTCGAACAGGATTCGGCCGTTGTCGACGCCGGCCAGTCCGCCCTTGTAACCGCAGTCGCTGGTCGTCACACCCGGCAGGTCGTCACCGTTGTCGTCGCGGATCGGCACCACAAAGCAGTGCACCCCGTGGCTTTCCGGCTCCTGGCCCGGCCCGGCGGTGATCAGCTGGGCGAAGACCGCGGCCACCCGCGCGTGCTGCGCGGCACCGCCGATGTAGTCCTTGCGCGCCGACGGGGTGGGGGAGTCGATGACGAACTCCTGCGTCTGCGGGTCGTAGGTGGCGGTCGTCTCCAACGCCTGCACGTTCGAGCCGTGGCCGGTCTCGGTCATCGCGAAGCAGCCGAGCAGATCGAGGCTGATGATGTCGGAGACGTACTTGTCGTGGTGGCGTTTGGTGCCGAGGTTCTCCACGGCCCCGCCGAACAGTCCCCATTGCACGCCGGCCTTCACCATCAGCGACAGATCGGCGTAGCCGAGCATCTCGATGGCGGTGATCGACGCGCCCACGTCACCGGTGCCGCCGTGATCGCTCGCGAAACCGGCCGCCGCGAATCCCTGCGAGGACAGTTCGCGCATCTCCTCGAGCACGCGGGCGCGTGCCTCGTCGAGGGTGTGCGACGGGTCGGGTAGCAGGTCGGAACGGTTGGCGCGTTCGCGCACACTGTCGCGGGTGGCGCGCCAACGGCCGTCGAGCGTGCGTCGCAGGCCATCGACGAGCAACTCGCGGGTCGCCTGATCGAGTTCGGTCGATTCCTCACGGCCCGTGACGTCGACGTCCGTCGACGCCGCGGTGCTGCGACTGCTTGTGGTGTCGTCGGGGTTCGCGGTCGGCGATTGCGTGGGTGTGGACATGGCTCCACGGTACGGACCCCGCGCGGCCGAGATGGGTGGTTTGGTGTGCGATCTCACGCGCCGACGGCGTGCGCCGGTCGCGCGACCGGTTCCGGCATCCGATGCCTGCCGCCTGCGCCACCGGGTGTGGCAGGCGGGCGCAACGCCGCGCGGACGCCGTCGACGACGGTGGTCACCGCCGCCGCGGGTGTCCCGCGGGCGAGGTCGGCGGCCACCTGCCCGGGAATGGTGGCCGGGTCGCTCGCCGCAGGAGTCGGGACAGCCGAAGGCCGGGCGGCGGCCCGGGCGGGTGTGGTCGGGGCACCGGTACCGTGCAGTGCCCGGTCGGCGCTCACCGTGACCTGTGTGGCCGACGTGCGCGCAGGTGGCTGTGGCGCAAACGAATCGGCGATCGAGTCGAGCAGTTGCCGTCCCGACCCCGCGGCCACCGGAAGGGCCTGCTCGAGTCCCTTGATGTTGGCGGCGATGTTCTCCCCGAGCTGGACGCGCACCGCCTGCAGGGTCGCGTCGAACTGCGCGACACTGGCCCGCAACGCCTGCGGAGTGGTGGCCGCGGCGAGGTCGGCACCGATCTGTTGCTGGGACTGTTTGGTCCAGATGTTGTAGGTGACCGCATGATCCGGGCGCGTCGCCTCGTCGTAGTCGGGGCGATTGGTCACCCAGTCGTGCGCGGTGAGCGGCTGCCCGAAGTCGAACAACGTGTAGTACCTGCCGAACAGGTAGATCTTCGGAAGCGAGTCCGGCGCGCCGATCGCGGCGCCGCCGATCTGGCAGGGCAGGCAGTAGGTGCCCGGCACCATCGGGTCGAGCGACTCCCAGGTTGCCGCGCCCAGCGCGGTCAACGCCGTGGCCCATTGGCTACCCGACGGCGCCGCGACGTAGCCGGTCGGGGTCTGGGTGAGGGTCTGCCAGATGGCCTTCCACGGCCCGAACGGATCGAGGCGGTACGTTTTGCCCGACCAGTCCGGTTGGATGTCGACGACCCGGCCGTCTGCGGTCGTGTATGTCTGATCCGTCGGGTCGATGGTGTTGCGGATCGTGGGAAAGGTGTACCCGAGAACCAGCCGCCACGTCGGAACCTGCCCATATTGGGTGAAATAGAAGACGTTCGAGCAGGGGCCCGGAATGCCCGTACAGTCCGGGGTCATCGGCGCGAACGCCGCCAGCGACAGCCACCATTGATCGTAATTCGCCTGTGCCACCAACGGAATCGGCACCATCATCAGGGTCATACCCCTGAGCTTCTCTTTGTCCTGCTCGTCGAATCCGACGACGTTGGTGGGGATGTAGAGCCACCAGTTGCCCGAATCCTCCAGTGCCGCAGTGGTCAGGTTCACGCCCTGATACTCGTAGGCCGCCATGTTGGCGATCGTCTGCGCCAGGTTCGCCGGAATGTTCGCCACCGAGTCCGCGGTCAGTCGAATCGCGACGGTCGACGCCTCGGGAGTCGCTTCGGCGGTCGGTGTGGGCGGCGGAACATACGTTGCCGCGGAAGCGATTCCCGCTCCGATCAGTGCCGTTGACACCGCCGCCAGTATGCGCCCGGCCGCCCGCCCCGATCGATCCTCGGCCGCGGATGTGTACCCCACGTGTGCCCCCTCGTGCCTTCCCCGGCCTCCTCGCACCGTAGGCACATACAGCCGGTTCCGGCCACCCCCGGGGCCACATTGCCAGGAAACCGACAGTCGTCGCCGATGCCGAAGTGCGTCGACGGCTGCCTCAGGGCAGCAAGCCGATTCGCCGCGCCCGCACCACCGCTTCGCGACGATTGTGTACTTCGAGTTTGCGCATCAGATTGCCCACGTACCCCTTGATCGTCTCCGGCCGCAACGACAACCGATCGGCGATCTCGGCATTGCTGCAGCCGAGTGCGAGGTGCGCCAACACGTCGGTCTCGCGGGTCGACAACGAGACCGCCCTGCTCGATTCGGCCCCTGATCCCAGCCCGCGTAGACGCCTCTCGACGCCACGCAACCGTTCGGCCAGTGCGGGATCGGTGGTGGTGTCCGCGATCTCCCGCAGCGCCAGATAACTTTCGATGATCCCATCGGCCACCGACGCCGGCACCGTCGTCGGATCGCACTGTGTCTCAATCTGTTTCACGCGACGATCGACGTCGTCACGGACCTCGATCTCGTGTGCGAGTCGGCGAGCGCCCACCGCGACCCGTGCGACGATCCGATCCCCGATGCGCTCGGGTGCGCGCAGCCCGCCGTAGAGCACCGCCCGGGTGCGCCCGCCGACCACCGCGGGAGCGGCCACCAGGGATTCGATGCCCTCCCCGGACACCTCGCGGTCGTAGTCGTGGGTGATCTCGGTGGAGTGGAAGTAGTCGGCGACGGCGCCGGGGCGGCGCTCGACGATGGTCCGTCCGCCGAGCCCACGGTCGGAACCGATCAGGAGATCACGCAGCAGCGCGGTGCGGGTCCCGACGAAACCCGACAGCAGCGCGCCCGGACCGTCCACGAGCCCGCCGAACAGCACCGGCAGGCCCGTCGTCCGATGCACCCCGCGCAACTCGGCGCGCACCGCATCGGCGTCGTCGGGACGCCGCGGATCGGTGACCATGGTCCTCTCCTCCTCGCCCCTTGTCTTTGCCACCGGTACGTGTCGGCCCGACATCGCCATCGGGGCCGAAACCACCTACTTTCGGGGGTGGTACCGGCACTAGTGTGATCCATACGCTCGGAGGACGACAAACGTCGCGGCCCTCACCCGTGTTCGCATCGGCCGCGGCACGACGATCTGGAGGAGACGATGTCTGTCTCGGACACCGATACGACCCTTGCCGAGGCCCTGGCGCTCGACGCCGACTTCGGCCGGATCGATTGTGGCAGCGCCAACCGGTCCGAACTGAGTCCGCTGCGATTCCTTGAACGCAGCGCAACGGTGTTCGGCGACCGCACCGCGATCATCTACGGGGATCGTCGCGCGAGTTACGCGGAGTTCGCCGACGAGGTGCAGCGCCTCGCCCGGGTTCTCAAGAGCCGGATCGCGCGCGGTGAGCGGATCGCCTATCTCGCACCCAACATCCCGGAGATGCTCGTCGCGCACTACGCGGTCCCGCTGGCCGGCGGTGTGCTCGTCGCGCTCAACTCCCGCCTGGCCGGACCCGAACTGGTCTACATCCTCAATCACGCGGGCGTCACCACGCTGTTCTTCGACGCCGAATTCCGGCACACCGTTTCGCTCATCGCCGACGAGGTCCCCGAGGTGGCCACCACCGTCGAGATCACCGACCCCGAATTCGGTCCGACGATGGGCGATGTAGGCGCGTCGGGGATCACCGGCCTGCAGACCTATGCCGATTTCCTGGCCCTCGCCGACGGTCCCGACGTCGAGCAGGACCCCATCCCGTGGACCGTCGACGACGAGGACACCGTCATCACCATCAACTACACCTCGGGGACCACCGGAAAGCCCAAGGGCGTCATGTACACCCACCGCGGGGCATACCTGAACTCCTTCGGCGAGACCTTCCACAACCAGTTCACCGGCCACAGCCGCTATCTGTGGACGCTGCCGATGTTCCACTGCAACGGCTGGTGCACCCCGTGGGCGGTCACCCAGGCATCGGCGACCCACGTGTGTCTGCGTGCGGTCCGTGCCGACGCCGTGTGGGACGCGATCGACGATCTCGGCATCACCCACCTGTGCGGGGCACCCACGGTGTGTACGACGATCGCGGGATCGCCTCGCGCACATCGCCTCGACCGGCCCCTGCACATCACCACCGCGGGTGCGCCACCGAGCCCGACCGTCATCGGTCAGCTCGAGGCGCTCGGTATCACCGTGGTCCACGTCTACGGCCTCACCGAGGTCTACGGCCCGTACACGATCTGCGAATTCCAGGACGCCTGGGCCGAATTGCCCGCCGATGCGCGCGCGGCCAAACTCTCCCGACAAGGCGTCGGCATGGTGCAGGCCGAGGCGGCGCGCGTCGTCAAACGTGATGTCCTGCCGCTCGTCGACGTACCCGCCGACGGAGAAACCATGGGCGAGATCGTGTTACGCGGCAACAACGTGATGGCCGGCTACTTCCGGGATCCGGCCGCAACCCGAGAGGCGTTCGCCGGCGGCTGGTTTCACACCGGCGATCTCGGGGTGATGCATCCCGACGGGTACATCCAGCTGCGCGATCGAGCCAAGGACATCATCATCTCCGGCGGCGAGAACATCTCCACCATCGAGGTCGAACAGGCTCTGGTGAGCCATGATTCGGTCCTCGACGTCGCCGTCATCGGCGTCCCCGACGAGAAGTGGGGTGAGCGCCCGCGCGCCTACGTCCTGCTCACTCCCGGGGCGCAACTGAGCGCCGAGGAGCTCATCGAGCACGCCCGGACCCTGCTGGCCGGCTACAAGGTGCCGCGCGACATCGTCTTCGCCGACGAGCTACCGCGCACCTCCACCGGCAAGGTCCTCAAGTTCGAGTTGCGTCAGGACGCCCAGCACGACTGAGCATCGCGGTCATCGGCGCCGGAATCCACGTCGCAGGTAACGGGCCCGGTAATCGGCGATCACCTGCGGTGGCACCAGTTCCCGCGGTAACAGCACGACGGTGCGCCGGCCCGTGCAGAGCAGCACCACCCGCGAGTTGACCACGACCCGATCGAACCGTTCGAGCTGAATCTGCGAGTAGGTCGCTCCCACCCGGTGCCCGATCCACAACGGGGGTGAACTCCGCGCCGACCGGTGTCCCGGCGGGCATGATCCGACGCATCCGGCGTTGGCCCAGCGCGATGCCCAGCGTGAGCATCGTGGCCTGGGCGAGCAGGAACAGGCCGAGGACCACGACCACCGTGACCACCGCCGGCGGCCGGGAGTCGGTGGAGGATGCGGCGACTGCGGCGACGAGCGCGCCGACGGCGGCGGGCAATGATTGCCGCAGCATCCATCCCGGCGTGAGCAGGGCGCCCCGGCACAGTCGGGGACCGAGTGCGTCGTCGGCGATCAGTTCTGCGCGCAGCACCCCGTCGGGTCCGGCCCCCACGTACGGCGGGGGTGCGGTCGGTGAGAGCGGCGGCGAGGACGACGACGGTGAGAACTGGTAGGCCACATCACGATTGGACCGCATTCCGCCCCGAAAAGCCGCCCCGGTCGGCGGTCCGAATGACCCTGCCGCGCCCGACCTCACCGGGCGCCGGAAGCCCACTGCGTAGCCAGATGCGGTGGCAGCAACTCCGCCGGCACGGTCAACCGAAGTCCGCGGCCGGTGCGCAGCACGACGATGCCGCAGCGATAGGTGACGTCGCTGATCTGTGTCATGTCCACGCCGTTGATCAGGCCCGCATAGTCCACGAGTATCCGGCTGTGCGTGATCTCCGACGACAGCGCGGAACCATCGGGGAGCACTCGCCGCCACCTCGCCCCCGGCCCCAGGAGCACGATGACGATGGCCACGACGAGTATGGGTGCAAATCCCAGCGGGTTCGACGAAGGCGGGAGTGCGAGGGCGAGGGCGAGGCCGATCAGCACGATCAGCATCGCGAACGCCAGGCCCGCCAGGAGGTTGCAGCGGGTCCGGGTCAGCAACGTCGCCCGTGTCAAGCGCCGGCGCACCTGGGAGTCCACTGGAATCGTCGCGTGAAAGGTGGGCGGCGCCATGGTCGACGGGTGGGCCGGGGTCGTCGGCGTACCCCAGTGCCCGGGATTCTTTACGACGAACTCAGGATTCGACATGGGAAAGATTGTACCGGTGGCTTCCGCTGCCGCAAGCCGTCGACTGTCGCGCGGGCGGCATCGCGCGCCATACTGGACCGATGGCACCGAGTGACACCACGGTCGATCCGGTCGATCTGCGCACCCAGGTCGTCGCGGCATCGATCCGGCTCTTTAGCGAGTACGGGTACGAGTCGACGACCGTCGATCAGATCGCCGCGGACGCCGGGGTCTCGCGACGCACGCTGTTCCGCCAGTTCCGCTCCAAGGAAGACATGATCTTCGCCGATCACGAGGCTCTGATCGCCCAGGTTGCCGAGCGTCTCGGCGCCGACGAGTTCGCGCTGGACGAATCGGTGGACGGCCCGGACCCGTGGACGGACGTCTGCGACGCCGCCGAGATCGTCTTCACGCACTTCCTCGCCACCCGGGACCTTGCCGTCCGACGGCTCCGCGTGGTCACCCGGGTACCGGCACTGCGCGACCGCGAGCTCGTCACCACCTATCGCTACCAGCGCGTCTTCGAGGAGTTCCTGCGCCGACGCCTTCCCGACGAGTCGCCCGAGCGCATCGTCGCCTTCGCCGCCGCGGTGACCTCGGTGCACAACTACCTGCTGCGGTCGATGATCCGCGGCGACGCCGACGCCACGGTGAGCACGCTTCGTACCGAACTCCGACGCATCCGGCTGGCACTGGGTGCCGACGATGGCGGCGACGACGGTGCCGGTACCGCGATCACCGTCGTCACCCACCCGATCGACGCGGGCGCCGATCAGATCGCCCGTGCCGTCGCCGAGGAGATCCGGGCCCAGCGATCTCGCCGGACCTGACGGCGCGCTACCGACGCCGGTGTGCCCACACGGGTGGCACGTAGTGTCGACATTTCCATCACCGAAGGGGTATCCTGGCACTCAGTGTCGTCGTCTGTGGTGCCCGCATCCGTCGCGCGACCGGTACCCCGACGAGCATCGATCACCGCCGCGCAGCACTCCGCGCGCATCGAGGAGGAGCCCCCATGGCCTTTGGAAACCCCGGATTCAACGTCTTCGAATTGCCCGAGGAGCACGTCGCGCTCCGCGAGGCGATCCGTGCGCTCGCCGAGAAGGAGATCGAACCGCACGCCGCCGACGTCGACGAGAACGCGCGCTTCCCGCAGGAAGCCCTCGACGCGCTCGTCGCCAGCGGATTCAACGCGATCCACGTTCCCGAGGAGTACGACGGACAGGGTGCCGACTCGGTCGCCGCCTGCATCGTGATCGAAGAGGTTGCGCGCGTGTGTGCGTCGTCGTCGCTGATCCCGGCCGTCAACAAGCTCGGCACCATGGGTCTGATCCTCAACGGTTCCGACGAACTCAAGGCAAAGGTGTTGCCGTCGATCGCCTCCGGTGAGGCGATGGCGTCCTACGCCCTCTCCGAGCGTGAGGCCGGTTCGGATGCGGCGTCGATGAAGACCCGCGCCCGCAAGGACGGCAGCAACTGGGTGCTCAACGGCTCCAAGTGCTGGATCACCAACGGCGGCAAGTCATCCTGGTACACCGTCATGGCGGTCACCGACCCCGAGAAGAAGGCCAACGGCATCTCGGCGTTCATGGTCCACGAGGACGACCCGGGCTTCACCGTCGGCCCGCTGGAGAAGAAGCTCGGCATCAAGGGATCACCCACTGCCGAACTGTATTTCGAGGACTGCACCATTCCCGAGGATCGGATCATCGGTGACGAGGGCACCGGCTTCAAGACCGCGCTGCAGACCCTCGACCACACCCGCCCGACCATCGGTGCGCAGGCCGTCGGCATCGCGCAGGGTGCGCTCGACAAGGCCATCGCCTACGTCAAGGACCGCAAGCAGTTCGGCAAGCCGATCAGCTCGTTCCAGGGTGTGGAGTTCATGATCGCCGACATGGCGATGAAGGTCGAGGCCGCCCGGCTGATGGTTTACACCTCCGCCGCTCGCGCCGAGCGTGGCGAGAAGAACCTCGGCTTCATCAGCTCGGCGTCGAAGTGCTTCGCCTCCGACGTCGCCATGGAGGTCACCACCGACGCCGTGCAGCTCTTCGGAGGTGCCGGCTACACCCGTGACTTCCCGGTCGAGCGGATGATGCGCGACGCCAAGATCACCCAGATCTACGAGGGCACCAACCAGATTCAGCGCGTCGTGATGAGTCGCGCACTGCTGCGCTGAGCCCGTCCCAGCCCGCCGGACCGTCGACAGCGCCCGCCAGAAACGCCGACAGCGCCCATCTGCGCTGTGATAGCGCTTTGCCGGGCGCTGTCGGCGTGTGGGCGGACGCTGTCTCCTGGTTGAGCTCGAAGTCGCCGCAGGAGAGTTCGAGCGGACTGTTCTTCGACGACGCCGGAGCGCCCAATCGACGGGTGTGAGCGCCCGGTCGGCGAAAGACGATCAGGCGTAGCTCGGCCGGAATTGTAGAGCGGCGTGCTGTTTGGCCGCGGCCGCCCGGAAATCGCCCATGGCCCTGGGCATGTGGAACGCGTTGGTGACGATGAGAGCCCCGGTGGCGCCCATGGCCTTGAGCATGGCGACGGTGTAGGTGGCGTTCTCCACGGTGTCGGTGGAACGGCCCTCGTTGACCATCTGCCACATCGGCACACCCCGCCTCATCAGCCCGAGATTCATGAACTGCGCCTCCGACACCGGCAGCCACCAGGTATCGCCGCCGGAGACGATGACCCGATTGAACGGATGCGACCGGGCCAAGGCCGCGCCGGTGTCGAGGCGCTCGTTCAGGATCGTCGGCGTCTGACCGAAGGTTCCCATCTTGGCGCCCAGGACGACGATGTAGCGCGTCGGCGGACTCTGCCACAAGAACAGGCTGGTGGGGGAGAGCAGATCCGAGCTGCCCAGACCCGAGCTGCCCCAATCCGACGAACCGTTGTCCGCGCGGGCCGGCGACGACACCAGGCCGCCGACGGTCACCGCGAGAACCACTACCACGATTGATGCCACCACCCGAAGCCGCATGCGATGTAGCATAGCGCAGACTATTAGCTGTACTAATTGTCTCGTTGGCCTCGAATGGTCACTTCGCGCGGATCAGGTGAAGGCGATGTACTTGACCGTCAGGTACTCCTCGATGCCCTCCGAGCCGCCTTCGCGGCCGATACCGGACTCCTTGACGCCGCCGAACGGTGCGGCGACGTCGGAGATCACACCGCGATTCACACCCACCATCCCGGAGTCCAGCGCCGTCGACACGCGCAGCGCCCGATCCAGGTCTCGGGTGAAGAAGTATGCGGCCAAACCGAATTCGGTGGAGTTGGCGGCCTTGATCGCCTCGTCCTCGGAGTCGAAGGAACTGATCACGGCCACCGGGCCGAAGATCTCGCCGCGGGTGACCGGTGCGTACGCGTCGACGTTGTCGATGACGGTGGCCGGGTAGAAGAAGCCCTTTCCGCCGGGGGCCTTGCCGCCCAGGCGAACCCGGCCGCCGTGCGCGACGGCGGTCTCCACGGCCTCGGCGACCTTGTCGCGCTGCGCCGCGCTGACCAGCGGACCGAGGGTCACGCCGTCGTCGTACCCCGGTCCGATCCGAACCGCCGACATCTTCTCGACGAGCTTCTCGGTGAACTCCTCGACCACACCGGACTGCACCAGAAAGCGATTGGCCGCGGTGCACGCTTCGCCACCGTTGCGCATCTTGGCCAGGAAGGCGCCCTCGACGGCCTTGTCGACGTCGGCGTCATCGAATACGACGAACGGCGCGTTGCCGCCGAGTTCCATCGACGTGCGCTGCACCCGCTCGGCGGCCTGGCCGAGCAGGTTCTTGCCGACCGGGGTCGAGCCGGTGAAGCTGATCTTGCGAATCCGGTCGTCGCCGATGATCGCCGATGCCACCTCCCGCGCCCGCATCGTCGGGAGCACCGACAGCACGCCCGCGGGAAGTCCGGCCTCGGCGAAGATCTCGGCGAGCGCCAGCATCGTCAACGGCGTCTCGTGGGCCGGCTTGACCAGCATCACGTTGCCCGCGGCCAGCGCGGGACCGATCTTGCGCGTGCCCATGGCCAGCGGGAAATTCCACGGTGTGATCGCCAGGCACGGGCCGACCGGGGCGTGGGTCACGACGATCCGGCCGGTCCCCGCCGGAGACTGGGTGAACCTGCCGTCGATGCGTACCGCCTCCTCGGCGAACCACCGCAGGAACTCGTTGCCGTAGCGCGCCTCGGCCAGGCTGTCGGGCAGGGCGCGTCCGAGTTCGAGGGTCATCAGCATCGCGAGATCGTCGGTGCGGTCGGCGACGAGACCGAAAGCGCGACGCAGGATCTCACCGCGCTCGCGGGCCGGGGTCGCCGCCCAGTCATCGGCGACCGAGGTTGCGACGTCCAGGGCGCGACGCGCGTCCTCGACGGTGGCGTCGGCAACCTGGGTCAACGGTTGCTCCGTTGCCGGATCGTAGACGGTGAACGTACCCGCGTCCGACGCGTCGACCGACTCGCCGCCGATCCACAAACCGGTGGGTACGCCGTCGAGAACGGCCTGGGTGTCGATGATCTCGGTGGTGCTCATGAAAGGTCCTCTCGCTGCGATGCTCGGTGGTTCGGTGTTGTTCGCCGATTCAGTGGTGCTCGGCGTTCGATGCGTGACAGTGCGCCGACGGTGACGGTTCGACGTCGAGTGCCGGGTTGCGGTCGAAGAATCCGAAAGGCTTGAGCCAGAACGAGACCACGTCGGCAGGCATGACCGGCCAGTCCTCGGGACGGGTGATGTGGTGGATGCCGAACACATACCACAGGACGACGTCGGTGTTCTCGATCGACCGGTTGTTCTTGGTCCACTCCGCCAAACCCGTGTCGCGCTCGGACTGGTTGACGAATTCACCTGCAGGCCAACGCTCGTCGGCATTGTTCGGTGTCACCCAGAGGGTGTGGCCGATGACGGTGGCGCGCTGGAAGACCGGCGAGGCGGGGTCGAACATCGCCGGGAACGCGCCGGTCGGGGACAGCTTGTAGGCCGGATGGTGACCGAGCTCGGTGGTGCGGTTGGTGTTGACGATCTTCCAGCTCTTCTGCGTCGCGAAGTCCGGGTCCTGCATGCCCTCGCTCTCGGTGCGCAGTGCCGTATTGCGTTGCGTCAGCGACAGTCCGAGCGGATTTCCCGGACCCATCGGCTCGGCGACGGTCTCCGAGGCGAACACGGTGTTGTCGGGGCCATCGATGTCGAGGTCGAGCCGCGCGACGAGGAAGTGCTGGTGGAATGGTGCATACGTGCGATCGTCGATGACGGTGCCGTGCGGATTGCTGGTCACCCCGGGCGGCATCGGTGTGGTCACCATGATGCCGGTGGCGCGGACCTCGCACTCGATGTTGCCGTCCTGATAGAACCGCCAGTACACCAGGTATTCGTAATTGGCCACGGTCACATGGAAACTGACCGTGAGTCGCCGCATACGCCGGACCTCGGCCCCGGCATCGTGATCGACATGCTTCCAGAGGACGGCGTTGTCCTCCTCGTGGATGCAGATGGCGTTGGTGATGGTGTAGGGCTCACCGGCGCTGTTGTGCAGCACCGCATCGAGGTAACGGATCTCGCCGAGGCAGTCGCAGCCGAGTTCCAGCGAGGTCGTCATGAAGCCCAGACCCCACTCGCCGATGTCGAAAGCGGTACGGCGGTAATGGTCCTCGCAGTGGTCGCGGTAGGGCACCACCATCTCGGCGAACGACATGCGATGCGCCACCGACCGCTCGCGCCCGGCATCGTTGTAGGTCACCGAATGCAGGGTCATGCCCTCCCGGTAGTTGAAACCCACTCGCAGCGACCAGTTCTGCCACGTCAGCCGGTTGCCCTCGAGAGTGAACGACGGACCCTCGGGCTGGGTGATCTCCAGAGGCTTGAGTGGCGGGCGCTTGAAGGTGTCGCGGATGCGTTGCGGGATATGGCGCGGCACATACTCGCCCATCACCTGCGGACGCTCGAAGCCACCCGAGCCATCTGCCCCACTCCCGGCGGCCGTATCTTCTATGCGCAGCAACTCCATCGTGTTCACGTCGATCACACAGTGCAGCCCCGACACGGGATTCGCGTACGGATTGGCGCCCTCGGCGTTCTTCACCCAGGTGTCCGACCAGCCCAGACGCCGCCCCTTGAACTCCTCGGGGATCAGCGCGCCGCCGTAGGTCCAGGTGTCCATGAAGACCAGGTCGAGATCGGTGATCCCGCGTCGCGCGAGAGCCGCCTGCACCTCCGGGTGTGCCCGCAACACCCGATCGCATTCCTCGAACTCGTCGACGGTGAAGTTCGCCTGCACGTCCGGGACCAGATCGAACGATTCGACGGTCTCATCGGTGAGGCGTACCACCGACTTGTATGTCAGGTTCTCGGAACTGTTGAGACAGATGACGATCGCCCGTCGTGCGGGGACGGTGCCGTCGGCCTCGTACGCGGCGAGCTCGGCCTTACCCGGCTCGGCGAGTTCGATGGAGGCGTACCGCCATCCGTCGCCGACGCCCTGCTCGCGCGAGAGAACCGCGGAGACGGCCCGGAATTCGTCGGCGGAGAGTGGATCGAGCGGGTGCATACGGTGTCCTTTGTCTCGCAGCGGTTTTCGGAAGTGGACGGTTGGGGCGGGGTCGATCAGGCGGGGCGATCAGACGAGGGACTTGATGGCGTCGCTCAGTACGCCGAGGCCCTCACGGAGCAGGTCGTCGCCGATCACCAGCGGCGGCAGAAGCCGGATCACGTTGCCGTAGGTGCCGCAGGTCAGGACGATGACGCCCTGGGCGTGACATGCCGCGGCGACCGCCTTGGTGAGGGCCGGGTCTGCTTCCGGGCCGCCGGGAGCGGAGCGAGCGGGGCCCATGTTGCCGCCGCCGGGCCGTACTATTTCGATCGCCATCATGGCGCCCCGCCCGCGGATCTCGCCGATCACCGGCTTGCCCTGTGCGGCAAGTTCATCGGCCGTTTCGGAGAGGACGGAGGTGATGACCTCGCCGATGTGGCGGGCGCGCCCGGCCAGATCGAGGGTCTCCATCTGTTCGATCGCGGCGAGAGCCGCGGCGCACGCGACCGGGTTTCCGCCGTAGGTGCCGCCGAGTCCGCTGGCGTGTACGGCGTCGAGCAGTTCGGCGCGGCCGGTCACCGCCGAGAGCGGCATGCCGCCGGCGATGCCCTTGGCCATGGTGATCAGATCGGGGACGACGCCCTCCTCCTCACACGCGAACCACGTTCCGGTGCGGGCGAATCCGGCCTGCACCTCGTCGGCGATGAAGACGACGCCGTTCTCGCGGCACCACTGCGCCAGGGTGGTCAGGAATCCCGGTGCGGGGACGATGAATCCGCCCTCACCCTGGATGGGTTCGATGATGATGGCGGCGAGCGAGTCGGCGCCGATCTGTGTCGTCATCGCCGAGATCGCATGTTCGGCTGCGGCTTTGCCGTCCACGCCGAACTGGTCCCGGAACGGGTAGCTCATCGGCATCCGGTACACCTCGGGGGTGAACGGACCGAAGTGCGTCTTGTACGGCATGTTCTTCGCGGTCAACGCCATCGTCAGATTGGTGCGGCCGTGATAGGCGTGGTCGAAGGCGACCACCGCGTCCCGCCCGGTCGCCAGCCGCGCGATCTTCACCGCATTCTCGACGGCCTCGGCGCCCGAGTTGAACAGGGCGGTGCGCTTGTCGTGATCACCGGGGGTGAGCGCGTTGAGCTTCTCGGCCACCGCGACGTAGCTGTCGTAGGGCGCGACCATGAAGCAGGTGTGGATGAGATGGGCGGCCTGGTCACCGACGGCCGCGGCCACCGCGGGGTTGGCCGATCCGACCGAGGTCACCGCGATACCCGAGCCGAGGTCGATCAGCGAGTTCCCGTCGACGTCGACGAGGACGCCGCCGTCACCGTCGGCGGCGTAGGACGGCAGGATCGAACTGACCCCGGCGGCCACCGCGGCGGATCGGCGAGCACCCAGCTCGATCGACCGCGGGCCCGGCAGGTCGGTCACCAGCCGTCGCTCCTGGGGCAGGCGGTAGACGATTTCGGTGGCGGAAGCGGTCATCGGGTGTCACCTCGTGCTCGATGTGTGGGGGCCTGTTGTTGTGTGGGGCCTGGAGTGCGCGGCCGCACTGGGCGCTGCTGGTCATCAGTGTTCGCCCAGTGACCCGGTTCACGCGCCTGACAATGTGTCCACCGATTTCTCGGTGACACTCCACGATGTCCAGTCCGGGCGTACGGTGAACGGGTGTCGACGTCCGTTCGCTGGCTGATCGCCCAACGCAGCCTCGAATTGGTGCTGCATGCCGGCGGTGCGGGCCTCGAACGCCCCATCGACAGTGCGGTCAGTTCCGAGCTGCTCACTGCTGCCGAGTGGATGGTGGGCGGCGAGGTGTTGCTCACCACCGGACTCCGACTCACCGACGACCCCGCCGAGCAGCAACGCTACGTCCGCTCCCTCGATGAGGTCGGGGTCGCCGCCCTCGGTTTCGGGGTGGGCCTGGGCTTCGACGCCATACCGCAGGCGATGATCAGTGCCGCCGACGACGTGGGCCTTCCGTTGTTCGAGGTTCCGCTGCACATCCCGTTCTCGGCGATCACCCGCGCCCTGCTCGACCAGATCGCCGCCGGCCGCTCGGCCCGCCTGGTGTCGGCGACCCGCGCGCAACCCCGCATGACACGTGCCGCGGTGGCCCGTGGTCCGGCCGCGGTGGTCGGCGAACTCGCCGACGCGATCGAGCGTCGCGTGCTGCTCCTCGACGCCAACCATGCCGAGGTGGCGTCCTCGCCCGCCCCGCCCGACCCCAACGATCTCGCCCGGGTCCGCGCCCTCGTCGCCCGCGATCCGGCGTCGGCGGGCGCGGTGTTCGTCGCCGACGACGTCACCTTCATGGTCACCCGGATCGGCTCGGCCACAAGGACATTCGGATTCCTCGGCGTTGTCGGGGCACCTCTCGACGAGGTCAACCGGATGCTCGTCGGCCACGCCACCTCGCTGCTGGCCATCGAATACGCCAAACCGCAGGAGGTGCGTCGGGAGATGGCCCTGCTGCAAACCGACGTGCTCGGATCGGCACTCGACGGAGTAGTCGGGCCCACCGCGCTGCGGGTGTTGCGGCGCGCCGCCAGCCCCGACGACGCGGTGCGGGCGGTGGTGTTCACCTTCGCCGGCGACGCCGATGCCGAGCGGGGGCAGGCACGCCTGACCGACGAACTCGAACGCCGGTGGCGCCCGGTGTTCGTGCACCGGGCCGGAACCGAGGTGGCGACCCTGCTACGCGGCGACGACCCCGTCGACGTGGCGATCGGCCTGCTGAGCGTGCTCGCGACCGCTGCGACGGTGCGCGGCGGGATCGGCCCGCCGATCCGCCTGGCCGACGCGGCGGAGACGCCCGACGCCGCGGCCGTCGCCACATCGGTGACGCAGGCCCGCCTGGCCTGTCGCTCGGCCGCGGTGGGGCAACTCGTCGACCTCGACGACGCACAGTCGCTGCTGGCGGTCGACCCGGTGCGACAAGCGTTGGCCGACAACCACGATCGGCGTCTCGCGCCGATCCTCGACCATGATCGCCTCCAGGGCACCGCGCTGCACCGGAGTCTGCTGGCGTATCTGGAGGCCAATGGCAACTGGGGGAGTGCGGCCACCGCACTCGGCGTGCACCGGCACACCCTGCGCAGCCGGATCGAGAGGGTCGAGGACATGCTCGCCATCGACCTCGCCGATGCCCGCACCCGCGCCGAACTGCTGCTGATGATGCTCGGGGCCGACGCATGAGGCGCGGGGCGCTCGCCACGGTGCTCGCGGCGCTGCTGATCCTCGTGGTCGGCTGCGGCGCCGACGACGGATCTCCTGCGCCATCGTCGTCGGCCCCGAGTTCGACCGGCACCGCTCCGGCCGCGACGGCATATGTCAATCTCGGCGACAGTTACGCCGCGGGCGCCGGAGTCCTTCCGGTGCAATCGGATTCGCCGTTCCTGTGTCAGCGGTCGGCGATCAACTTCGCCCACCTCGTCGCCGCGCAACGTCGGCTGCCGCTCACCGACGTGAGTTGCTCGGGCGCCGACACCGCCGACCTCACCACCAGCCAATACTTCGGCATACCACCACAACTCGACGCGCTCGGACCACAGACACGGCTGGTGACGCTGATGCTCGGCGGCAACGACGAGAACACCTTCGGCGGGGCGATCAGCAAATGCGGCGACGCGATCGCCGACAGCCCCGGAGTCCCCACCGGTTCGCCGTGCCGGGATCGTTACGGCTCGGAGTTGACCGCACCCATCGACGCCGAGATCTATCCGGCCCTCGTCGACGGCCTCACCCGGATTCGCGCCCACGCCCCGAATGCCCGCGTCGTCATCGTGGGCTATCCGTGGATTCTGCCCGCCACGCAGGGCTGCTACCCGGCGATGCGCGTCGCGCCCGGTGACGTGCCGTATCTGCGTGGACTGCAGGCCGACCTCAACGACGCCGTGCGCCGCGCCGCCGAGAAGACCGGCGTCACCTTCGTCGACATGTCGCAGGTGTCGCAGGGCCACGACGCGTGCGCGGGTGCGGCGCGCTGGATCGAACCGCAGCAGGGCACCACGGCGCGGATCACGGTGCATCCCAACGCCCGCGGCCACGAGGCCATCGCGGCGCAGATCGAGGCTGCGCTGGGGCGGTGAGCACGCCCCGGCAGTGCCCTGACCAGGCCGAATTTCTCTCACTCGGTGCCATTTGGAACACTGGAGGCCGTGAGCAGATCCGCCGACGTCGCCGTGAAGTCCAGTGAGCTGTTCGAACGGGCGCAACATGCGATCCCCGGTGGGGTCAACTCACCGGTGCGTGCGTTCTCCGCCGTCGGCGGCGATCCCCGATTCATCGCCTCGGCCACCGGCTGCACTCTGACCGACGTCGACGGCAACACCTACGTCGACCTGGTGTCGTCGTGGGGGCCGATGATCCTCGGTCACGCCCATCCCGCCGTCGTCGAGGCCGTGCAGCGTGCCGCCGCGGGCGGACTGTCGTTCGGCGCGCCCACCGAATCCGAGGTCGAGCTGGCCGAGGAGATCATCGACCGCGTCGACCCGGTGCAGCGGGTGCGGTTGGTCAACTCCGGCACCGAGGCGACCATGTCGGCGATCCGGCTGGCCCGCGGCTTCACCGGCCGCCCCAAGATCATCAAGTTCTCCGGCTGCTACCACGGCCACGTCGACGCACTGCTCGCCGACGCCGGCTCTGGTGTGGCCACCCTCGGCCTGCCGACCAGCCCCGGTGTCACCGGCGCCGCCGCCCACGACACCCTCGTGTTGCCCTACAACGACCTCGATGCCGTCGCGAAGGCCTTCGAGGAATTCGGTGACGACATCGCCGCGGTGATCACCGAGGCCGCCGCGGGCAACATGGGTGCGATCGCGCCCATCGACGGTTTCAATGCCGGTCTGCGTGACCTCACCCGCCGGCACGGCGCCCTGCTGATCATCGACGAGGTGATGACCGGATTCCGGGTCAGCCCGGCCGGCTGGTTCGGGCTCGAGGGTGTCGGCGCCGACCTCTACACCTTCGGCAAGGTGATGAGCGGCGGCCTGCCCGCCGCGGCCTTCGGCGGTCGCGCCGACGTCATGGAGCGCCTCGCGCCGACCGGTCCCGTCTATCAGGCGGGCACGTTGTCGGGTAATCCGGTGGCCGTCGCCGCCGGCCTGGCGACGCTGCGGACCGCCGACGCGGCGGTCTACTCGGCCCTCGACGCCAACGCCGACCGCCTCGCCGGCCTGCTCACCGACGCCCTGCACACCGCCGGGGTGGCACACCGCGTGCAGAAGGCCGGCAACCTGCTCAGTGTGTTCTTCACCACAGACGGCGCCGCCGACACCCGCATCGTCGACTACGCGGGCGTGAAGGCAACCCAGACCTGGCGTTTCGCGCCGTTCTTCCACGCGCTACTGGACGCCGGTGTGTACCCGCCGCCCAGCGCGTTCGAGGCCTGGTTTGTCTCGGCGGCGCTCGACGAGGATGCTTTCACTCGAATTGCCGACGCGTTGCCGGCCGCTGCGCGGGCCGCGGCAACCGCGCCCACTCCCGGGGAGAGCTGATGCACACGATCGTTCACATGATGCGCCATGGTGAGGTGCACAATCCCGACGCCATCCTCTACGGACGGCTGCCCGGCTTCCATCTCTCCGACACCGGTCGCGCTCAGGCCCGCAAGGTCGCCGACGCGCTGGCCGACCACGACATCACCGCCGTGTTCGCCTCCCCGCTGCAGCGCGCACAGGAGACCGCCGGACCGATTGCCGCCGCGCACGACCTGCCGATCCTCACCAACGACGAGCTCATCGAGGCCGACAACATCTTCGAGGGACTCAAGGTCTCGGTCGGCGACGGCGCGCTGCGCAAGCCGCGGCACTGGCCCAAGCTGCGCGACCCGTTCACCCCGTCCTGGGGCGAGCCGTACATCCAGCTCGCGCACCGGATGCTGGCCGCGGCCAACAAGGCCCGCGACGCCGCCCGCGGCCACGAGGCCGTCTGCGTGAGTCATCAGCTGCCGGTGTACACGTTGCGCCGCTTCCTCGAGGGCCAGCGGCTCTGGCACGACCCGCGTCGTCGCCAGTGCTCGCTCGCGTCGTTGACCAGCCTCATCTACGACGACGACGCCCTCGTCGACATCATCTATTCCGAGCCGGCCGGTGCGTCGGATCCACTCGTGACCGGGGCTTGAGCAGGAGAGTGTTGAACGCGTGAGGGTGCGAGATCGTGGTGGTCGTGACGTGTGTCCGACGCCGTCGGAACGAGGCCACCGGCACCCCTCGCGACCCCGCGTCCGACTTGTCGTAAACGCACGAGTGATGAGAATCGTTGCCGCACTGCTGGTCTCGCTCGCGCTCGGCGTGGCGTTGACCGCGTGCGGTACCGGTGACGACGCGGTCTCGCAGGGCGACACCTTCCAGTTCGTCTCGCCCGGTGGGCAGACCGTCATCACCTACGACCAGGCCGACCGCAAACACATCGCCGATGTCTCCGGCGAGAACCTGACGACCGGAAAACCGTTGTCGCTCAGTGATCCCGAGTTCGCCGACAAAGCCGTCGTGATCAATGTGTGGGGCTCGTGGTGCGGCCCCTGCCGCGGTGAGGCCGCCGCCCTCGAGCAGGTCTACGAGCAATACCAGGGCCAGGGCGTCAACTTCCTCGGCATCAATCTGCGTGACAATCGGCAATCGGCACAGGATTTCGTGGACGACCGCCACGTCGGGTATCCGTCGATCTACGACTTCGCCGGGGCCTCGCTGGCCGCGCTGACCACCCCGACGTCGGTGGTGCCGACGACGATCGTGCTCGACCGGCAGCATCGTCCGGCCGCGGTGTTCCTGCGCGCGGTCAGCGCCGACGAACTCGGCGCGATGGTCGGCAAGGTGATCGCCGAGGACCCGGCACCCGGTGGTTCCGCGGCGTCAAGCACTTCCACGGCGCCCGCGTCGTCCACCCCTGCGTCTGCCGCTCCGTCGTCTGCCGAGGTGCCCCAGTGAGCGGTATCGGACAGACCTTCGCCGACACGGTGTCCTCCGGGCCGCTGCTGCTCGGGGTGGCCGCGGCGGCGGTCGCCGGGATGGTGTCGTTCGCCTCACCGTGTGTGGTGCCGCTGGTCCCGGGTTATCTGTCGTATCTCGCCGGACTCGTCGGTGCCGAGGCCCCCGCGGTCACCGTCGGCGAACCCGCCAAACGCGGTCGCTCTCGCGTGGCGATGGCCGCCCTGCTGTTCGTCCTCGGGTTCACCGTCGTCTTCGTCGCCGCCACCGCGACGGTGATCGGTTTCACCAGCACCGTCATCGTCAATCACGAACTGCTGCAACGCATCGGCGGGGTGGTCACCATCGTGATGGGGTTGGTCTTCATCGGCCTGATCCCGATGATGCAGCACGAGGTGCGGATGGCCCCGCGGATGGTGTCCAACATCGTCGGTGCCCCGTTGCTCGGTGCGGTCTTCGCGCTCGGCTGGACGCCGTGTCTCGGGCCGACGCTGGCCGCGGTCATCGCCACCGCGTCGGGCACCGAGGGGGCGACCGCCGCCAAGGGCGTCACCCTGATCATCGCGTACTGCCTGGGTCTGGGTATCCCGTTCGTGGTGCTCGCGTTCTCCTCGGCGTGGGCGTTGCGCAGCCTCGCCTGGCTGCGCAATCATGCCCGCGCCATCCAGGTCTTCGGAGGTGTCATGTTGATCCTCGTCGGTATCGCGCTGGTCACCGGACTGTGGGATCAGTTCATCGTCTGGGTGCGCGACGCCTTCATCACCGATCAGGTGTTGCCGGTATGACCCGCGCCGACACCGCGCTCGCCGACCGCCCGGCCCAGCCCAGCCCGCCCCGCCGCCCGCATTGGGTGCTGCGTCGGGTGCTGTGGCCGCTGCGCAACCTGTGGCGGTCGCTGACCTCGATGCGCACCGCGCTGGTGCTGCTGTTCCTGCTCGCGCTCGCCGCGATCCCCGGCGCTCTGCTCCCACAGCGCGAGCTCAACGAGCAGAAGACGCTCAAGTACATCTCCGACCACGGCACCCTGGGCACGTGGATGGACAAGCTGCAGCTGTTCGACGTGTTCTCCAGCGCCTGGTTTACCGCGATCTATGTGCTGCTGTTCGTCTCGCTGGTGGGATGCCTGACCCCGCGGCTGATCGAGCACGCCAAGAGTCTGCGCGCCAAACCGGTTGCCGCGCCCCGCAATCTGAGTCGCCTGCCGCGCCACTTCACCACCACCGTCGACGGTGATCCCGAGGAGATCGCCGAGCAGGTCTCGACGAACCTGCGGGGTTGGCGACGCAACATCGTCGTCCGTGACGACGCAGCAACACGCGACGACGCGGCAACAGGCAAGGTCGTCGAGGTCTCCGCGGAGAAGGGGTATCTGCGCGAATTCGGCAACCTGGTCTTCCATTTCGCCCTACTCGCCCTGTTGGTGTCGATCGCGCTCGGCAAGCTCTACGGCTACGAGGGCACCCGCAGTCTCGTCGCCGACGGTGAGGGCCTGTGCAACACCTCGACCGCGGTGTACGACTCGTTCCGGGCCGGCGCGATGGTCGACGGCACCGACCTCAATCACTTCTGTTTCAAGGTCGACGCGTTCTCGGCGACCTTCCTGCCCAACGGTCAGCCCGACATGTACGACGCGACGATGTCCTACACCGAGGGTGCCGGCACCTCCGCCGGTGACTGGCATCAGACGTCGGTGAAGGTCAACGACCCGCTGCGGGTCGCCGGCGACCGCGTCTACGTCCTCGGCAACGGATTCGCCCCCACGTTCACCGTCACCTTCCCCAACGGGGAGAAGCGCACCCAGACCGCCCTGTTCATCCCCGACGAGTTGCAGACGATGCTCTCCTCCGGCGCGGTGCGGTTCGACACCCCGGCGGGGCTCTACCCCGACGAGGACGTGCGCCGCAAGAACCAGATCGCCATCGAGGGACTGTTCGCCCCGACCGCGGATTACCAAGGGACCCTGCTGAGTTCGTCGTCGCCCGTGCCGCACGACCCGCAGGTCGCGATCCGGATCTACAAGGGCGACACCGGACTCGACACCGGCCTCCCGCAGAACGCCTATTCGCTCGATCAGAGCCTCATCAACCAGGGCAGGCTGCAACGACAGGCCCAGGTGAACCTCGCCAAGGGCGCCAGCACGACCCTGGCCGACGGCACCGTCGTCAGCTTCGACGGCTACCAGCGTTGGGTGTCGGTGCAGGTCTCGCACGACCCGGCCCAGGACTGGGTGCTGGTGTCGGCGGTGGCGATGCTGATCGGTCTGCTGGTGTCGCTGCTGGTGCGCCGACGCCGGATCTGGGTGCGGCTGGTGCCGGCCGATCCGGACCGGACGGGCATCGCCGACGGCAAACGACGTACGGTAGTAGAAATCGGCGGCCTCGCCCGGACCGATCAGGCCGGTTGGGGCGAGGGTTTCGAGGAGCAGGCGGCCGGGTTGGTGGAGCCCGGCGGTGGCTCGGCGAAACGCATGTCGAGGTGGCGCAAACTCTGAGATGGGCGCACCCACGGCGGCCGCACGTTCTTCCGCAGGACTGATGAGGTGAATCGATGAACACTGGTACAGAGCACGTCGACGAGACGCTCGCCCGGTACTCCGACCTGCTGTTCGGAACCGCCATCACCGTCTACGTACTGGCGATGCTGCTGTTCCTCGCGGCCCTCGCCGGCGCGCGGACCAGGCGTCTGGCGTCCAAAGAACTCGTCGGGGCGGGCGTCGGATCGGGTGCCGGCGCAACCGGGGACCGCACCCCCGGCAAAATCGCCGATACCGCGCGCCGCCGGACCTTCTCCGAGACCCTTGGCGCCATGGCCTATCCGGTGGTCTTCGTCGGCCTGGCCGCGCATATCGCGTCCATCATCTGCCGCGGGATGGCCGTCGATCGTGCGCCCTGGGGCAACATGTACGAGTTCATCTCGCTGACCTGTGCGGCCGGTGTCGTCGCCGGTGTCGTCGTGCTCCGCAAACCCGCGAACCGGCCGCTGCTGTCGTTCGTGCTGGTCCCGGTCGCGCTGCTGATGTTCATCGCCGGCACCGAGCTCTACACCCAGGCCGCCCCGGTGGTGCCCGCGCTCAAGTCGTACTGGCTGGCCATCCACGTGTCGATCATCTCGGTGAGCTCCGGCGTCCTGCTGGTGTCGGGGGTGTCGAGCATGCTCTACCTCGTCAAGATGCAGTGGGGCGAGAAGGCCGAGTCTCTCGAACGCACCGAGACCGGCGCCAAGGGTGCGGTGATGCGGCTGGTCGCGCACATCCCGGGCGCCGACGCCCTCGACCGCCTCGCCTACAAATGCGTCGTCTTCGGCTTCCCGCTGTTCGGTCTGGGCGTCATCTGCGGCGCCATCTGGGCCGAGTCCGCGTGGGGACGCTTCTGGGGCTGGGACCCCAAGGAGACCGTCTCGTTCATCGCCTGGGTGATCTACGCGGCCTACCTGCACGCGCGGGCCACGGCCGGCTGGCGCAACACCGCGGCCGCCTGGATCAACGTCGCAGGCTTCGTCGCGATGCTCTTCAACCTGTTCATCATCAACCTGGTGGTCTCCGGCCTGCACTCCTACGCAGGCCTCTGAGCAGCCCGCACGCACACGAATGCGCCCCCGGAGGAAGACTCCGGGGGCGCATTCGTGTCGGTATCGGGGTGAGGCCGATCAGTGATCGTCAGTGCTGGTGATCGTCTGGGTCGGACCCGTTGGTACCGCGGCTGCGACGGTCGAGATCCATCAGGAACTCGGGATCGTCGTCGGGGCCGACCGGACCGCGTTTGGCGGCCGGTTCGCGTGTGCCGTCGTCATCGATCAGGCTGGAACCGAAAACGCGCCACAACAGAAAACCGACGGCCATGATGCCGACCAACGTGAGTAGAAATGCCATGGCAACCTCCCACTCACCACATTACGCGACGGTAGACGCGAGATGCGTCGTCCGACCGACGTCAAAAGTGCAGGTGTCGGGCGGCACTCAGGTGGTACGGCGTGTGCGCACGTGTGCGCCGATGGCGTGGCCCGGTCGGCGTCGTGTGGACGGCGACACCGACCGAGCCTGCCGAGGCTGTGGTGACTCTCAGGGCACGCGACGGTTCAGCAGGGCGACGACGTCTTCCTCGCGGAAGCGACGATGCCCGCCCGGGGTACGGATCGAGCCGAGGATTCCGGAGCTGGCCCACCGCGCGACGGTCTTGGGGTTCACGTTGAACATCGACGCCACCTGTCCGGGGGTCAGCGTGTGCTGGCTCGCCATGCCCGGGGTGATCATCGACAGCGGGTTGGAGTGAATTGCGGTCATGGGAGGACTCCCTCGTGTGTCCGTGCCGAGAACCTGACGCTCTCGGACCCTTCGCGCGCAGTCGCACGCTGACTCAATGAATACACGCAAAACGCCCAGGTACTCGAACCGTCAGCGGTAGGTAAAGAGAGTGCAAAGAAGCCTGTGACCTGCGCACACGTCCGACCAGTGCCTTTTACGTCCCCTTTGCCGACCCCGGTGACACCCTTGGTACAAAGTGGGCCCTCGACCGCTCCTCGACGTGCACGCCGACCGGGCGCACTTTTGCGTCGATCGGGCGCTCGCTCTCACCGCTCGCCCCTCACCGACCGGGCAGACCGCGGCGGGCCGCCGGGCCGCGCCACAACGTACGCTGGTCGCCGTGAGTGAAGAGCGTAAACCGCAGGTCGGTATGGGCAGCCTCCTGGCGTCCATCGGCCTGTACACCCTGGCCCGTCTCGTGTTGGTGGTCGTGGTCGCCGCGATCATCATCGGCATCGGCAAGCTCGCGGGCGTCAACGTGCCGCTGCTGGTGGCCGCGGTGTTCGGGGTCCTGATCGCGCTGCCGCTGGGCATGGTCGTGTTCAAATCGCTGCGCACCCGCGTCAACACCCAGATCTCCGCCGTCGACGAGCAGCGCCGCAAGCGCCACGACGAGCTGCAGTCGAAGCTGCGTGGCAGCTGACCCGAGCCGACCCGAGACGATGAGCCCCGCACGCACCATCGACATCGATCGCCGCGCCGACCGCTCCTGGGCCGACAACGCGGTCCGGCTGATCGAGGCCGACGCGCGCCGCAGCGCCGACACCCATCTGCTGCGGGTGGAGCTACCCGACTGGTCGCGCTGGACCGACGCCGACGGCACGCCGGGCGGCGTCGACCTGTACCTCAAGGACGAGAGCACCCACCCGACCGGCTCGCTCAAGCATCGATTGGCGCGATCGCTGTTCCTGTATGCGATCTGCAACGGCTGGATCACCGAGGGCACCACCGTCATCGAGGCGTCGTCGGGATCGACCGCGGTCAGCGAAGCCTATTTCGCGCACCTGATCGGCGTGCCGTTCCTCGCGGTGATGACGTCGTCGACCTCGCCCGCCAAGACCTCCCTGATCGAACGAGAGGGCGGCCGTTGCCATTTCGTCGAACGGCCGGCGCAGGTGTACGCCGAGGCATTGCGTCTCGAGGCCGAACTCGGCGGCCACTTCATCGACCAGTTCACGATGGCCGAGCGCGCCACCGACTGGCGTGGCAACAACAACATCGCCGAGTCGATCTTCGCGCAGATGGCCGACGAGGAGTACCCGATCCCGACGTGGATTGTGGTCGGCGCGGGCACCGGCGGCACGTCGGCGACCCTGGGCCGCTACCTGCGCTACCGCCGTCACCCCACCTGGCTGGCCGTCGTCGACCCGGAGAACTCGGTGTTCCTGCCCGCCTACGAGAGCGGCGACGGCACCCTGACCTCCGAGATCGGTTCGCGCATCGAGGGAATCGGCCGCCCGCGTGTCGAGCCCTCCTTCGTCTCCCAGGTCATCGACCGCATGATCGGCGTCCCCGACACCGCCTCCATCGCCACCGCCCGCTGCGTCAGCGAACGACTGGGCCGCCGCGTGGGCGGGTCCACCGGCACCAACATGTGGGGCGCACTGAAACTGGTCTCGGAGATGGTCGGCGGACGACAGTCCGGCAGCGTCGTGACCCTGCTGTGCGACCCCGGAGAGCGGTACAGCACAACATATTTCGACGATGACTGGCTTGCCGCCCAACAGCTCGACCTCACCGCGCCGACGAGCGTCCTCGACGAGTTCTTCGCCACCGGTCGGTTCACCGGCTGATCCGGGAACGCCGGCCGCCGCGACGTACACCGACGCCCGCGCCACCGCGCTCGCTACCATCGACCCATGGCCGTGGGGGAGCGCAACCTCGTCGAGGCAGTCGACGTCGTCCGTGAATACCAGTTGGGACAGGAGCGGGTACGCGCCCTCGACGGGGTGAACCTGACGCTGCCCGGCGGGCAGTTCGTGTCGATCGTCGGCCCCTCGGGCGCCGGCAAATCGACGCTGCTGCACGTGATGGGCGCACTCGACACCCCCACCTCGGGGTCCATCCGCGTCGACGGCGTCGATCTCGGTGCCCTCGACGACAACGCCGCCTCCGAGTTCCGGCGGCATCGCGTCGGCTTCATCTTCCAATTCTTCAATCTCGTCCCGACGATGTCGGCGTGGGAAAACGTTGCGCTGCCCCAACTTCTCGACTCCAAGTCGCTGCGCCGGGCCAAACCCCGCGCGGTCGAGCTGTTGGAGCGGGTCGGTCTCGGTGACCGCATCAACCACCGGCCGTCGGAGCTGTCGGGCGGGCAGATGCAGCGCGTGGCGATTGCCCGCTCGCTCATCATGGAGCCGGCGATCCTGCTCGCCGACGAGCCGACCGGCAATCTCGACTCCACTACCGGTCAGTCTGTGCTGCAACTGCTCTCCGACGTCGCCCACGGTTCCGGCGCCCATGATGAGCACAGTGGCCGGCTGGTCGTCATGGTGACCCACGACGAGCACGCCGCGGCGGTCGCCGACACCACGATCACCGTTCGGGACGGAAAGATCGCGTGAGCGCAGGCGCCGGTGGTCTCGTCGCCGGGTTCCTCGCCGGCTTCACCCGCATCCGGGTGCTCAATCTGCGCGAGATCCGGACCCACCGGATGCGGGTGTTCACCTCGCTCAGTGTGGTCGTGGTGTCCTCGGCGTTGCTGGTCGCGGTATTGGGCACCTACGGTTCGTTCACCGCGTCGGTGCGGGCCTTCAACTCGGCGATCTCCGGTGCCGCCGACCTCGAGGTCGCCGCCATCGCCGATTCCGGTGTCGACGCGGGCCTGGCCGCCGAACTGCGTCGTGACCTGCCCGACGCCAAGGCCGTGGTCCCGCTGATCCGCGGGTCGATCACCGTGGGCGGCACGCAGATCCCGTTGCTGGGCTCCGACTTTCGGGTCACGGCGTTGTCGGGGGATCTCGCCGCCGCGCAGGGCGGGGTGTCGATCTCACCGGCCGACCTGGAGGACGGGATCATCGCCGGACCCGCCACGGGACTACGTGAGGGACAACAACTCACGATCGGTGACGACGAGGTACGCGTCGCCCGGGTGGTCACCGGTCCCGACGCCGACAAGCTCAACGAGGGTAGGTACGCGTTCGCGTATCTGCCGCTGGCGCAACGTCTCACCGACCTGGCCGGCCCGGCGGGCACCGCGGGCCGGGTGACGTCGATCCTCCTCGTCGCCAAGCCGGGAGCCGACGTCGGACATCTGCGCGCGGAGGCCACTCGCGTCGTCGACGGTCGAGCTGTCGTGGTGAACCCCGACTTCCGGGCCAAGCAAGCGGAATTGGCGAGCTCGGTGACCCGCGACTCGACGCTGCTGGTGGCGTTGGTGTCGCTGGTGATTGCTGCCTTCCTGGTGTTCAACACGATGAACATGGCGGTGGCCGCCCGGCGCCGATCCCTGGCGATGGTGCGCGCGTTGGGTGCCCGCCGCACCCACCTCGTCGGTGACATGCTCGGCGAGGCAGCGTTGTTCGGCATCGTCGGCGGTGCGATCGGGGTACCCGTCGGAGTTCTCGCCGGACGCTGGGCGGTCTCCCAAGTCCCGGAGACCACCCGCGACGGGGTGACCATCGCGATCACGTACCACTTGCCTGCGTATGTACCGGTCGTCGCGATCCTCGCCTGCGTCGTCTCCTGCGTCGGTGCGACGAGTCTGGCTGCGCGATCGGTGTTCTCGGTGTCCCCGGTGGAGGCGATGAGTCCCGGCGAGGTCGCCGACGGCGTGCCCCGTCGTGGTGTGGCGGTGTGGGTGGCGGGACTCGTCGGCGTCGCCGCGGTGATCGGCGCCTGGATCATCGTGTTCACCGTCCCCGGTAGGCCGGCCATCGTTGCCGGCGCCGTCTACGCCATCGGTGCGTTGCTGATCTGCTTCGCGTTCACCCGACCACTGGTCACCGCAGTGGTGCTGTTGGCCAGGGCATTCCGCGGCCCGGGCCGCCTGGCGTCGGTGAACACCGGGCGCGCCCCGCGTCGTGCGTGGGCCACCCTGATGACGGTGGCCGTGGCGATCGCCGTCGGTATGGGAACCTCCGGTGCCCTGGACAATCTCGTCTCGTCGATCTCCACATCCCTCGACGGTCTCGGCGATCCGGACTTCTACGTGTCGTCCTCCACCTCGGACGAGGTGCCACTGGGCCCTGTCCTGGCGCCGCAGATCGCCACCGAGGTCGCCGCCGTGCCCGGGGTGAGTGCGGTGATCGGCGGCCAGTGGGCCAACGTCAACATCGGTGAGGACCGTGCCCTCGTCCAGGGCCTGGTGCCCGGCTCACGCGCCCCGTTCATGCGCAAGGCGAGTCCCGACGCGGTCCGTCAGGTCCTCGCCGGCAACGGGATCATCCTGTCGAATGTGCTCGCCCGTGCCCTCGGCGTCCACACCGGCGACGTCCTGCGCATCGCCACGCCGACGGGCTACCAGCAGACGGTGGTCCGCGACACCGTCGACTACGTCGCCATCGACTCCGGCACCGCCGCGGTCTCGAGCGCCCTGCTCGGCCGCTGGTTCAACCGGCCCGGCGACACCTATCTGCAGGTGATCACCGCGCCCGGCGCCGACAAGACCCAGGTGCGCGCGGCCCTCGACCGCATCGCTGCGCAGATCCCGCTCGACGGCGGACTGCACGCCCACGTCTACACCGGGGCCGAGGCGCTGGCCGCCACCCAACGCCAAGCCCAGCAGGCAGGCGGCTTCACCGTCGCCATCCAGTGGATCGTGTCGGTGGCGGCCGCCGTGGCGCTGCTCAACACCCTGTTGTTGTCGGTGATCGAACGCCGACGCGAACTCGGCGTCCTGCGCGCCATGGGCGCCTCCCGACGATTCCTGTCCCAGATGGTGCTCGCCGAAGCCGGGGCGGTCGCCGTCGTCGGCGCACTCCTCGGACTCGTCATCGGCATTGTCCTGCACCTGCTGAGCGACGAGATACTCAGTGCCACCACCTCATTGGACATCGCGTACTCGCCCCGGCCGATCACGCTGGTGTTCGTCGGGGTGTCGGTGGTGCTCTGTCTCGTCGGCGCGCTCGTGCCCGCCCGCCGGGCCGCGCGCATGAACATCACCGAGTCCATCGCCAACGAGTAGCGCCCCCCTTTCGCGACAGCGCCCTCCCCACTCTCGCGACAGCGCCCTCCCCACCGTCGACGACGCTCTCCCCATCGCCGACGGCGCCCACCCGTCAAGCTTCTCGTCAATAATTCTTGACAACCACTCCGCGTCAACATAACCTGACACCATGCACGACGAACAGACCAACGAACCCACCGAGGCCGACCGCCTCGCCGGGGCCGCCGCGAGCGACGACCCTTCTCGAGGTCTGGCCGCGGTACGCGCCCTGCGCACCCTGGCCGACCGCCTCGAGGAAGTTCAGGTCGCCAACGCCCGTGACCAGGGCTGGAGCTGGCAGGCGATTGCAGATGTTCTGCAGATCAGCCGGCAGGCCGTGCACCAGAAGCACTCACAACGCGATGCCCAGTGATGGGCCGCACGACTTCGTAAGGAGAACCATCATGTTCGGTCGATTCACTCGAGACGACAAGATGCTGCTGGCATTCGCCACGCAAGAAGCCGCCGACCTGGAACACCACCGGCTCGGCAACGACCACCTCATCCTCGGGATGCTGTGCAACGCACGGACGCCGCTGTACGGCGTGCTCACCGAGGCGGGGTTGAACCTGATCGACGCGCGAGACGCCTCCCGCGCCTATCACGACGAGAACGACACCGACGACGACGCTGCCGAGCAGAGCGCCGCCGACCGCTACGAGGAAGACCGAGAAGCGTTGCGCTCCATCGGAATCGACCTCGACAAGGTGCGTGCCGCGGTGCGCGACCGCTTCGGCGACGACCTCGCCGACGGCTGGGCCGAGCGCCCGCACCGCGGACGAGGACGCGGGGACTGCGGCCCCCGAGGCGGACGGGGCCGCGGACATGGCCACGGTCGTGGTCGCGGACGCGGCGGCTACGGACCGCAGGCCTGGGGCCCTCAACCGTGGGGACCGCAAGCCTGGGGACCCCAGGGTTACGGGCCACAGGGTTACGGACCCCAGGGCTGGGGCCCGGCGCCCTGGGCACCGCAGGATGCCGACGCCGAGGACGGACAGTCCGAGGGCTGGGGCCCCGACCGCCGCGGACGCGGCTGGGACGGACCCGGATTCGGCCCCGGCGGACCCTTCGAACCCGGACGCGGCCGACGCGGGCCGCGCGGTCGTGGCATGCGTCCGCGTTTCGCCCCCGAGACGCGTCAGGCGCTCGAGGCTGCGGTCCGCATCGCCCGTGAACGCAACGACCGCGGGCTCCGCGCCGAGTACCTGCTGCTCGGCATCATCGAGGTCGCCGACCCCGCGTCGGTGGCCGTGATCAACTCGGCGACCACGCCGGACGATCTCAAGGCCGCGATCCTCGCGAGCCTGCCGGAGGCGCCGGCCGGGGTCTGACACCTCGCCGCGCCGACGAGAAAGCCGGTCGTACGCACCACGCGTACGGCCGGCTTTCGGTGTCCGCTGAGCCGGAACCGGGCGTATCGGACGCCCGCACGCGCGGGTACGGTGATGGGCGCACGGACCCGTCGGTCACGCCGACGCCCGATCCGACGACCCCACACCAGGAGATGAGCACCACCGATGAGCCGGTCCCGATATCGCGCCCACCCGCTCGTCCTGCGATGCGTCCAGGTGCGCGCGGTCACCGACGTCACGCCGCGCATGCGGCGCGTCACCGTCGGCGGTGAGCAACTCGGCGCCTTCACCCGCGACGGAATGTCGTTCCCCGCCTTCGCCGCTCCCGCGTTCGACGACCACATCAAGCTCATCTTCGCCCCCGGTGCCGAAATCACCGACGCGTTGCCCCGCCAACAGGAGAACGGCATCGACTGGTTGCCCTCGGAGCACCGGGTGACGCGCGATTACACTCCGCACCACCACGATCCGCAGGTGCTCGAGATGCAACTGGACTTCGTCGTCCACACCGACGGCGACGCGTCGGGCCCGGCCGAACAGTGGGTGCGTTCGGCGCAACCGGGCGACGACCTCTGGTTCGCCGGACCCAAGGCCTCCACCGTGATCCCCGACGACGTCGCCGAGTTGCTGCTCGTCGGCGACGAGACGGCGATTCCCGCGATCGCCCGCTTCTTCGCCGAGCGTCCGCTCGATGTGCCGACCCGGGCGATCCTCGTCGTCGCCTCGCAGAATGCGATGCAGGACATCGCGATCGGTGACGGCGACCGACTCGACTGGGTCATCGGTACACCCGGCGACCGTGACGAGTTGCTGGCTGCGGTTACCGATGCTGCGCCTGTCCGTCGTCCCGCCTATGTGTGGGCGTCGGCGGAGAGCCGGGCGCTGCTCCCGCTGCGCCGACTCGTGACACGCGACTGGGGTATTCCCAAGTCCCACACCGACATCACCGGATACTGGCACATTCGTGACGAACCCGCGGATGTTGCAGCAGACGGCGAATCACCCACTGCGGGTGTACCCGTCATGCCGATCGGGTCGCCGGTGGCGTGGATGGCCACCCGCGCGGCCCTGCGGCTCGGGGTGATCGACGCACTCGCCGGCGGAGGTCGCTCCCGCGGAGAGGTCGCCACGGCCACCGCAATCTCTGTGGCAAGCCTGGATTCGCTGCTGGGTGTTCTTGTTCCCTGCGGTGTGCTCGGTGTTCGCGGCGACGAGATCGTCCTCGGCCCGGTGGGGGAGCGGTTCCTCGACGACGAGCACGCGCGTGAGGAATTCGACGGTCTCTACGCCGAGCAGGTGCTCGCCCTTGGTGGACTCGCCGACGCGTTGCAGGCCGGGCGACCGGCCTGGTCGGAGCGCACGGGTGACACCTTGCGGACACATGTGGCCACGTCGGCGGAGAACTATGCCGAACTGGTCGAGGAGGCCGAGGGGCTCGTCTTCCTGATGCCCGCGCTTGCCGCACTTCCCCTGTGGTCCAGGTACTCTCGAATCGCCATCGGCGGCCCGGCCGCGCTCGTCGTCGCCGACGGACTGCGCACCGGCGGGGTGCGCGCGGCACTGACCGTGGTAGAGGAGCCGGCCCCGCTGGCCGCGTTGCGCAGCGACGACCCGCCGCCCGGCGTCGACTTCGCCGAAGACTGGGGCACCCCGGATGCCGTCGTGCTCGCGGGTGCGGTCGAGCATCGCACCGACGACGAGATCATCGAGTATCTCGACCGGGTCCATGCCGCCACCGACATCGTGTTGCTGGTCGAGTCGACCGAAGCCGACGCCCTGAACGCCCGGGCCGCCGAGATGGCGGTGGTCGCGCTCGGAGCCGTCGGGGCGCCGCCGCGCACCGGTGCCGACCTCAAACGCCTCGCACACGCCGCCGGCTGGTCCGTCGCCTCGGCCACTGCCCTCGGCTGGGGGGTCGAGTGCCTGGAGTTGTCGCCGACCCAGCCCGGCTGACACCACCTTGCCGACAGCGCCCTCCCTGACGCCGACAGCGCCCTCCCAGACGCCGACGGCGCCCTTCACCTCGCCGACAGCGCCCGGTTCGGCGGAGGCTGGTAGAACTGGTCATCATGCCGCCCGCACCATCCCTGCAGCTCGACGACATCGTCGACGCCGCGATCCGACTCATCGAACGTGATGGAGTCGAGGGCCTGAGCATGCGGCGGCTCGCGAGTGAACTCGGGTCCAAACCGATGACGCTCTACAACTACGTCGACAACAAATCCGAACTGCTGCAGCTCGTTCTCACCGAGGTCGCCGCGCGCATCCCGTGGTCCCGTCCCGAGGGGCCACCACGCGAGCGGATGATCGCCGTCGCCGTCGACATGTACAACGAGCTCGCCGCGATTTCCTGGATCGTCCCCATCCTGCGTGAGGGCACCACAGTCGGTGCGCCTGCACTCGTCCTTGCCGACACCTTCGTCTCTGCCGCAATCGAACTCGGCGTCGACGAGGTGACCGCGATGTCGACGTGGCGCTCGGTCTGGTACATCGTCGCCTCCGAGTTGCAGTGGCAGGACACTCTGGCCCGACGCCGGCCGGGTGAGAAGTCGTGGCATCAAACGATCGACCCCGACCTCCTCACCGACGTGCCCACCATCGCGCGGCTGCTGCCGCATCTGATCGAGTACTCGCGCGAGTTCCGGGTTCGCGACGCGGTGGCGGCGCAGATCGACGGCGTGCTGTCCCATCTGAACGACTGACCCGACCGGCCGGATCTCCGGGCGCTGTCGGCACCTACCAGGGCGCTGTCGGCACCTACCAGGGCGCTGTCGACGCCAACCAGAGCGCTCTCGACATCCACGGGTACCCAGGCTACCTTCAGTACGCGTACGTAAACGTACGCGTACCGAAACCTAGTCGAGAGGCCTCACCGTCAATGACCCTCACGCCGACGACGACACCCACCCATCACCGCGCCCTGATCGGGACCATCTTCACCCTGCAGTTCCTGGTCGCGCTCGACATGTCGCTGGTCAACATCGCCCTGCCGGCCATGCGCGCCGCCCTCGGGTTCACCGCCTCGGGGCTGCAGTGGGTCGTCAACGCCTACCTGCTGACCTTCGCCGGGTTCATGCTCCTCGGCGGCCGGCTCGGCGATCTCTGGGGCCGCCGGACCGTCATCCTCGCCGGACTCACGGTGTTCGCCGTCGCGAGCATCGTTGGCGGATTCGCCACCAACCCAGCCATTCTCGTGGCTGCCAGAGCGATCCAGGGAGTCGCGGCCGCCCTGCTCGCGCCCGCATCACTGGCGCTCGCCTCGAGCGCCGACTCGGCCGTCCGCAAGACCGCGATGGCATTCTGGGGCGGTGCCGGAGCCGCCGGCGGTGCCGTCGGTGTGGTTCTCAGCGGGTTGCTCACCGACTGGTGGTCGTGGCGCGCAGTGCTTTTCGTCAACGTGCCGATCGTCGTCATCGCACTCCTCGCCGCTCTGCGCGGTGTCGACGCCGGGCATCGGCGCAGCGTCGGGCGTCTCGACGTGCCCGGTGCGGTCCTCGTCACCGCCGGAGTTGCCTGTCTGGTGTTCGCGGTCGCCGCCGCCGGCGACCACGGGTGGTCCTCGGCGCGCGCCCTGATCGGCTTCGCCGCTGCGGCACTACTGCTCGTGGGGTTCGCCATCGTGGAGCGCACCGCCGACCATCCGCTCATGCCGCCTCGGCTTCTCACGACCCGAAGCATCGTGGGCGCGAACATCTTCGGGTTCATGCTCGCCGCCGGTCAGCTCGCCGCCTTCTACTTCGCCTCGCTCTACGTGCAGACCGTGTGGAACGTCGACTCCGACATCGCCGGACTGCTGTTCCTCCCGTTCTGCGGCGGAGTCGTTGTCGGAATTGTCCTTTCGGGAAAGCTGTCGCCGAAGATCGGTGCCCGCAACAGCATCGGTGTCCTGGGCCTCCTCGGCGCCGCCGGACTCGGGTTGTTCGCAGTGATGCCCGACGAGTTCGATTTCTGGCGTGGAATCCTGGCGCCGTCGCTCGTCGCGGCGATCGGCATCGGCGGATCGATGGTCCTCGTCGGCGCGGTGGGCACGAGCGGCGTCGACTCCGCAGAGGTCGGTGTCCCCTCCGGCGTGCTCAACAGTTCGCGGCAACTCGGCGGCACGATCGGGCTGGCGGTGCTCGTGACGATCGCGGCGAGTCAGGCCGTCCCGGCCGACGGCTATCACCTCGGATTCGCCGTCGGGGCCGCCTTCCTGCTCGCCGGCAGCGTCGTCGCCTGGGCGGTCTTGCCGCGGCATGAGGTCGCAAGTACCGCGCCGTGATCCGCATGGCACGATCGAGTGCGTGGCAACCGCAACGCAGTGGATAGCAGGCGCCCGTCCGCGCACCCTCCCCAACGCGATCGCCCCGGTGGTCGCGGGGGTCGGCGCCGCGCTCTACGCCGACGGCGACTCGTCGGCCGATGTCGTCTGGTGGAAGGCCGCGTTGGCGCTCGTCGTCGCGATCGCGCTCATCATCGGCGTGAACTTCGCCAACGACTATTCCGACGGTATCCGGGGCACCGACGACGAGCGGGTCGGCCCCATGCGGCTCGTCGGGTCGGGGGCCGCCCAGCCGTCGGCGGTCAAGGCCGCCGCCTTCGTGTGCTTCGGGATCGGCGCGATCGCGGGACTGGTCCTCGCGGTGACGACGGCCTGGTGGCTGGTCGTCCTCGGCGCGATCTGTATCGCCGGGGCGTGGTTCTACACCGGCGGGTCCAAACCGTACGGCTACTACGGCCTCGGTGAGATCGCCGTGTTCACCTTCTTCGGTCTGGTTGCGGTGCTCGGCACGCAGTACGTCACCTCGGGCCGGGTCGACTGGGTGGGTCTGGTGTGCGCGATCGCGGTGGGCTCGATCTCCACGGCGGTGCTCGTCGTCAACAATCTGCGCGACATCCCCAGCGACACCGAGTCGGGCAAGATCACCCTCGCCGTGCGTCTCGGCGATCGGCGTACCCGTGGCCTCTACGTCGGCCTGCTGGCGGTACCCCTCCTCGCGAGTTGCGTTCTCGCCCTGGCAACCCCGTGGTCACTGATCGGTCTCGCGGTCGCGCCCGTCATCTGGCTCGCCGCCCGCCCGGTTCTGCGAAAAGCGGTGGGCCCGGGTCTCATTCCCTCCCTGGGTGCCACCGGTATCGCGATGCTCGTGTGGTCGATCCTCGCTGCGATCGCGTTGGCCGTCGGCTGAATCAGATATGCCTCAGCGGCATCTCGTGCTGATCGTCCCGACCCGAGGATCTCGGCGTCAGTACGGCTGCAACGAGTATCGGCTTCCGCCGCGCGCGGCGTTGCAGAACAGGGTCCGAGCCCTCGAGTCGCGCGCCATCGCGTCGGTGTTGACGCACGATTGACCGGACGATGCGAGCACGACATTCGGGTTCTGGGGTGTCACACGGCGTTCCGGTGCCCACACATATGTTCCGGTACCACGGACCTGGACACAGAACGCCCGCTTGTTGGTGATCGTGTGGCCCTCTTGCCATTTGAACGAGCTGCAATAGTCACCGAAGCGGACGTCGGGGACCGGGATGAACGGCGGCCACCAGTCCACCGACGCGAACGGTGAGGTTCGGGGAGCGGGCTGCGGCGGCAACTGCGGTGGTGTCTGACGCGGAGCCGACGGGGCCGGCGGTGCTGGTGGCGCCGGCGGCGTGGTCTGCGGACGCGATCCCGATCCGGAGCCGGTCTCGCAGGCGATGCCGTCGTTGTCCCGATCGAGTGCCGAGCGATATCCCGGGTCACCGCGATAGAGCGGCGCGGCGCCGGCAGCGCGCGCTTCGGAACAATTCGAGTAATACGGCGCACTCTGGGCGGGGCCGGCGGCCAGTGCCGACCCTGCGATTCCGGCACCGATGAGACTCGCACCGATGATCATTCGACGGATCCTGCTCATGTTTTCACTCCCGAGAAAGGCGATGTCGTCGTCATTGTGCCGTGCCGTGGCCGGTTTGTCGGCATTGTTCGTGTCCGTCGATCAGGGGAAATCCGGTCGTCGCTTAGCCGTGGTCGGTAGCCACCCCGCCGTCGGTGAGAGCATCTCGCAGCGAACGGATCTCGTCCCGCAGCTCCCGGATCTCGGCGGCGGTCGCCGCGCGTTCGGCGTCGTCCTCCTCGGCGACCCGCTGCACGATCCAGGAGGCGATGGTGGCGGTGATGACGCCGATGAGGCTGATCCCGCCGAGCATCAACAGCACGGCCACGATGCGGCCGGTGATGCTCACCGGCGCGAAATCGCCATAGCCGACGGTCGTGACAGTGACGAACGACCACCACACCGCATCGCCGAACGAGGTGATCGTCGCACCGGCGTGCCCCCGCTCGGCGTCGTAAACCGCAAGGGAGGCAACATAGATCAGCAACACCGAGCTCGCCGCGGTGTAGACGATCACCTTCCCGCGGATGGCGCCGCCGATCGCCTTCTGCAACGCGCCGACCAGAACGACGAGACTTATCAGTCGCAGCGGCCGCAGCATCGGCAGGACGACCACCGCGAGGTCGAACAGGTGCCGGACAAACCAGCGCCCTCGTTCAGGAGCGATCACCAGACGCACCGCGTAGTCCACGGCGAAGGCCACCCACGACACCACCAGCACGACGCGCAACACCGCGATCCAGACGCTGTCGGGGTGCCCGAGGATCTGAAAGGAATACGCAACCAAGAAGATCGTCGCAATGATCGCCAGGGGCCACTGGGCGCGGTGCTCCCATCCGGCGAGCAGGTCGACGCGGTGGTCTCGGGATGTGGTCATCTCGCCTCATTCGTTCTCGGTACGCTCACGGTTCGCGCCGTGTCTGCCGAGAATCATCACCCGAGCACATCGCCGAACGCAGCAATTGGCCGACGCGCGTGCCCCTAGTGCGCGGCCGCCACCTCGGGGGTCGGACCGTCGACGACGGTGCCGTGGGGTGCTGCGGTGTCGCCCGGATCGTCGCCGGGCTGGCCGTCGGGTGGATCGCTGTCGGGTGTAACGGTTTGTGTCGCAGGGGAATTCGTCGCCGGTGACGTCGCCGTCGGCGTCTGTGAGGTCTCACTCGGCGTCGCGGTGGCCGTCGTGCTTGTCGCGCCACCACCGGCATCGCCACCACCGGCATCGCCACCACCACCGCCCGGAGTTTGCGTGGCATCGGTGTCCGGTGTGGTCTCCGGGGCGGGCGCCGCGGGGGCAGCCGACGGCACCACGGGCGCGCTCGACGGCATCGGCACGACCGTTTGCACGACGTCGGGAACCGGCGCCGACGGCGTCGGTAACAGCAGACTGAGCACCTGCTGGGTTCGGACCAGCGCACCTGGGTCGGCGGCCTGGATCGCGGCGCTGGCCGCGTCGAGCAGATCCTGCAGGACGTCGGCCGGCACGAACGCGCTGATTGTCGTGCCCACTTCGTTCCAGACCTCGTACCCGGCGACCTTGCCTCGATATCGGCTGGCCAGCAGCTTCGCGAAGTCGGCGAATTCGGCGGGCGACGACGCCGCCGGTCCGGACGACGGCGTCCACGGGGAGTTCAGCGACGCCACGATCACCACGGTCATCCCACGCGCGCGTGCCCCGTCGACGATGGCATCGAGCCGCGCCCACCCGTCGCCGTCCTGATGGAGGAAACTCAGCGGGGCCCCGACCCTCAGGTCGGTGACGCCGAGGGCCTGCAGATCGTCGAGCGTGGCGTTGAGCTGGGCGTCGGACATGCGATAGATCTGGTCGTCGGTGACGCCCAGTTGGGTCGGTTCCTCGGCCACCGAGGACAGCGCGACCTGCAGGTTGGTGGTGGTCGCCGGTTCGGCACTGGGCAGTGACCACATCGTCGCCCCGACCATCGTCCCGGCGATGCCGACCGCCAACACACCCGCGCCGATCCGGCGCGCAAGAGGTGTGGCGAGCGCGTGCATGACAGGACTTTCTCAGGTTCGATATGGACGTTCCTCAGAATTGTTCCGTAAAAGCGCGCGACACGGAAGTGACAGGGTGTCCTTCGGCCGGGTGAAAAGCGTGTGCCGGGAGATTTCCTCAGGTGGGGGTGGGGAGACCAAACGCCGCGAGTACCGACTTGGCCCACAATTTCTGGCCCGCCGCGTTGGGGGTGACCCCGTCGGACATCAGCGACGCCCGAGCAGCCGGATCGGCGGGAAACGCCGAATACACGTCGATCACCTGAATACCCTGCGCATCCATCGCCGACGCATACCCCGACACCTGATCGCTGTTGTCGGAGTCGCGCGGCGGGTTCTGTTTGACGACGGCGATGCCGGCGTCGGGGAACTTCTTCTGCAACGCCGCGATCAGCGGCTGCACCTTCGTGGCCAACGGCGCGTTCGCGTCCTCGGTGAGCCCGAAGTTCACCAGGATCAGGTCCGGCGTGATCGCCGCACCGCTCGGCGAGGTGGTCAGCGCGGTCAGGTTGTCGACCGCATACTGCACGTTCTTGCCCGCGGCCGAGCCGTTCCAGTATCCGACGGCCCCGTTGGGGCCCGAGCCGAGTCCGACGGGAGCTCCGTATTTGGCCGTCTGGGTGTTCCAGTAGGCGGTCGCCACGGGACGGTCGAGCGATGTGCTGATCGCCTGCCCGAGCTGGGGTGCCCATCCGTTGGGCGAGGCGCCCGTCGAATCACCGAGGAGCAGCAGTGTCTTCGGTTGCTTCTGGTCGGCCTTGGCGGAGTCGATGAACTCGACGGTCGCCGGGGTGCCGGCCGGTTCGGTGGCACTCGGGACCGCCGGGGTACTCGCAGCGTTCGACGCCGGTGCCGTGCGATTCGACGAGATCACCAGGCCGACCACCAACACGATCACGCATACGATCATCACGATCCACGCCCACAACGGTGCAGAGTCGTAAATTCGCTTCACCAGGTTTTTCATCCGCGCATTGACTCCACTCACACCCACAACTCCCGATAAGTGGTCATCACGATAGCGGCCACCGCGGCCGCTCGCGCGTCGCGCATCGGTGCTCCGGCCACATTGTCGTCCGGTCGGACGAATTCGTTCTCAGCAATTCCCCGCCGCCGGACGATTCGCAAAGCGGTCGGCGATCCACTCGCCCAGCAGTGGACCGGGGTCCAGGGAATGGCCGGCGCCCTCGCGCCGGACGCGCCGCACGGAGTCGCCGAGTGTGCAGCCTTTCCGCAACGTCGCCTCCATGCGGTCGACCGGGATGATCTCGTCGACGCTGCCGTACATCGCCAGGATGGGCACGTCAGTGTGGCTGTGGGGCAACGACATCGACTCGAGGACGCCACGCAGATCCGCGGCCGCCGTGGTGCTCGCGGTGAAGACGGAGGTGTCGGCGGCCTGGATTTGCGCGGTCAACGATGACGTGTTCGCCGTACACGACACCAGCGTGGCCTCTCGCTCGGCGGCCACGCCGTGCAGGTAGTCGTCGGGGTCGATCCGCGAATTCGCCTGTGCCACACCCTCGATGAGGATCGGATACAGCCAGCGCTGTGCCGGGGTCAGCTCACCCGATTGGGCACGGTCGACGAGGTAGCCCGCGTCGAGCAGCGGGACCGAGGCCACCGCGCCCAGCATCGAACCGCTGCCCCGGCCGTACCCGGCGAACTGTTCGGCGCTCGCCCACGCCGCCGCGCCGCCCTGCGACGCGCCGACGGCAACCCAGCGCGCACCGATCGTCGGTTCCTTGGACCGGGCTGCGCGGACCGCGTCGATCACGTTGTAGGCCGCGGTCCGCGGTTCGAGGTAGGGATGCGGTGCCGTGGTGGTCCGCAGCCCGAGTCCCTGGTAGTCGGTGGTCGCCACCGCGTAGCCCGAGTCGAGGAATGCCGCAACCGCTTTCAGATCACCGAGCATGTCCGGCCGGTCGGAGGGCCCGCAGTCGCGGGTGACCCCGGTCGTGCCGTGCGCGTAGGCGATCAACGGCCAGCCGCCGGCCGGGCGGGTCCCGCCGGGTACGAACACCGCCCCGGAGACCGTCGTGGTCGTCCCGTCGACACCCGACACCGACCGATAGACGATACGGCTTGCCCGCGTTCCCGACGGAAGACTCGTCGCCCATTCGGCCGGCGCCTCGGTGGTGCTCACGACCTGCCCGCGGACGGCGAGCGCGTCGGCGCTCGGTGCGGGCGAGGAGTACGCGGCCGACGAGACGGTCGTCGCGGTGGGCTTGCACGCTCCGAGCGTCGGAGCGCACAGCACGGCGACGACGCCGAGGATCGCTCGGCGTCGAATCGGGGGAACGGGCCACACCACACGAGAACGGTAGCGCCCGGAGGTGGCCCGGATTGCATTGGTGTTGCCGGTAACCGATTCTGTTGGGCGTGGGACTCACGCTCGGGGGCACAGACATCGACGCCGCGACACTCGATGCCGCCGCGAGCGCGCCCACGCGTCGCCGCGCCGGCACGCCACCCGACCCCGCGCCGGCGCACGTGGTGACCCCGCCCGCCGACAACGAGGTCTATGAGTATCTCGGCCCGCAGATGCGCTGGATTCACCTCGTCATGCTCGTCGCGTTCGGTTTGGCGGCGTGGTCGCTGACCGCGTTCGCCACCGCCCACCCCGTGCTGTGGCCGGCGCTGATCGTCCTCGCCGTCAACGTCGTCGGCACCGTGGCGTCCCTGGTCACCGGACTCGGCACCCGACGTGTGACCTGGCGCACACACCAACGGCTCGCTGCCACATGGGTTCCCGACGTCGGACGGTTCGTCTCGGTCGATGTGTTCCTGCCGACCTGCGGCGAGAGCCTCGACATCCTGCGCAACACCTACACCCACGTCTGTCGACTCGGATGGCCGGGCACTCTCGCGGTCCACGTCCTCGACGACGCCGATCGTCCGCAGGTCGCCGGTCTCGCGGCCGAATTCGGTTTCGGCTACCACGTGCGCGGTGATCGCGGGCATCTCCGCAAGGCGGGCAATCTGCGGCACGCGTTCGACCGCACCGACGGTGACGTCGTGGTCATCTTCGACGCCGACTTCTGTCCGCGCCGAGACTTTCTCGCACATCTGATGCCGTACCTCGACGACCCGGAGGTCGCGGTCGTGCAGAGCCCGCAGAGCTTCGCCACCACCGGACAGATGGGGTGGATCCAACGGACCGCCGGCGCCACCCAGGAGTTCTTCTACCGGTGGGTGCTGCCGTCGCGTGATCGTCTCGACGCCGCCAACTGCGTGGGCACCTCGGCGCTCTATCGACGCTCGGCGCTGCAGCGTATCGGCGGCTTCGCGCCCATCGAACACAGCGAGGACCTGCACACCGGCCGGCACCTGCAACAGGCGGGATTCCGGATTCGCTATGTGCCGGTGGTGCTTTCGCGCGGGCTCTGTCCCACCGATCTCGCCGGCTTCCTGAACCAGCAGTATCGCTGGTGTATGGGATCGCTGTCGCGGATCGCCAATCCCGCTCTGGCGCAGGATCGCCGGCGAATGACGTTCGGTCAGTTGATCGCCCACTGGGCCGGTGTCTTCTACTATCTGACGACGGCGCTGAACGTCTTCTTGTTCTTCGTGCCGGGCATCATCATGCTGGCGGCATTCCCCGAGGACATCCGGCCGGCCCAACTCGTTCCGTTCCTCGCCGGCTTCTGGGTGTATGTGGTGGTGTTCCCGCTGGTGTCGCGGACACACTGGCGTCTGGAGGTGCTGCGCATCCAGATGGCCTACAGTTTCGCGCACGCGGTGGCCATCGTGCACAAGCTCATCGGACGCGAAATCGGTTGGGTACCCACCGGTGCCGTCGGTGTGAGCAACACCCTCGCTCGCACCATCAGTGCGCTCGGCGCGGTGTCGTTGAGCGCCTCACTCGTCGGGTTCTGGGTGTTCGCGATCATCGACGTCGCCGACCGCGGACTGCCGATGTTCTGGATGATGATCGGATTCGCCGGCGTCTACAGCTATCTGGCGGTCCCGCTGCTCGTCGAATTCCTGCGGGTGCTCATCGCGCGTGACCGAAGGACCCTCGCATGACAGGGGAGTGGACGGCTCCGGAAGACGTGGCCGCACCGGAGCCCGGCCCACCGGACCCCGGCGATCACGTATCCGTCCACCCGCATTCCGGCCCTGCGGATCCCGGCCCTGCGAACGATCCCACCACCGGCCGCCTGCCCGTTCCGGACGGCCTGCCGCGGCCGCCGATCACCGAACGCCGTCCGAGCGCACCCAATTGGAACCGGATCACCGCGTGGGAGGTCATCGGTTACACCGTGGCCATCGTCTTCCTCGCCGCCGTGGCGCTCGGGGTCTTCGACATCATGCTGCCGTGGACCGCCTCGTGACCCGACCCCAGACCTCGGCGTTCTTCACCGACATCGCCGGATTGCGGGGCGTGGCGGTACTTCTCGTCGTCGTCTTCCACTCCCGGGTACCCGGCTTCGGCGGGGGCTTCGTCGGCGTCGACGTGTTCTTCGTCATCTCGGGTTTCCTCATCACCGGCCTGCTCATCCGCGAGTTCGAGCGGTCGGGGACCTTGTCGTTCAAGGGGTTCTACGCACGCCGCGCCCGACGGATCATTCCCGCCGCAGCGCTCGTGATCGTGGTGTCGTTGATCGGTGCGGCGCTGACGATGCCGCTGCTTCGGGTGTTCAAACAGTCCATCGATCTGCTTGCCGCGGCCGCGAATCTGGCCAATTGGCACTTCATCGCCCAGAATGCCGACTATCTCGCCGGCGCGATCGACGGCAGCCTGGCGACCCACTTCTGGTCTCTGGCGATCGAGGAGCAACTCTACTTCGTCTGGCCGCTGACGATCTTCGGTGCTGCGGTCCTCATTGCGAGAACCCCACTGCGCAAACATGTCTCGATCCGCTGGTCGATCATGCTGGTGGTCGGGGCGGTCACCGTCGACTCACTCGTCTGGGCCATCCGGCTCACCCCGATCGACCCGGCGACCGCCTACATGGCCACCTACACCCGCGCCTGGCAATTCGGGGTCGGCGGCCTACTCGCCGTGGCCGAGCCGTTGCTGATCGGTGCGGCCCGACGTATCCGGCCCACGAGATGGCTGGCGGCAGCGCTGGGCTGGGCGGGGCTCGCGGGCATCGTCGCCTCGGTGGTGACGATCAGCGCGAGCACCCCGTACCCGGGCACCGCCGCTCTGCTCCCGACCGTGTCGACGGCACTGATCATCGCGTCCGGGCAGGTGATTCCGGCCGACATCGGCACCCGCGCAGGCAACGTGTTCACCCCGGGATTCCTGCTGTCGTTGGCGCCGATCCGGTTCCTCGGACGCGTCTCCTATGCGTGGTATCTGTGGCATTGGCCGGCGTTGGTGTTGTTCGAGACACAGACCGGCATCACGTCGTGGCCGGCGCTGCTGGCCGTCGGCGGGGTGTCACTGGCGATCGCCACCGCCTCGACGTTGTTCTTCGAGGAACCGATCATCGCCAACACCGAACTGCGACGCAATCATTCGGCGTCGCTGTCGGTCGGGCTCACCGGGCTCGTCGTCGGCCTCGCGGTCGCGATGACCGCTGGCGTGATCACCGTGAAGGTGGCCAGTCGCGACACCGTCAGCAACGCCGCGCTGAGCTATCAGTCGGTGTTTGGGCAGGAGAATGCCGCCACATCCGGACCCGTGGTGCCCAATCCGTTCCAGGCCTACGACGATCGACCCGAGCCCAACGACTGTCTCGTGCGTGTCGGTGAGTACGGCCCCGGCCGCGAATGTGCCTTCGGTCCCGGCGACGGTATCCCCGTCGTCCTCTTCGGCGATTCACACGCCGAACAATGGTCGGAAACCGTGCGCGACATCGGCAATGCGCACGGCTGGCGGATCTACCAGTTCACCAAGGCGGCGTGTCCGGCGCAGAACCTCCGGCCCCGACCCGGCCGCCCCGACCCGTTCAACGCCGAGGACCGTGTTCGTTGGCGAGACGATGCCTTGCACCAGATCGCCGCGCTCGCACCGAAGATCATCATCTTCTCGTCACTGTCGACCTACGTTCCCGACTACGACGAATCGGCACGAGCCTGGGACGACACCCTCGCCGCATTGCGCGCCACCGGCGCCCGACTGGTCTACATCGCCGACACCCCGTACCCGAACTTCCAGATCGCCGACTGCATGTCCGGTGCCCTCGACGACTGGGCGCGTTGCGATTTCCGCCTCGACGACGTCACCCGCCACGAACCGATCCTCACCGAACAAGCCCGCGGCCGCGACAAGGACATCATCACCCTGTCGGTCAACAACCTGCTCTGCGAGAACGACACCTGCGTCCCGGCCCGCAACAAGATCCTGCTGTACCGTGACGAATCCCATCTGACCGCCACCGCCGCACACGTTCTCGAACCCGCCCTCACCCGTCAGCTGGACAAACGCCGCTTCGACTACAACGCCCGCTGAGCGGCTCCCGCGGATGAGCAGGCCCCTCACCACCCCGCAACCCCCGCCCGAAACGCCGCCGTACTCGCGGTGGTGGAGTTGAACCGCCAGTCCCGCTCCTTGTCCATCTGAAACCAGACGAAACCCTCGACGCGCGATTGGTTGTCGACGATGGAGAAGAAGTCCCGGATCCACGACGCCTTGTCCTGCGCGGTGAGTCCGTCGGCACATCCGACCTCGGTGAGCAGGATGGGGTGTGTCGCATCGAGCGCCCGTAACGTTTCGAGACTCGGCACGAACAGGTCGGCGGCCGGCTGCCAGTGATGGCCGGGTGCCTCACCCCAGTTGTAGCCGTCCAGACCCAGCACGTCGATCTGGTCGCGGCCGGGATAGCATTCCCGAAAAGGGTTGGTGCCCAGCGTGAGTGCGTTCGGTGCCCACACGAAACGTACGTTGTCGGGATGTCGGTCGGCGATCACCGAGCGCATCCTCGCCCACGCAGCGCGATAGTCGGCGGCGGTGTTGCCGTTCACCCCGACCGCCCACGGGTACCAGGTGCCGTTCATCTCCTGCGCGAACCGCACCAGCACCGGCTTTCCCCACGACGCGAGTTGTGTTCCCCATCGCGCGAATTCGGTGTCGAAGTCACCGGAGGCGATGCGCGACAACGCGAACTCGGGTTGTCCGGTTCCGCCGTCGGGCTTCCATGGCTCCAGTGTCAGCAGGGGGGTGGCGCCGAAGGCGACGACGGCGTCGAGGTCGCCGACAGGCACCGGATCACCGAGCGCACAGAAGCGGTGGACGTACCTCGGTGCCGTGCCCGCGAGATTTGTCAGTTGTTGCAGCGGAGTTCGTGTCGCGCCCTGCGCCGACATCACCGACGGGATGAACGCGCCCCACCGCCGCTCATCCGGCGACACCGACGACGGGGACGGCATCGTCACAGGTCCGGTCGACGCGCACGCGCTCATCGCGCCGGCCGACCCGAGCAGCGCCAGCCGCATCACGTCGCGTCGCGAGAGCGCCGGAAGGGTCACCCGGTCATGCTAAGCCGAACCCGCCGATCCTCACGGCGTGTGCCGGACCGGCGAACCCGCCATGAGGCGGCCGCCGCCTCGATAGACTCCTCCGGTACTGCACCACCTGGCGTCATCGGGAGACACTCATGGCTTCGAGAAGGTCATTTCGCACGCTGGTCGTGCTCTCGTCGATCGTGGCGATCATCATCGCGGCGCTCGGTGCGGCCGGACCGGCCAGAGCCGCCGTCGTCGCCCCCTCCGCCGGATATGGTTTCGCCCAAGGCGGCGCCACCCTGTTCCTCAGTGCCGCCGACCTCAACCGTGAGCTCGACGCCGTCGCGAAGACCGACGCCCGCTGGCTGCGTGTGGGTATCGACTGGTCGAGCATCGAGCCGACGAAGGGCACCTACAACTGGTCCAACCCCGACCAGGTCATCAATGCTGCCCGCGCCCATCACCTGCAGATCCTGTCGCTGGTCACCACCACCCCGACCTGGGCGCGGCGTGCCGCGGCGCCCGGCGCGCTCGGCATGTACGCGCCACCTTCCGACCCGGCGACGCTGGGTGCGTTCATGAAGAAGTTCGTCGAGCGCTATCCCGACATCACCCACCACGAGATCTGGAACGAACCGAATCTCCCTGCCTTCTGGGGTTTTGCCCCGGCCAACCCCTCCGAGTACACCAACGTGCTGAAGGCCGCCTACACCGCGATCAAGCAGGTTCAGCCCGACTCGACGGTCGTCGCCGCCGGGATGAGCCCGCAGGCCGGTGCCGCCGACTTCTACATCAAGATGTATGCGGCCGGTGCCAAGAACTACTTCGACGCCACGGCCATGCACGCCTACGTGTTTCCCGGTGGGATCGGCAAGACCCCCAACGGATGGACCGAAACCCAACAGATCCGGGCGGTCATGGTCGCGCACGGTGACGCCGCGAAGAAGATCTGGCTCACCGAGATGGGTGCCCCGACAATTCCGGAAGGGGCGTGGGCGTCGACGGGCTCCGTCGGTTTCGGCGTCAACGAGATGGTGACCCAGCAACAGCAGGCCACACAGATCGTCGACGTGTTGCGCGCCGCCGCCGACTCCGGCTACTGCGGTCCCGCATTCATCTACTCGGTGCGCGACTGGGGGACCTCGGCCACCAACCGCGAGGACAACTTCGGCGCACTGCTCACCCACGACTGGAAACCCAAGATCACCGCCTCAATCCTCGCCAGATAGCGGTGCTCGCTTGCGCGAACGCACGAGAGCCCAGACCGCGATCCCGACCGCGACGAATGACAACAGATCCGATTCGGTGATGCCGTGCCTGCCGGTGAGGCTGATCAGCGTGGCCCCCTCCAGGGGCTTGTTCCAGTAGAGCCAGGCCGCGCCGACCACCACCAACGCCACCGCCGCCCGCACGGTCGGGCGCAGCAGAGTCCACAGCCCGCAGGCGAAAAGCAGGTTGAGCAGGACGAGGGCGTGGAAAAGATCGGGTGAACGCATCGTGAACAAGTATGTCGATTCACTTCCATGAACGCACCATTCGGCCATCTGACGTGTCGTGACGACCGGCGGTCGTCATGCTTACGGTGTGGAGATGGGCAGGGAACGGAGCACATGAGACGGGTCGTCGTCGCGCTATGTTTCGCGATCATGCTGGCGGCGTCGTCCGGCTGTGCGACACCGACAGAGTCGACGCCGTCCTCACCACGCAAGACGGTCACGGTGTATGCCTCTGCCTCCACAACGCCGAGCAGTTCGGTCCCGGCCACCGCCGCGGCTCCGCCGACACGGACGAGACGGGTACCACCGCTGTGTCCCCGAATCCCGCTCCACCCCAGACGCAGACGCCGACGACGACCGCGGCGCCGACCATCGGCCAGTCATGCATCGGCGCCGACATCGGCCGCACCGCCACCGACCCCAACGGCACAGCGATCGTGTGTGACGACTACCAATGGGTGCCCAACACCGGTCAGACACCTCAACATCCGTGGGCTGACGATCAACGCGAGTGGACCGAGTGCATTCAGACGCACACCACTGATGAGTGCCGCGAAATACTCGGTACCGGTTAGTGCGAATTCTGCTCCCACCCCGTCATTTCTTAGGTGTGCGAACGAGATTCGTTGTCGCCGAGGCAGGGCGCCAGGGTCTGCCAACTGTGGCGCATTCTTGATTATTTCGTCATGGGCATTTCTCGTCGATGCCATTGCTTTCTCGCCGGGCCCGTGTCACTGTCGCTGACAGTCACTGATCAAACGCGAGGAGTGTCATGACCAGTACGCCAGGCGGACCCGACCAGCCCCCGTACCCGGGGGAGGACCCGCAGAATCAGGGCTACACACCTCCTCCGGGTGGATACGAAGCGCCGCAAGGCGGCTCCTATCCGCCACCCGGGCCAGGGGCATACCCGCCGCCGGCCGGTCAGTACCCGCCAGGTGGCGTACCCGGTTACGCGCCGACGCCTGCCCAGCTCGACCTCGGCGCCGCTCTGAGCTACGGCTGGAACAAGTACAAGGCCAACGCGCTCAACTGGATTCTGTTCGCCATCGTCACATTCGTGGTCGTCGGCCTGATCGACAGCGCGGCGCGCGGATTTCACTACGACACGTCGGTGCTCAACGCGCAGGGGATCATCGGGTCGCTCGTGTCCGGCATCCTCAGCGTCCTCGTGCAGGCGGCGTTCACCCGAGGTGCGCTCAACGAACTCGATGGAAACAAGCCGTCCTTCGCGGACTTCTTCACCTGGAACAATCTGGCTCAGGTGTTCATCGCCGCGATTCTCGTCTGGGTCATCACGACCATCGGCTTCATCCTCATCATCATCCCGGGGCTCATTGCCACGTTCTTGCTCTGGTACACCCTGGCTTTCGCGATCGACCGCAATCTGTCGGCGACCGACGCGATCAAGGGCAGTTTCGAACTGACGTCGAAGAACGTCGGCAGTCTGCTGTTGTTGGCCATCGTGGTGATCGTCCTGAACCTCGTCGGCGCCCTCCTGTGCCTCGTCGGGCTCCTGGTGACCGGTCCGGTCACCCTCATCGCCTCGACCTATGCCTACCGCGTGCTGTCCGGCGGGCAGGTGAGCCCGGCGCAGTGACCATTCGCCTGTTTTCAGTCATTTCCCGAGTAGCCTGACGGAAAAACGCCAGGTCGCGGGTCGGGTGCTACATCGCGAATGACTGAAAACAGGCGAGGCATGAGCCGCGGGCCTCGGCGCCTGGCGAGTACGAATACAGCTTCCACCGAATCAGGCTGAAAACCGCGATTTTCGGGGTCTGGGGCCCGCTCCGGTGTCATCTGTATTCGTAGTCGGCGGTTCCTTCCCGATCGTCGAGGTGCGAACGAGCCGCCAGGCGAGAAGTCATGGCGCGCCGGTGCTGGTTTCGGTGCCCGGTCAGTACGCCCCGTCCTTGCGGGCCACCGCCCAGACGGTGCGCCACAGGATGGTGAGATCCTGCATGATGGACCAGTTCTCGACGTAGGAGAGGTCCAGCCGCACCGACTCTTCCCACGACAGGTCCGAGCGCCCCGACACCTGCCACAGTCCGGTGATCCCCGGCTTGACGAGCATTCGCCGCGCAACGCGGCCGTCGTAGCGCTCCACCTCGTCGGGAAGTGGGGGTCGGGGGCCGACCAGGCTCATCGACCCGCCGACCACATTGAACAGCTGCGGGAGTTCGTCGAGACTGTAGCGCCGAATGAACTTGCCGACGCGAGTGACCCGCGGATCATCACGCACCTTGAACAACACACCGGCGCCCTCGTTCAAGGCGGCGATCTGCGGTCGCAAGGTGTCGGCGTCGGTGACCATCGATCGGAACTTCCACATCTGGAACGGCGCGTTGTTCAGTCCGATTCGGGTGGCGCGATAGAAGATCGGCCCACGCGAATCCAGCTTCACGGCAATCGCGATCACCACCATCACGGGCAGCAACATCAGCAGCGCCGACAACGCCCCGAACCGGTCGAGAGCTGCCTTCCGAAAGCGGTTCGCCCCTTCATATCTCGGCTTGTCGATATGGAGCAGGGGAAGTCCGGCAACCGGTCGCACCATCATCCGCGGCCCGGCCACGTCGGTGACGCCGGGCGCGACCAGCATCTCGACGTCACGTCCCTCGAGATCCCACGACAACTCCTGCATCGCCTCGTGTCCGAGAGCTTCCGCGGAGGTCACCGCGACCGCGGTCGCGCCACATTCGTCCACGGCGGCGGCCACGTCGTCGAAGTCACCCCACCGGGGAACCTCGTAGTCGTCCACACGCACCGATGTCCCGACGCCCGGCTGTCCCAGCCGACTGCTGTCCGGGGAGCACACTCCGACGACCGTGTACCCCAACGCGGGATTGCGCATCAGGCGGGCGATGAGTGCTGTCGCCGAGGGGATCTCACCGATCACCAGGAGCCGGTCGAGGTAGGCGCGCGCTGCGTCGGGGTCGGCTTTGCGTGCCGAGACCAGGCGCCGTCGCCACAACCAGCGGGACAGCACCAGGGCGGCCGTCCCGACGGGCAGGGCGACGGCCACATATCCGCGGGCGACGCTGAGGCGAAACAGGAGATCGACGATCGCGAGTGTGCCGAACACCGTCAGGCATGCGGTGACCACCCGGCTGTACTCCTGCGCCCCCGCACCCAGAATCCGACGGTCCAGGGTCTGGAACACTCGCAGCGCCACGACCCACGCCACGATGAGAAGCAATGACACGGCGTCGGCGGTGAGTTTGACCCCGTTGAGTACCGGGCCGCTGCCCCAACCGAATCGGGCTGCCTGGGCTCCGACCACCGTGGCGCAGACGATGAGAACGTCGGAGACGGTGAGCAGTCGCTGGTAACGATGAACCCACGACCGTGAGGTCTCACGCTTGCGCATGCCGAACCGAATCCGACGAGCCACGTCCTCGCGCGAGGACCGGTCGCGTGCCGGCCACTCGAGAGCGGGATCACCAGCCATGACGACCTCCGGAAGTGAGTCATTTCCCGACATGTCGCCACCAGGCGCCTCGGTGCAGGTGGAGTCGTGCGGGAGAAACGGATGCGGCGTCACCCCGCGACGTCCGCCGTACGAGTGAAGATTACGAGGGCAACGTCGTTTCCTCAACCGCTGGGAGACCGGTTGGGAAAAGCCGACAATGAATTCTCGGTAATGCGGCCTCGGTGCCGCCGAATATGATGTTCGATTGCCGATCGGCGAGCCCTGTGAAATGGAAACATGGTCGGACGCCGAACCCGCAATGCGCTCTCTGCACAGGAGAAACCGGCCATACCGGAGAAGCGGGGCGGCCACCGACCGTCCTCGCGCGGGCCATTCGTCGGCGGGCGTCCGAACGTTACGATAATGGCCGCGGAAATCCAGTGAGATAGGTCTCGGCGATATCGGTCTGGTACCACCGTCTCGACGCGCCGAAACACCCCATCGCCGATACACTGTCCGGCGTGCCACACCTCAGAGGATCGTGTCGACCGCGTCATGCGTCGAGAACCCGGAGAATCGCTGCCCCGTTCATGGTCTGTGCCATGGTCCTGGCGATCGTGGCCGGCATGGTCTCCGGAGCACCACGCGCGCAGGCCTCGGTGCTCGCCCCGGCCGCCGGATACGGCTTCGCGCAGGGCAGTTCGCCGCTGACCCAGTCTGCAGCGACCATCAACCGGGAGTTGGACGCGGTGTCGCGGACCGGTGCGGGTTGGCTGAGGGTGATGGTCGATTGGTCCACCATCGAACGCGTTCGAGGACAGTATGACTGGAGCGTCCCCGACCGCGTCATCGGCGCCGCCCGCCGACATCATCTACGGGTGCTCTCCAACGTGCTGACCACCCCGCAGTGGGCACGTGGTTCCGCTCCGCTCGGTATCTATGCCCCGCCCGCCGATCCGGCCGCCCTGGGCAGGTTCATGAAGGCATTCATCGCCCGATACCCCGGCGTCACCGACCATGAGATCTGGAACGAGCCGAACCTGCCGTTGTTCTGGGGTGCACAGGCACCCGATCCCGCGCGGTACACCGCGCTCCTGCGGGCAGCGTATGTGGCCATCAGAGCGGTGCAACCCAATTCGACGGTCGTCGCGGCCGGGCTGAGCCCCGGTGCCGGCGCGTCGGGATTCGTTGCGTCCATGTATGCCGCCGGTGCACAACGCTTCTTCGACGCGCTCGCCATGCACCCGTATGTGTTCCCGGGCGGCATCACCGCCACCCCCAACGGCTGGACCGAGGTCGGCGGAATCCGCGCGGTCATGGTGCGCCACGGCGACGCACGCAAGAAGATCTGGCTCACCGAGATCGGCGCGCCCACCCTGCCCGCCGGGGGCACCGCACCGATCGGATTCGGCGTCACCGACATGGTGACCCAGCGTGCGCAGGCCCGTCAGATCACCGACGTCCTGGCTGCCGCTGCCCGAACCGGTTACTGCGGACCGGCTTTCATCTACTCGGTGCGCGATGCGGGCACCTCTCCGGCCAATCGTGAAGACCACTTCGGTGCCCTGCTGACGGTCGACTGGAAGCCCAAGTATGCCGCGACGGTGCTGCGGCGCTGATATGCCGCGACACGCCGTGCGCGGCACCGCAGCGTGGGCCGTCACCGCACTGACCGCGGCGGCCGTGACGCTGGCCGTGGCGTCGTGTGGCGCACCGACCAGGGCCGACAATGCCTCCGACACAGCGATATCCACGATCGCGGTCGGGACGCCGACGACCTGCAACCCGCTCCACGGCGATCCCGCAGGACATGTGGTCGTCGCCGACGGTGTCACGTGCGACGAAGCCAATCGAGTGATGGACGAGGTTTTTGCGGCCGCACTTCGCGGCGACGGTGATCATCGACACAAGTCGGGGTCATGGCTGTGTTTCAGCGGCCCGATCCACGGCACCGCGAATCAGCGGACGATGACCTCGGCACTGTGCACCAACAACGAACCGTCGGCGATCGTCACCGTCACCTCCGCGCGCTGACCTGGTCTCGCCGACTACGACGCACTCGTCGCCATGGGCACGGTCGCCGAACCCCCTGCGGAGGAAGTCGTTTCGCTTGTGGCCGAGGACTTGTCGTCGACCGAGGGAACTGCGCCGGCAGCAGGGGTCGAGGTTGCGCTCGCTGCCGACGAGGTAGCCGGTGCCGCGCTGTCCGGCACCGAGGTCTCGGGAGCGGTCGTCTCGGGAACAGTGGTCACCGGAGCAGCTGCCTCAGTCGTCGTTGCCGACGAAGAACTCGATGCGGTCGGCGCCGCCGACGTCGTGGGCGACTCAGCCGTCGTGGTGGGCACAGAACTCTTCGATGTCGTCGAGGTCGCCGGCGCAGCAGCAGGCGGCACCGCAGCAGATGTCGCAGCAGCCGACGTCGTCGCAGTGGACCCGGCCGCGGTGCTCAGCGCGGCGGCCGTGGCCACCGTCTGGGTCGTGGTCGTCGCGGAGACGCCGAACATCGATTGCAGTGCACTGGCCAGGTCCTGCCAGAGCTGCTGGATCGCGGCGAGCTGCGACTGCGCGAGCTGGGTGACCCATTGTTGCAGCGCGGTCGCCAGTGCTTGACCGAGATCGTGAGTGGCCGAGTCGCTTCCGGAGTACTGGGCGATCAGATCGGCGAGGACCTGGGCGGCGGGTTTGGGGGTCCAGTCGGTCTCGTACAAACCGAAGTTGTCCTCGACGTTCGACGAGCCGGTATCCGTGTCACGCGTGGTGTAGATGTAGATCGGTCCCGCACCGGTCTGGTTCTGCCAGGCCTCGATGAAGTCCTGGATGAACGCCGCCTGCTGCGCTTGGGTGTAGCTCCCGGTGGTCGGCTCGCCGTACTCGGTGATCCAGATCTTCTTCGCCGCATCCCCGTACTGGGCCATCAGTGCCTGGATGGCGCTCACCTGGCTGGCCGGGGAGTCCGCGTGATCGTTCTCGCTGTACTCCTCGGAGAACTGGTACGGGTGAAACGACAACGCGTCGAAGTAGCCCGCGGCCCCGGCCGCATACATCTCCTGGACGAATGTCACGGGATCGAGGGCGGCGCCCGTCGTGGTCGTCGCTCCGAGGACTCCCGCGATCACGAGGGCGTTCGGGTCGGCGGCTTTGATCGCGGTGTAGGCGTCTTTGAGGAATGCGGTATACGACGTCGGGTCGGTCGGGTTGTAGAACAGTGCGGCATTCGGTTCGTTCCAGATCTCGTAGCCGCTGATCTCATTCTTGTACCGAGTGGCCACAGCGCTGGCGAAATCGGCGTACTCGTCGGGATCGAAATGACCATTGATGATATTTCCGGCCCACGCCGGCGTTCCGGTCAGGGTGGCGACGATGCTGATTCCGCGCGATTGTGCCGCCGATACGAGCGCATCGAGTTGCGTCCAGTCGTAGGTACCTTCCCTGGCCTCCACGCTCATCCACGGGATCGCCACCCGGACACTGGTCACCCCGAGTGACGCGATGTGGTCAAGCGTGGTGTCCAGCGTGGCCGAGTCGAGGCCGTACAGCGAGGAATCGGCGATCCCGATGGTCGTCGAACTCTGATCGATCACGGCCACCAGGCGAATCGGCACTGGCGAAGCCTGACTGATCACCGACGCGACGGGCGGGATGGTGAGGAAGGGCGCGCTCGACACCGTCCCGAATCCGAGAATCGCGGTGGCGCACAATGCGGCGACCCGTGTGGACGACATGACTGGACTACGATTCCGCATGGACTGTCCTCAAATGAATGGACCGTACGTGGACTGCCGGTCCGCCTCTGATGTCAATTGATATCAAATGGCGTGAGAATGCGCCACACGGAATGCTGTGAATTGGCGCGCGCTATCGAGCGCCGCCCATTTCCGTTGTTTTTCGTGAACAGAGAATGAATGCCGGTGTGAAGGACCCGGCGAGGTTCAGTGAGCCGTCGAAGCGGTGGGCACCGACGCGGAGTCGGTACCGGGCGCGAGGATCGGGTCAGCGGACGGTACCGAGGGCGCCGTCGATGTCTGCCTCGCCGTGCTCGATACGGCCGAACCCGAGGACGCCACATCCGGACCGGCGTCGCCGGACGGACTGCTCCCCGTGGTTGTTGTCCCCGCAGAACTCACCGCCGCACTGGTCTGCACGGTGGTCGTGGCCGTGGTACTCGCGATCGCCGTGGTACTCACGATCGCTGCGGTACCGGCGGTCGACGTCCGGGGGGCCGTGCTCGATGTCGTCGGTGAATTCGCCGTCGCGAGAGCGGACTCCACCGCCGCCGCGTCGGCCCCGGCGTTCGCCGACCACTGCGTCCAGCTGTGCACGCCGACGGTGTAGGAGAAGTCGACGGGCAATCCGTAGAGGACGGCCTGGGCGTTGAGGGCCAGCGTCGAGGCGAGCGACCCGAGTTCGATCGCCATGCCACTGACGAAGGCCACGGGGTTGCCGGTGATGGCCATGATCAGAAAGTCCTGCGGCAGCGGCACTCCGATACCGGTGGTGATGAGAATGCGTTGACCCGAGGCCGTGATCTCGCCGATTCGGGCGGAGACGTCGTGCGCCGACCACGTGCTCGTCGGGCCGAGCGGATCACCCCACATCGCGGTGTTGCCGTTGGCGATGCCGGTGACGTAACTCTGGATGGCCGGGATCACGAACCACCCGATGGGATTATTGGTTTGGTAGAAACCGGAAAGTGACTGCGCGACAGTGAAGATCTCGGGGTGATCGAGTGCGATGGTGAGTGCGGGCCCACCCGACATCGACAGGCCGACGATCGCGTTCCCGCCGGGCTCGACGGAGAAGTTGTTGGCGAGGTAGGCGGGTAACTCGGTCGACAGGAAGGTTTCCCACTCGGCCGACGCCCCCGGGGTGCCGCCCGCCCCGGCCGGTGTGGCCTGCCAGTCGGTCATCCACGTCCCGGCCCCACCCGCGGGCATCACCAGGTTGTACGAGTTGCTGTAGGCGGCCAGGGCGCCGCTGTCGGCGTCGGCCCAGGTTCGGGGGCGCTGATGCCGTCGAGCAGGTAGACGGCGTGCTCGGCGGACCCGGCCGCCAGCGCCGAGGGCCGGATCTGCACCAGGACGATCCGGTTCATCGCTGCCGAGTACACCGCACACGTCTGCACGGCGGCGGCCTCGTCGGCCACGCTCGCCCAGGTGCAGTTGGGGCGCAGCTGATCCGAGCTGACCGCCGCGGCGGGCGGTGCGGCCACGAACGCCGCGGCACCGCACACCGCGACGGCGGTCGCGGCCTGGACCGCTCGGCGGGACACGCTGGAAATGCGTCGTCGCATGACTGATCCCCTTGCTCGTGATCTCACTGCTCGTGATCTCGCTGCTCGTGATCTCACCGATCGCACCCGACGACCGCGGCCTTCGCCAGACCCGCGTACTGATACGCGAAGTTGGCGCCCCAATACAGGACCGACGACGGATAGTCGCGGGGCACCGCCCGCATCACCACCCCGCCGGCACCGCATTGGTCAAAGATCATCCGGGCACGCACGAGGTGGAAGCGCCAGCTGATGACGATCATCGACTGCCACCGGTGTTCGCGCGCCATCCTGGTCGCGAACATCGCCTCACCGACCGTGGTGCCCGGCTCCGGGACGAAGCAGATCACCTGCACCGCAGCGGTACTCGCGGCACACGCGCGATCCATCACCGGGTCGGGAACCTTCCCCTCGAAGCGGTTGTACGGGTCCGAGAGCAGCACCACCGGCGCGTAGCCGCGTCGGGCGAGGTCGATCCCGTACTGTTCCCGCCCGTCGTGTTCGCCGCCGAGGACCACGATGGCGTCCGCGCGGCGCAGGGTGTCCTCGTGGGACCGGTAGAACAGGAAATACCCGACGACCCAGAACGCCGAACCGAGCAGGAGCGCGGTCACCACACCGACGATCAACGCCCGACGCAGGGTGCGATGCCGCCGTAGGTACGCGCGCATCCGGCCCTAACCGACGCCGACCGATGTCGCCCGGGCCGTCGCGCGGGCCGAGACGGACTCGTCGGACGTCGAAAACCGCTGGGCGAACGCGAGAAACGCGATCATCACCGACAGATCGGTCACCGACACGGGGATGGTGACGGTACTGAAGTCCAGTTGCATGCCCAGGACGAAGAACCCGATGAAACACCCGCCGAAGAAAGCCGGCTCCCAGCGGGCGTTTCGCAGGCATCGATACGCCAGCCGGCAGCAGTACAGCATGACCACGGTGAACGCGACCCCGACGAACAGACCACCACGATAAATCGCGAGCAATGGTGCGTTGGCGACGTAGTTGATGGTGAACGCCAGCGAGGGATCCTTGAACTCCGGTATGCCCCAGCCATGCCCGAGAAGCCAGTGGCCGGCCATGTTCGCCGGATAGTCGCGTAACGCGTCACCGCGCGCCGACGAGCCGGTGTCGCCGGAACCGAACGACGAGAAGATCCGGTGTCGCGACGCCGGGACCGCGGCGAGGATCACCATTCCGGCGACCATCGATCCGGCGATGTATCCGCGGGCGCGTCCGGACATGGTGTGGAACAACAGCATCAGGAGGACGCCGAGGACCACCGAGAACAACGCCGCACGGCTGAGGGTGCCGGCGATGCACACGAGTAGGAACAGTCCCAGCAGCCAGCGGGTGCGTCCGCGGAACACCAGTGGGCAGATCATCAGTGCTGCGAGCAGGCCGATGCCTGCGGCGTTCGGGTCGATGAAAGTTCCCGACAGACGCGGGATCGCAGTGGCGCCGGTGTAGACGAATCGTCCCGCCGATGCCGGGGTGTACCCGAACGGCGAGAGCAGGCTGAAGGTCTTGCCACCGGTGTCGACGGTCAGCATGATGAGGCCGATCAGGCCGGACACCGCGGTGGCACCGACGAACACCCGCCCGAAGGTGGCCAGCTGCGATCCGGGGAGGCGTCTCAGGGCGACGATCAACAACACCGCCGTCGCCCATTTCGCGTACTCGACGATGTCGGCGAGTCCGGTCATCGTCAACACCACCGACGGAATCGCGATCAGCGCGAACAGGATCAGCAATCGGTCCAACGGCTGCAACTCGATGCGAGACCCTGCAGTGGGGGACCCGGCAGTGAACGACCGTGTTGGGGGATGAATGACGGTGGCGAGCAACACCGCCGAGGTCATCGCGAAGATGAGCGGCAGATGCACGCCGGGCACATATCCGGCGGGCAAGCAGGCGAGCACGGCGGCCAGCGCCCACAACAACCAGGTGGGATGCGCCAGTCCGATGTAGGTACCCACGATGACGATGGCAAGCAGCATCACCAGTTGGGTCGGCGTCGGCCCGGCGATGACGGCGGCAAAAGTGATCGCCGACACCGCGCCCACGATTGTCGCTGCGCGCACTGTTCCCACGGTGAGCATCCTTACATGATCGAGCCGCGATCACATGCCGAAGAATGCCGGACCAATGGCGCCCGACGTATTGGTGAGGGTGTTTTCTTGGGCGTTCAACTCTCCGAGTGCGTTGTCGGCGGTTGTGGACTATGGTCTGCGAAAGTGCCATCCGGGTCGGCGAATGTCTGAATTCGCCGGTTGGACCCGAAAAGGTCACTGCGGCTGAGGCTTAGAGGTGGGTCTGGCCGACTGAAAGGAGCTTGCCCGGTGGCTGTTCGGGAATACGTTCACATTCTCGTGAAGTTCTGGTGGGTGCTGATTGCCGGAATGGTGATTCTCGCCACTGCCGGATTTGTTTACGGAATGTTCATCCAGCCTGTCAAATATGTGTCGACGGCAAAGCTCTTCGTCTCCGCGGAGGGTGGCACATCGGTTGGGGAGTCGTACCAGAACAACCTTTTCGCCGAGGCGCGGGTCAATTCCTACGCCCAGGTCGCCACCAGCGACCAGGTCGCCGAACGTGCCTCACGTGCCCTCAACGGCCAGGTGAGTGCCGCCGACCTGAAGGCGTCGACGACGGCCACCCCGATCGACAAGACCGTCATCCTCGACATCTCGGTGAGCGCCGGTTCGGCCGCCCGCGCCCAGTCGGAGGCCGCGGCGGTCACCCGGGAGACGGTCGCCGTCGTCCAGGAACTCGAGACCTCCCGGCGTGGTGGTGAACCCGCGGCCACCGCCATCGTCTACGACGAGGCATCGCTGCCCGGTGCGCCCGCCGGGCCGGCGTGGTGGTTGCTGACCGCCCTCGGCGCCGTGGTGGGTCTACTCCTCGGTCTCGTCGTCGCGCTCGGGCTCGGTCTGCGGGCCCGCCGACGCGTCAACGACCCACTCGCACTTGCCGATACCGCAGACCTTCCGGTCCTCGCGGTGATCGCCGATGAACCGGCCCGCGCCGAGGCCCCGCTCATCACCGACCTCGCGCACGATCCCCAGGGCGACGCCTACCGCGACCTGCGCACCAACGTCAGGTTCATCGGCGCAAAACGCACTCCCGACGGTGCGGCACCACGAGTTCTCGCGGTCGTCGGCTCCGGCGCCGGCGTCGGCACGTCGAGTGTCGCGGCCAACCTCGCCGCCGAGATCGGTGGGTCGGGTCAATCGGTGGTGCTCATCGACGGCGATCTGCGTGACCCGTCCCTCACGATGCACCTCGCCGCCGGGGCGACCTCCGGCCTGTCGACCATCCTGACCGGAGAGTCCGACCTTCTCGGGCAGGTCCTCACCACCTCCATGCCGGCCTTCCTGCCGGCCGGTCCCGTGCCGCCCTCGCCCGGTGAACTCCTGGGCTCGCACCGGCTGGAAACGGTTCTCGCACAAGCGCGTCAGCACTTCGACGTGGTGGTCCTCGACGCCGGGGCGCTCGGTCCGGACGCACGCGCCATCGCAGGTCTGGCCGACGGTGTCGTCGTCGTCGCCCGCCGTGGGCGCACCACGCGGTCGGCGCTGCGCGCCGCGGTGGAGTCCCTCGGCACCGTCGGCACGGTGATCGGCACGGTACTGACCTTCGGCGCACCGGCTCGCCGTGCATCATCGGCCGACGCCGCCACCCCGGCGAGGACCGACGCCGACCGCTCGTCCGCGGACTCCCCGGAGCCGACGCCCGAACCCACGGCCACCGGAACTGCGGCCACCGGATCGACGGCCACCGGGTCGGCAGTGCCCGAGCCCGCACTGCGTGAGTCGCGGTGAACCAGAACCGGATTCACAGCACCCCGGGTGGGCCGCGTCGGCGATGGAGGACGATGATCGTGTTGGCGGCCACCATGATTCTCGGTGCGTCGGCGTGTGCCGCCCGCGACGACCAACCCGGGGCGATCGCCTTGGCCCCCGATGTCCCCGGGTCACCGCTGGTGACGCCGGAGCCCGCGCCGAGTGTCGATCGTGCCGCCGGCGGATCGGCAACGGGCTCGGTGCTGACCGTGGGCATGGCGGGCACCGAGGACATTGCGCCGATCACCGAACTCGGTGCCGTCGTGCATCGCGTCGAATACCGGTCCACCTCCGGGATCACCGGTCAACCGACCGTGGTGTCCGGGGTCGTCGCGGTCCCCGGCGGCCGGCCCCCCGCCGGTGGATGGGTGACTGTCGCACTGGGCCACGGTAACTCCGGCGTCCGGTCCAAATGCGGTCCCTCGCGCTACACCAATCTCTTGGGCAATGACGTCATCATCGCGGCGCTGTTGTACAACGGGTTCGCCGTTGCCATGCCCGACTATCAGGGCCTCGGCATGAACAACGCCGACAACCCGTTCCTCGACGCACGCACCTATGGCTACAACATGATCGATGCGGTGCGCGCGGCCCGCGCCACCTATCCGTCACTGTCGGACAAGTGGATCTCCTACGGGGTGTCGCTCGGTGGAATGGCGGCGTGGGCTGCAGGTGATCTCGCCGACTCCTACGGCGGCGGTCTTGACCTGCTCGGTACGGTCGGGCTGGTCCCGGTGTCGAACATGCGGGATCTGGTCACCAAGGCCGAGGCGGGAACCCTCACCCGCGACCAGTACCCGCTGTTCGCCTATCTCATCGACTCGTTGTCGCGGGTGCTACCCGATCAGTTCAACGCCGACGACTACCGATCGCCGTATGCGAAGTCGGTGTGGGAGGACGTGCTCAACTGCATCCCCGCGGAGAACCTCGAGACAACGTTGCGTGCCACCGCGTCACTGGGACCGCAGGACCTGCGGCCCAGGACGGCAGCGGCCGCCAAACGCCTCTTCACGTGGCTCGATCGCACCGGTCTCCCGCTGGGTACCGGGAACTTCGGTGGCAAACCGTTTTTCATCATGTACGGCTCCGACGACCCGCTGATCGACTGGCCGTGGACCGCCCGCGTGATCGCGCAGTCGTGTCGGCAGGGCGGTCACATACAGGCCATCAAACGTATCGGTGAAACCCACGCCACACTCGATTCCAGCCAGTCGGTCGCCTGGATGCGCAGCCTCGTCAACGGCGGACCCACCCCACCGGCGAATTGTGGTGACCTGCCATGAGATCCCCCAGCGACCGCACACCCGCCGACTACGCCGCACTGTGGGTCCGCGGTCTGCCGGTGATCGCCGCCGCGACCCTCGGGGCGGTGGTGGCCGGACTCGTGGCCTTCGTCTTCCTGCCGCACTCCTACGAGTCGCAGGCACGGCTGCTGGTCACCGCGACCGGGCCGGCGACGGTGTCAGCGGCACAGGCCTCCGATCTGGCCGGGCGACTGCGTATCTCGAGCTACAGCGACCTCGCCGTCTCCGATCAGGTCCTCGGTCGCACGCGCCTCGCCGACGCCACCGGCGCCCTCGGCGGCGCCGACATCGCCACACTGCGCAGCCGGATCACGGTGCTGCCCTACGGCGACGGCGCCGTGCTCACCGTCGTCGCGAAGGGCCCGACCGCCGACGCCGCGCAGACGCTGGCCCGCGGGGTCGGCACGAACCTTGCCGGGTTGGTCACCGAACTCGAATGGAGCCGCACCGACGGCATGCCGCAATACGACGCCGAGGTGATCGACGCCGGCTCGTCCGCGACGTCGATGTCACCCGGGATGTCGACGACGCTGCTGACCGCGCTCGTCCTCGGTGTGGTGCTCTCGAGTGTGTGCGTCCTGGGCGTCGGGATCTCCCGCGACGTCATCGAGGCACCGCGGGAAGCAGTTGTCCGCGTGCGTGAACCGGCGATGGGGGCCGACCGATGACAGTCATTCGCGAGCCGGCCGGCCACGCAGCGGCCGGCGCCGCACCCTCGCGCCGTCTCGCGGGATGGTGGCTGGCGATCCTGGTGATCGTCGCCGTCGTCGTCACCGGATGTTCGTCGAACCCCGACCCCGCTCCGACCGACACCGGGGACCCCGGCGTGGCCTACGACGTCAACACCAGTGGCACCGGACCGGGTGCGCTGCGCGCCGCGCAGACCATGCCGTACCTCGACCGCCGCGTGACCGCGCAGGCGAGCACCGCGCTGCGAATCCGGTACGCGTCCACCGACGGTCGCACCGGAGCTCCGACGACCGTGTGGGGTGCGGTGTTCGTCCCGTCCTCGGCGCGTCCCGCCGACGGGTGGGACACCGTCGTCCTCGCCCATGGCACCTCCGGACTTCTCGGCGAATGCGGCGTGACCCTCGACCCGACGCTCGGTGATCTCGCCGCCACCGCCGCGGCATGGCTCGAGCAGGGGTACGTGGTGGTCGTGCCGGAGTATCAGGGCCTCGGCTACCCCGGCAGCAGCGATCCCACCCACCCCTACCTCGACGCGCGCACCGAGGGGATGAACGTCATCGACGGTGTCCGGGCCGCCCGGGCGCTGGTGCCCGGGGTCTCCACCCGCTGGGCCGCGCTCGGCGGTTCCCAAGGCGGACAGGCGGTGTGGGCGGCCAACACGCTGGCCGGCACCTACGGAGCGGGACTCGATCTGCGGGGGACGGCGAGTCTGTCACCGGCCGCGCAGTTCTCCGGTCTGGTCGATCTGGCCACCCGACGACAACTGACCCTCGACCAGTACGGCCTCTACACCTGGCTGATCCTCGCCGTGCAACAGGAGAACCCCGGATTCGACCTCGGCAAGTACGTGCGCGGTGCGGCCCAGAGCCATTGGGACGAACTCGCCCAATGCCTTCCGGTGCACGCACAGGCACGGGCGAGCATCCTGCGATCGTTGAGTCCTGACGATCTGACGCCGGACTCACCGGTCGACGCCGCCGCCCTCACCGCATTGCTGGCCCGGCGCGCGGTACCCGACCAACGCCCGGCCGCACCGATGCTGGTGCTCTACGGCGGGCGCGACCAGTTGATCGACTCGCGATGGACCGCCGCCGCGATCGGGTCGGCATGCGCCAACGGCGCCACGCTGCAATCGCAATTCCAACCGGACGCCGACCACGGCGGCGTCGCCGGCGACAGCGTTGTCGGCTGGATTCTCAACAGGTTCGACGACGAGCCGGCCTTCTCCACATGCGGCACCGCCCCCGGGAGTGAGCAACGATGACCGAAGAACTCGCCGACCGCCGGCAGCCGCACGTCACGCCTGCCGCGTCGCCCGCGGACCCCGTGAGCCCCCCGGCCTACAAGGCCGGCCGCATCCGCGGACTCGACGGACCACGCGGTGTGGCGTGCTGGGCGGTCCTCATCGTGCACGTGGCCAATCAGTGCTCCCCGGACACGATGGCCAAGGGCGGTCTGGCGATGCTCGGGCAGGCGCTGATCTTCTTCTTCGCGCTGTCGGGTTTCCTGCTGTATCTGCCGTATGTGCGAGCCCTGCTGCAGCACAAGCAGACCCAGCCCGACACCCGCGCCTACGTCATTCATCGGTTGCTGCGGGTGTTCCCGGGCTATCTCGTCATCTTCCTCATCGTGAACTTCGCGCTGCAGGCTTCGTTCCTGCACAACGAGTGGGCGTCGAGCCACACCGGCACCGACGCGGGTACCGGCATGATCACCGACCCCGGACTGCTCGCCACCAACCTGACCCTGCTGCAGTCCTACTTCCCGCACTATCTGCAGACCGGCATCAGCCCGTCCTGGTCGCTGACCCTCGAACTCGTCTTCTACGCCTGCCTTCCGGTGTTCGGCGCGGCAATGTGGTTCCTGCGGCGACGATTCGGCACCAACCTCGCCGCCCTCGTCCTCGCGCCACCGGCGATCCTCATCGTGCTCGGGATCGCCGGGAAGATCCTGGCCGCCTGGCTCACCGACCGCGCGGGCATCACCACCACCATCGAGGCCAACTGGGGACCCAACTGGGCGGCCGTCGTACTGCGCAGTTTCGTGGCCTCCAGCGACAACTTCGCCTTCGGGATGCTGGCGACGGTGGTGTTCGTGGCTGTCGGCGTCGGGATGATCGACGCCCGCCGAGTGCGTCCGATCCGGATCGCGGCGATCGTCGCCATCGTGCCGAGCCTGCTGATCATGCTGATACTCATCGCCGCCGGCTCCAACTTCCAGTCCACCTTCACCGCCCTCGCCTCCGGTCTGCTCATCCTGATCATCGTGTTGCCGATGGCGGCCGGCGGCGACAGCGTCTTCGCCCGCGCCCTGGACTGGCGGCCCCTGGAATATCTGGGGCGGATCTCGCTGAGTATCTATCTGTGGCATTTCCCGGTGATCATCGTGCTGATCAGGCTCGGTGTGCTGCAGGGGGATTCCTGGGCTGGGTTGGCGGTCAACATCGTGCTGTGCAGCGCGGTGAGCTTCGCGCTGGCCAGTGTGACCTTCCATTGCGTGGAGAAGCCGGCCATGACTTATGCGCGCCGGTTCAAGGTGCGATGACGGGAGTCATCCGTGGTCGCCGCACGGGAGTCGTCCGTCGACACCGGGTGCTGTTCGGTCTGCTCGCAGTCGCGGTGATCGTGCTCCTCGTGCTGGTGGTGGTGATCTCGGTGCGACTCGCCTCGATCCTCGTCGTCGGCAAGGAGTCGGTGGGATTCCGGCCCGGCCAGGGCCCGGGATCGGTGGTGACGGCGGAGACGTTCAACGGGCTGCCGATCTCGACGAAACTCGCCGGGGTCAAAGCCTTTCGCGTGACCTATCGGTCCACCGACGCCACCACGAACACACCCACGGTGGTCAGCGCCGTCGTCGTGGCCGGTACCGGTGACCCACCGCGCGGTGGCCGGCCGGTGATCGCCTTCGCCCACGGCACCACCGGGATCAACACGCCGTGTGCGCCGTCGGTCGCCAAGGGCATGTACGGTCTCGGGGCGCTCGCCGGCAACCTCGCCCGACAGGGATATGTGGTGACGCTGCCCGACTATCAGGGACTCGGCGCACCTGGGATACACCCGTATCTCGACGCCCCCACCGCCGGATTCAACGTCATCGACAGTGTGCGTGCCGCGCGTGCGGTGCTCGCCGACACCTCACCGCGGTTCGTCGCCTACGGCGGCTCCCAGGGCGGCGGGGCGGTGGTCGCCGCCGCCACCGAATTCCCCACCTACGGTGCGGGACTCGAGATGCTCGGTGCCGCCGCACTCGCCCCGGCCGCCGACGTCGTCGGTGTGGCCGCGAAGGCACGCGCCGGCATCGCCACCCCCGATCAGCGACTGATGCTGCAATGGGTGATCGAATCGTGGGCACGTGGCGATCACACCGTTGCCCTCGACGATTACCGCGCCGGCGCCGCCGTGGCGGGCTGGGATGCGTTGTCGCAGTGCGCACCGTCGGCCGGTGCCCGACGCGAGGCCGTCGCCACACAACTGCGCCCCACCGACATCGGGCCACGCACCATCGACGCACAGAACCGACTGACGGCCCGACTGATGCGATCCCGCGCGCCCGTCACCCACACACCGGTGCCGCTGCTCATCGCCTACGGCGGCAAGGACACCTTCATCGATCCGGACTGGACTCGCGCCTACATCGGTGAACTGTGTGCGGCCGGCACCGTCGTCGACGCCGACTTCCAGCCGGACAAGGGACACGGCGACCTCAACGGCGATGCGGTCCTCGGATGGATCGGCCAGAGATTCACGGGCGCAACCGCTCCCGACACCTGCGCAGGAGGATGACCCCATGACCGATCAGACCGATCAGACCGATCAGACCCCGACGGCCGCCGACCTGCGGCTTCACGGCGACGCCGCGAAGGCTGCACAGTGGCGTACCCGCGCGAAGGACACCGTCAAACGGGCACTGGCCTCGGGCACACCGGTCAGCCCGACACCGCCCTATCAGGTCGTTGCCGTCCTCGGCCAGTCCAACGCCCATGGCGCGGGCCGGCTCACCGATCCCTCGGCCGCACCAGTCACCGATCCGCGGGTGCATCAATGGCCCGGGTGCGGACGCCGCCGCGGACGGATCCTGCTCGCCGAGGATCCATTGCTGCACGGAACCCCCGGTGCGGGTGTCGGATTCGGGACCACCTTCGGTCGGCTGCTCGCCGAGGACATCGACGGCTCCGTGTTGCTCGTTCCCGCGGCCCGCGGCGACACCAGTTTCCACCCGAAGAACGGATTCAGCTGGGACCCCGACCAGAGATCGGTGCGCGTCAATCTGTTCGACCGGGCCGTCGCCCAGATCGCCGGCGCGCTCCGGGCCGCCGGTCCCGAGTCCGAACTCGTTGCGATGCTGTGGCATCAGGGGGAGAGCGACGTACCGCTGACGGCACCGGAGGCCTATCGGGACCGGCTCGACACACTCATCCGGCGGCTGCGTGACCGCTTCGGCACCGTGCCGTTCGTCCTCGGGCAGATGGTGCCCGAGGAGATCACCACCGGCCACGACCGTTACCCCGGAATCGATGCCGTACACCGAGATACACCGTCGCGTCATGCGATGTGTGTCTTCGTCGAGGGCCCCGAGGGGATGCACAACCCCGGTGAGGCCATCCACTACAACGCGGCCGGAGCGCAGGTGTTGGGGGAGCGGATGTTCCGTGCCTACGCCACGGTCCGGCCCGACCCGGCGGGCTGAGCCGCGGCGTCGGCATGCTCGACCGACGCCATGTCATGCTCGACCATCGCCGCCACCACCTCGCTGAAGGTCTTGGTGGGGCGCCAGCCCAGCGTGGTCCGCAGCCGGGTGCTGTCGCCCACCAGGTCGATGCTGTCGGCGGGCCGGAACAACGACTTGTCGGTGCGGACGTGATGATGCCAGTCGGCGATGCCCGCGGCCGCGAACGCCGCCCCGGCGAAGTCGGCGACGCTGTGGGAGACGCCGGTGGCGACCACGAAGTCGTCGTCGGCCCGCTCGGTGGCCATCGAGATCATCGCCTCGACATAGTCCGGCGCCCAACCCCAGTCCCGTCGGGCGGCGAGATTTCCCAGCGCGAGTTCGGATCTCGTTCCGGCCGCGATCTCGGCGACCGCCCGGGTGATCTTGCGGGTGACGAAGTGCGGAGCCCGTAGCGGCGACTCGTGCGGATAGAGAATCGCGTTTGACACGCCCACCCCCTGCGCGCGGAACGCCGCGGCAAGCAGATGGCCATAGGCCTTGGACACCCCGTACGGCGACGTCGGGCAGATCGGGGTCGACTCGTTCTGCGGCGCACTGTCTGTGCCGGCGAAGATCTCTCCGCTGGAGGCGTTGACCACGTGCACCGGATGGCCGTCACGCACCAGATCCCGGGCCGCGGTGAGCAATGCGGCCGTCGCCTGGGCGTTGACCTGACCGGTGTGTACCGGGTCCTGCCAGCTCTGACCGACCGACGACACCGCGGCGAGATGGAAGATGACGTCGGGCCGCACCATCTCGACCACCGACGCGCATGCGTCGACGTCGCCGAGATCGACCGCCACGCACTCGGCGTCTCCGGGCGGGGCGATGTCGAGTTCCCGATGACGGCTCGGACCGACCACTCCGGTGGTCGTCCATCCGCGTTCGGTGAGTGCCGCGAGGAGCAGCCGGCCGTCCTGGCCACTCGCGCCGGTGATCAGCGCGCGGTGGGGAATCACGCCACTTCGCGTGTCACGGAGCCGGATTCGGCCGCGACGTCCGAACGCACCATCATCCGGACGAGAGCGTCGAAGTCGACCTCCGGCTTCCAGCCGAGTTGCGCACGCGCCTTGCTGGAGTCACCGATCAGCAGGTCCACCTCGGCCGGACGGAAGAAGCGCGGATCGATGTGCACATAGCGCTCCCAGTCGCTGATGCCCACCTCGTCGAAGGCCACGTCGAGGAGTTCGCGGATGGAGTGGGTCTCGCCGGTGGAGATCACATAGTCGTCGGCCTCGGGTTGCTGCAGCATCAGCCACATCGCTCGCACGTAGTCGCCGGCGAAACCCCAATCGCGTTTGGCGTCGAGGTTGCCCAGCGCCAGCGACTCCTGGAGGCCGAGGTGGATGCGTGCGACCGCACGGCTGACCTTGCGTGTCACGAATTCCGGTCCGCGACGCGGAGACTCGTGATTGAACAGAACACCCGAACTGGCATGCATGCCGTAGGACTCGCGGTAGTTGATGGTCATGTAGTGACCGAAGACCTTGGCCACCCCGTATGGCGAGCGCGGCCACAGCAGCGTCGATTCGCGTTGCGGAACTTCCTGCACCTTGCCGAACATTTCCGAGCTGGAGGCCTGGTAGAAACGGATCTGCTTGCCGGTGGTGTCCTGGTGCAGGCGCACGGCTTCGAGCACATTGAGTACGCCCGTACCGGTCACGTCGCTGGTCAGGCGGGCGTTCTGCCACGAGTACGCGACAAACGAGACCGCACCGAGGTTGTAGACCTCGTCGGGATCGGCGAAGGCCATCGCCCGCATCAGGCTCGACAGGTCGAGCAGATTCCCGGAGACGATCTCCACGAAGGGATGGGACGCGGCCAGGGCGTCGGCCTTCGGATTGTTCTGCCCCCGAACCAGTCCCACGACCCGGTAACCCTTGGAATGCAGCAATTCGGACAGATAGAGGCCGTCCTGACCGGTGATTCCGGTGATGAGCGCGGTTTTCATGCCAACCCCGTTTTCTGAAGTGAGTGGATGCCGTGGACGCAGCATCGTCGGCGAGCCCGTGCCTCGGGTCCGACAAAGAGATGTTCGCATGCGGCGCATGTATTGGCGCGCCGAGTTACCGGAATTGGACAGCATTGGGGCGATTGTCACGCAATTCACATGTATTTCATCTCCCATGAAGAATGTGTCAGAAGCTCTGGTTACGATGCGTGCATGAAACATGTCATGCCGCGTGTGGTGCACCGTTTGCGGTTTTCCTCAATCGTTCTCGTCGTGATCGCCGTCCTCGGTGCGGGAATGGTCGGCGCCGAGCCGGGCCGCGCGAGCGCCGAGGTGTCCATCCCGGCGGACGGTTACGGGTTCGCCGGCGGTAGCGACATGTTGTGGTTGTCGCAGGCCGATCTGAACCGCGAACTCGACGGCGTCACCAAGACCAAGGCGAGCTGGCTGCGAGTGGTCATCGATTGGAACACCATCGAGCCGACCCGGGGCACCTACAACTGGTCGACGCCCGACCGACTGATCAACTCGGCCCGCGCGCACGGACTGAAAGTGCTGGCCACGGTGGTGTCGTCGCCGGCCTGGTCGCGGCCGGCGGGCAGTTTCTTCACCGCTCCGCCCACCGACAACGGTGACCTCTCGACCTTCCTGCGTGCACTGATCGCACGGTACAAGGCCAACGTGTCGAACTATCAGATCTGGAACGAGGTGAACCTGCCGCTGTTCTTCGGTGGCAGCGTCGACGCCGCCCGGTACACCTCGCTGCTGAAGTCCGCATACACGGCGGTCAAGGCGGCCCAACCGGGCGCGACAGTCATCAGTGCCGGCCTCGCGCGCTCGGTCGGTCCGTACTCTCCGCTCTCGTACTACACCGCGATGTACAACAACGGTGCGCAAGGCTACTTCGACGCGGCTGCGATGCATCCGTACGTCTTTCCCGGCGGCATCACGACCAATCCGGAGAATGTCATCAGCGACACCGTCGGCCTGCGCAATCTGATGATCGCACGGGGTGACGGCGCCAAGAAGATCTGGTTCACCGAGATCGGTGCACCCACCGCCGCCGATTCGCCCGACGGGGTGAGCCAGGTCGAGCAGGCCAAACAGATCACCGACATGCTCTGGTATGCCGCCAACTGCGGGTTTGCCGGTCCGACGCTGATCTACACGATCCGCGACTCGGGGACTTCCACCACCGACCGCGAGCAGAACTTCGGGGCGCTGTTCACCAACGATTGGACGCCGAAATACGCCGCGTCCGTTCTCGCGGGGTGATCGCCGGATTCTTCGGAATCCGAATGTGAAACAAAGAATGGTTTTCGTACCGCGTGTAAGTGGCGTTACAGAATGCGCGAGAGATGCCGGTCACAATGCATTCGAGATGCCGATCACCCGCAGCGGTGTTAGCGTTTCCCCTGTCCCAGGGATGCGGTGGCATTCCCAGCACGCACTGACCGATTCCGTGGTTCGAATTGTGCATGCGCCCGTAGGTGGCGGTCGTGTGCATCTGCCTTGGCCTGCCACGGTGATCGGTGTTGCTGCGTACTCACAGAGAATGGATGGACCCGTGGTTACTGATGACGCTCCTCGTCCAAGGATCGCCATAGCGCACGACTATCTGACCCAGCGCGGTGGAGCGGAAAAGGTGGTGCTGTCGTTGAGCCGGGCCTTCCCGGACGCGGTGATCCACACGCTGCTCTTCGAACCCGATCAGACCTATCCGGAGTTCGCCGACAAGACCGTCGTGACCTCGCCGGTGAACCGGATCGGATTCCTCCGGAAGAATCACCGGGCTGCGTTGCCACTCTTACCATTTGCCGCCTCGCGGATGGTCATCGACGCCGACATCGTGCTCACCAGCACCAGCGGGTGGGCGCATGGCTTCTCCACCACCGGAACCAAGATCGTCTACTGCTATTCGCCTGCGCGCTGGCTGTATCAGACCGACGTGTACCTCGGGGAGACGCCGAGCACACTCAAACGGTTCGCCATGTCGGCGATGGGACCGGGACTCAAACGGTGGGACCGTCGCGCCGCCTACAGCTGCGATCGCTACCTGGCGATCTCCAATGCGGTCCGTGACCGCATCCGCACCACCTATGGACTCAGCTCGACCGTGGTCTCCGCGCCGGTCACCGCGCCCGCCCCGGTCGAGGGTGCGGTATCGCCCGACGCGTCGCTGACCGACGCCCCCTTCTTCCTGTGTATCTCGCGGTTGCTGTCCTACAAGAACGTCGACAAGGTCATCGAGGCCTTCCGGGGCAGCGGGCGTCGCCTCGTCGTCGTTGGGCGCGGTCCGGAAAAAGATGCACTGCAAGCGATCTGCCCCGACAATGTGACCATGCTGCAAGACCTCACCGACGCCGAGATGGCGTGGCTGTATCAGCACTGCGCCGCGGTCGTCGCGGCGAGTTACGAGGATTACGGGCTGACCCCGCTCGAGGGTGGGATGTACGGCAAGCCGTGTGTGGTGTTGCGATGGGGTGGATTCCTCGACACCGTCGTCGAGGGCATCAACGGTGAATTCTTCGACGAGCCCGAACCAGAGCAGATCCGTGACGCGGTGGACCGGGTGGTGGCGATGGACTGGGATACCGACGTCATCCGCCATCACGTGCACAAGTTCGACGAGAGCGCGTTCATCAGTGAGATCCGACGGGTGATCGACGAGAGCACTCCCGGCCCCAAACCTGCAGAGCCCGGAGCGACAGAACTCCGCCCGACCGACCTCGGACCGGCAGCATCGGCAAAGGAGATGGTGTGAGCGACAACGAGACCGTGGCAGCCCCGGCGAGCGTCACCGTCCCCGAACGGGACGATTTCACGCCGAGATACTCGTTCAACGACATCTCCACGATCGCCAAGGCGCGCAATCGCGTCGGAATCCTGCTGTACAACAACCTCATCACCTTCATCCCGTCGCACACCATCCGGCAGGCCTTCCTGCGGCTGTTCGGCGCCAAGATCGGCAAGGACACCTCGATCCTGCGTGGCTGCCAGGTCTTCGACATCGATCAGATCCGGATCGGCGAGGCCTGCTCCATCGGATTCCGGGTGCTCTTCGACGCCCGGTCGGGGATCTGCATCGGCGACAACGTGGTGATCGCCAGCGACACCCAGATCATCGCCGGCAAACACGACCCGGCCAGCCCGGAGTTCGTGCCCGTCATCGAGCCGGTCTACATCGGTGACTACGTGTGGATCGCCAGTCGTGCAACCATTGTCAGCGGTGTGAGCATCGGTCGCGGTGCGGTGGTCGCGGCGTGCGCCATGGTCGGCAAGGATGTCGCCGATCTCGACATCGTCGGTGGGGTGCCCGCCCGCGTCATCTCCAAACGTCCCGAGACCGCGCTCCGATACCGGCCCAAGTACCGGCCGCTGTTCTACTGACGCCGACTGTGATGGCAGAGTTGGCGGATCTACGGGTGATCCACGTGGGCCCGCGCGCCGAATGCGGTGGGGTGGGCTCCTATTCGGTGCGATTTGCCGAGACGTTACGTGGCCACGTTGCCGAGGTGATCGAGGTCCGACACGGGAGCCCGGGGTCCGACACCGTGGCCGACCTACGTCGTCGGCGTCGACACCTGACCGAGTTGATCGCGGCGTCCGAGCGGCCGACCGTGCTGCATGCCGAGTTCTCCGGCGGGTCGGTAGAATCCTTCTGGCCCACAGCTGGTTTCGTAGCGTCGGCCAAGCTGGCGATCTCCGCGACGGTGCACGACCCGCCCGGACTGGTGTGGTGGCCTGCGCGCACCCGATTCCTTCAGCGCCGGCGACTGCTCAACCATGGCCTGCACTTCCCGATGCGGGCGGTGTCACGTCGTGTCGAGCGAGGTGTGTTCGGTGATCGGATTCTGTTCGGCACCAGCGTGATCGGTGCACAATCGCTGCGGGAGCGGTATCCGGACGCCACGGTGCACGTCGCACCCCTGACGGTGCGCGCCATGCCGGAGATGCCAGCCGCACCCGGCCGTCCGCGCGCCGTCGGGCTTTTCGGACTCGTGTACCGGGGCAAGGGATTCGAGCACGTCGAACGACTGCGCGACCAATTGCCCGACGACATCGCGATCCGGATCGCCGGCCGCGGGACCGAAAACCTGCCACGCCGTGACGGCATCGAGATCCTCGGCGGGCTGGCCGAGGAGGAGATGGCCGGCTACTTCGCGTCCATCCGGGCGCTGGTGGTGCCGTACGGCGATCGCAGCCCGTACGGCACCGCGTATCCGTCGTCGGGTGTCGTCGCCGACGCCATCAGTCACCTGACGCCGATCGTCACCACCGGTCACGGTGCGCTGCGAGAGTTGGGGGCCGAGGGTGGGGCCGTGGCGATCGACGAGGGCGTCACGGCTGAGCAGACACCCGCAGCGCTCGCCGGCAAGATCGTCGAGATCATCGACGACACCGAGCGTTTGGCGGTGATGGCCGCGAGCGTGGAAGGTATGCGCAAGCTGCGTGAACCCGACACCGTGATCGGGGGCTATGTCTCGGTGTGGTCGTCGGTGCTCGAAAAGTCATCGGCGTCAGAGAGCTCACCGAAGCCTGCGGGGTCGCGGTGACGGTGACCGACGCCCCGACTCCCGTTGATGGTCGCCGCAACGTGATCAAGGCGGTGGTCGCCGCCGGGTGGGCCTACGGTGGCCGTGCCTCCGGGCTGCTGTGGACCATTGTGGTCGTCGCCCACCTCGGTGTCGGATCGTACGGCCAGTACGCGATGGGTTTCGCTTTGGGCGCGATCATCGCTGCGCCACTGGACAATCCGTTCAACGTCCGCGCGATCCGCGAGTCCAAGGAACGTTTCCTCACCGAACGCGCCTCCCGGGCACTGCTCGGCATCGGATTGATGATTGCCGGCGCGGCATGCTCGCCGTTCTCCTATCTCGCGTGGTTCGCGCTGGTCGTCGGTGGCGGCGAGATCGTGTTCAACGCGGTCAAGAGCGCCCCGCTGCGCGACGGACACCCCGATCGGGTGATGCGGATGGACACCATCCGCCAGTTCTCCAGCATCGTCCTCGGCGCCGGATACCTTCTGGTGGCACCGCATCCGAACCTGACCGCGGCCAGCGTGCTCTACGCCCTGCCGTACGTGGTGGTCGCCGCGCGTGGGCTGATGCTGGTGCCGGGCAACCGCCCCGGCATTCCCGGCCATCCCCGGCTGATCGCGGTGCTGTTCGCCGAGCACCTGGCCAACGCGGCATACATGCAAGGCGACATCCTGCTGCTCGGTGCCCTCACCGATTCCGACATCGCCGGGTACTACGCGATCGCCAGCACCGTCGGTTGGGCCGCAGCCCAACTCGGCATGGCGTTGGGCAACACCTATCACGAGCCGCTACGCGCGGCCGGAGGTGCGCTGAGCGCCGGTCCACCCACGAAACACATTGCCGCAGTGGCGGTGGCGACATCCGGATCGGTGATTGCCGCAGGCCTGGTCATGTTGGCGACACCGTTCTCGACACAACTGGCGTGGTCGCTGGTGATCATCGGGGTATTCGTCGCGATGCGGGTGGTCAACTTCGTCCTGATGACGGTGTTGTACGTGCAACGACGCGACATCGTCCGCAGCGTTGCCGCCGGCGTGCTCGCCCCGATCAAGCTGCTGCTGGTGTTCGCGTTGGCGCACTGGGGATCGATCGGTGCATGTATTGCGTCGGTGGTGACCGATGCGCTGCTGCTGGCCATCTACCTCGCCGCGGTGCGCCGTCCGATTCCCGCGGTGGAAGCCGAGCAGGCTGCGATGGCTCCGGAACAGACTGTCAGAGAGGGTGAATGAGATGACGTCGGTGACCTTTCTGTTGTCGAAGGACCCCGAGCACGAGCACGGCGGCGACATCGCGCTGTCGCGCGTCATGATGGACATCGCCCGGGAGAACTTCGATGTGCGTGCGGTGTGTCTGTCGGGCAACGGGGTTGGGCCGAACGCAGACAGCAGTATCGTCCGGGTGCCCAAACCGGCGGTGAAGGGCCCGTCGTTGGCGTGGCAGAGCGTGACGACGCGACGCAGTCTGTGCCACGTCCGCTACGACGTCGACGAGTTGGTGGATGCTCTCGACGCCACCTGCAGTGACGTCTATTTCGCCGAGCACTCGTACATGGCGGAGGCGTTTCTGCGTTCGCGCCATAGTGTCTCGGCACCGTTTGTCATCAGCACCGTCAATCCGGAGTCGTCGGTGTGGAAGCTGACCCGCGGCACCATCGGTCGGCTCGAGGCGCCGCGGATCACCGCCGACGAGTTGAGGGTCGCCCGCCAGGCCGACGCGCTCGGTGGCTATGATCTCGAGGAAGCGCAGTACTACCGCGACAACGGTGTTCCGAACGCGCGATGGATCGATCTCACCCTGCCGCCCGGGGTTCCCGCCCATCGTGACATCGCGCCGCCGCGACTGGCATTCATGGGTACCCGAGGCTGGCCACCCAACCAGGAAGCCTTCCTCGAGGCCCTGCGTCTGTGGCCGGAGATCTCGAAGGGCATCGACGGTGCCGAACTCTGCGTCATCGGTGCCCCGAAAGCCGGCGCCAAACAACCGACGCTGCCCGACGGCGTCCGCGACCTCGGCTTCGTCGACGACATCACCGCCTTCCTGAGTACCTGTCGTGCCCTCATCGCACCCGTGCGCACCGGCGGTGGAGTGCGGGTGAAGATCCTCGATTCCGCGAGCATCGGTCTGCCCGTCGTCGGGACCTCGGCCGCCGTCGGCTCCCTGGGTCCGGTTTTCGGTCTCACCCCGTCCGACGACGACGCCGAATTCGTAGCCCGCTGCCGCGAATACCTCCTCGACGCCGAGATGGCCCGCAAGGAAGGTGAGCGACTCTACGACACCAACGCCGCCCGGTGGCACGACCGCGTCCCTCACGAGGCCGTCGAATCCCTCATCCTGCGTCGCCCCCCGACCCCCGGTCACTGACCCCGCCCCCGCCACCGGCCCCACCTCCGTTGGTCCCCGAGGCCGCGTGTGTTGCAGCTGATTTCGTACTCCCGCAGTCGCGCCGTTTGGTTACCGCGTCTTCCTCTCGCTAATCGAGGTGTGAGGCGCGCCAGCGCCGAGCCTCGAGACCACTTGTGCCGCTGCTGGTTCCGTACTCCCGATGTCGTGTCGCCGGGTCTCGAGGCCCTCGCCCTTGCGGGCTCGGGCACCTCGATCATCGGCGGAAGAGCTCTGCCTCTCGTCGGCGAGACACCGGGGAATCTCGATGTGGTGGAGAGCGTGATCCAGGTGGTAATGGGAATCGAACTACCCACCGCGATGCTCGAAACATTGCGTTCGGCGCCATCGGCCGCGCTGAGCGCGTGCGTGTGGCTCGGTCGACTCGGCGCAATGGATGCGCAGACGTGTCTGATCGTAGCCACCGACGATCAACCTGCACGATGCCGGAGCTTGTGCACGGGCCTACACTGGGTCGCATCTGCGACGATTGTCGGGAGTGTGATCACGATGTCGAGTACAGAGCGTGTCCACGCGCTCGTTGACGATCGACTTGCGCTTACGGTCGGACTCGGTGCTCTGCTGTTCTTGGCTGTCGGCGTGGCACAGTTTCTGTTTGACACGGCACCGAATGTCTGGGCACCGTCGTGGGTCGCGATCTTCACCGCTGCCGTGTTGGGTGCTGAAGGTTTGCTGCTGTGGCGCCGCCGTGACGTCATCAAACGTGTCAGCGCACCGATTGTGGTGACCGCGACCGCTGTCGTGGTGGCAATCAACCCGCTCGTGTAGATCGCGTTCACTGGTATCGCTTACCCCGCGATCGGTACGCTGCTGGTGATCGTCGCCTTGGGTGCGTTGGTTCCCTATCCGCGCATCGCCGTGGTCCTCATCGCGCTGGTCAATGTCGCGGCCGCCGCATACGCCATCCACTTCACCACCGATGTCAGTTTCGGCTCGGTCATTCTGCAACTCGTGAAGGCCGATGTACTCGCGCTTATCATCGCGCTGACGTGGCAGCGGACCGAGCGTCGACTGCACCGTGCCAATGAGACCATTCGGGCCCTGGCCATCACCGACGACCTCACCGGATTGCTGAACCGCCGCGGACTGACGACCCGCGGCCACGTTCTGCTCGATGAAGCACTCACCCGCGCTCGACCGGTCGTCGTCGGCAGCATCGACATCGACGGACTCAAGCACCTCAATGACACTCGCGGTCACGCCGAGGGCGACAGGATGATCCAGGCCGCCGGCGGGTCGCTGCGGTGGCTGCTCGACGCCGGTCAGCTCGCCGAACGCATCGGGGGTGACGAGTTCGTCGTCCTGATCGTCAGCGACAGTGACACAGGCGTCCGGCATTTGCAGAATCGGGTCGTGGAATCGATTTCCGCACTACCGCAGTCGGCGTCGATCGGGTGGGCTGCGCCGGAGCCGGGGGCCACGACCACGTTGACGCGTCTGCTTGCCGAATCGGACCGCGAAATGTTGTCGCAGAAGCGCCGACGCCGTGATGGTCGCAAGGATGCGGGCTGAGCGTTGCCATTGCGGCAGCGCCGAGCCTCGAGACATCCTGCGCCGCTGCTGTTTCCGCATCATGAGCGTCATTCGGTTGTCTGACTTCTACTTGTCCGCCGGACCCTTCTTCTCGCTGGTCGAGGTGTGAGGCGCGCTAGCGCCGAGCCTCGAGACCTCTTGTGGCAGGGCTGGTTTGAACCGTTGCCGCTGTCCGGAGAGTTCGACGGGTGACGCGCGAGAAGCCAATCGAGAATACACCCGCGCGAAATGGCGCTACTGTAACCACAAGCTTCGACGAAGGGGAGGCCTCGTGATCCGGCGACTCAGTGTCATGGCCGTGATAGTCGCGGCTGTCGTGCTGGCGGCGGGCTGTCACAGCTCGCAACAGGCTGCGCCATCGACAATCACTCGCACTGCGACGGCAACCGCCACCGCGTCGTCGAGCACGTCGTGTGCGCCCGCACCGAGCTGGCTGGCGGGCGGCGTGGTGCCCACCGGCGGACCGTCTCCCGACACATGGGCTCATCTCGACACTCATCCGAAGGCCACCACCTTCGACGCCTGCCAAAAGGGACTGAGCTACGCCATCCTCGCCGGCCAGAACGGTGACCGGGACCGGCCCGCAGGTACCGGCTCGAGCCTGTTCGAGGCACTCGCGATCTTCGTCGACGGCAAACTGTCGACGATCCGCCCGTACGAGTTCCGCGAGATCCGGATCTCGTCGGCCACCCCCGATCGCATCGTCGCGTCGGTCGACACCCGATCCAGCGGTGTCGAGCAACCGGCGTGGAAGAACGCCACGTTCACCGTCTCGGGCGGAACTGTCACGGCCACTCCGGATCTCGATGCCATTGCCGACGGCAGGCTCTGGCTGGAATTGAGCCCACAGACACCAGCCACCACGACAACCACCGCAGCCGGTCCGGTGTTCGATCGAGGCAGCTACCGAATGCTGCCCGCATCCCAGTTCGCCGACGGCGGACCGGGTTCGACATTCGGCTTCGCCCTTCCGTCGGGAAACGTCATCTGCTTCGGCACGTCGACAAGTCTGTTGTGTGAGACCAAGTTCAGCGTGCCGGTGCCCCTCGATGACACCTGCGGTGTGTACGACCGACAGGACGAGACGAATGCGACGATGTTCGGCTGGGCGGACTTCGACAAACCAGTGTGCGCGTCGTTATTGCAGGGCGCCTATCGCCAGGTCGGAGCGACGTTGCCCTATGGCACCGCCGTCACCTGGCAGCCCCGCCCCGACCTGACGATCGTCTGCTACTCGCGGTCGGCCGGTCTCGCCTGCGAGAACCCGCACGGCTACGGCTTCACTCTGGCCCGGGAAGGCTTCACGCGGTATCGGGTGGGCTGAGCGTCATGCTGCCGTGAACGATCACCGGCGCAGCGTCAAAAGATCGTATGGAACGCGGTATCGCCCGCTTGGCGGACGTAGAACGGCACAGTGCTGAACATCGCGACCCGTACCGTCCCGACGGATTCCGGACCGACACCGCAGACCCCGGAACCGTCCGACCCCGCCGAGAAACGGCGTCTGACCGCGACCACCGGACTCGCTGCACTGTCGCTGGATGCGATGGCGTCGGTGGCCTACGGCCCGGAGGCGATCGTCGTTGTCTTGGCCGCCGCGGGTAGCCACGTGCTCGGGCTGACGCTGCCGGTCAGTGCGGCCATCGTTGCGCTGTTGGCCATCCTGATCGCGTCGTATCGGCAGCTGATCGCGGTCTTCCCCGACGGGGGAGGGGCGTACGCGTCGTCTAAGCGCTATCTCGGCCGGCGTCCGGCGCTGGTGGCGGCGGCGTCACTGGTCATCGACTACGTGCTCAACGTCGCGGTGTCGGTGGCGGCCGGGACCGCTGCCCTGACGTCGGCGATCCCCGCGGCACGGCCGTACACGGTGTGGATCGGTCTGGGCGTTCTGGTGCTCATCACCGCGGTCAATCTCCGCGGTATCGTCAGCAGCGCAATGGTGTTCATGGCGCCGACGGTGATCTTCATCGTGTCGATCCTCTCGCTCATCGTCGTCGGACTGATCACCGGTGGGCACCCCACCCACTCCTCGGTCGAGCACACCACCGGCACCCTCACCACCGTGGGACTCCTGTTGGTGCTCAAGGCATTCGCCAACGGATGCGCCGCATTGACCGGTGTCGAGGCCATCGCCAACGCCACCCCGCAGTTCCGGCAGAACCGGGTTCGACGTGCCCAGCACGCCGAGGTGGCGCTCGGTGTGCTGCTGGGTGCCATGATGCTCGGGGTGGCCGCGCTGGTGGAGGTGCTGCACATCGAACCGCGCGACGGGGTGACCGTGCTCTCGCAGATCACCGAGGGCGTCTTCGGGCGTGGTGCAGTGTATTACGTCATTCAGGCGGCGACGGTCATCCTGCTCGCGTTGGCCGCCAACACCAGTTTCGGTGGACTGCCGCAGCTGATGAAGGTGGTCGCCGCCGACGATTACCTGCCGCATCGACTCACCCGCGCCACCCACGGTGTCTACCGCGAGGGCGTGCTCGTACTCGCTGTTGCCGCCGGCATCCTGATCGCGGTGACCGAGGGCAACGTCAATCTGCTCGTGCCGTTGTTCGCGATCTGCGTGTTCATCGGATTCACGCTCGCCCAACTGGGTTTGGTGCGGCACTGGTGGTCAGCGCGCACTCGCGGGTGGCGATGGCGTTTGGCGCTCAACGCGATCGGCGCCACAGCGACCGGCCTGGCCACCGTGGTGGTGACCGTGATGAAGGCCGACGAGGGGTCGCTGTGGGTCATCGTGGTGCTCGTCGTGCTGGTTGCGTCGATGTCGGCGGTCTCGCGTGCATACCGTAAGCGTCGTGTCGCCGCGGCTGCCGCCGACCATCACGCCGATCTGGTACGAAAGACGCTCACCCACCGCTCCTTTGCCGGACAGGGGATCGCCGTGGTGCCGGTATCGCAGCCGTGCACCGCGGTCGACGACGCGCTGCGCCGGGCCCGATCTTTCGGGCGGGAGGTCCGGGTGGTGCACGTCGAGGTCGCGGTGTCCCCTGAGGAAGGTTTCGCGGCGTGCTGGCGCGAGCGGCATCCGATGGTGCCGCTGGAAACCCTGTACGCCGTCGACGAGGAATCGATCGTCGACGCCATCACCGACTACGTCGATGGCCTCACAGCCACCGACGACGTGCTCGTCGTCATCCCGGATCCCGACGCCACCGCCCGCTCACGTCTGCTCTCCGCCGGACGCGCCGACGATCTCGAAGAGGTCTTGCGGCGCGACACCGCAGCGCTCGTCACGCGGGTGTGTGCGCGGCCGGTGGCCTGAAACCAGCATCGGCACAGGCGGTCTCGAGGCTCGCCGCACGCGGCTCGCACCTC